>NZ_LMRC01000005.1:0-89835 GCF_001425565.1 Methylobacterium sp. Leaf466 | reverse complement strand
GATCCGCCGACCAAGCCCTTCGTCGCCTTGCACCGCGCCCCAAGATGCTGTTCGACGGGATCGACAGCCCGCTCTACGGCACCCAGGTGGTCAGCACCACGGCGACCCTGGAGCCGGGCACCTATTGCGGCGGCCTGCACATCACCAAGGGCGCCAAGGTCACGCTCAAGCCCGGCATCTACATCATGTCCGGCGGGCCCCTGGTGGTGGACAAGGGGTCGTCGTTCACCGGCACCAACACCGGCTTCTACTTCACAGGCCTGCGCGCCGGCCTGCTGTTCGACGAAGACAGCGTCATCAGCCTGACCGCGCCCAAGGACGGCATCATGGCGGGACTGCTGTTCTTCGAGGACCGCGCCCTCATCAACCTCCTGCCGCTGCCGCCGCCCCTCAGCGGCAAGGGGCCCGCGCCGTCCCACGGCATCATGGCGGGACTGCTGTTCTTCGAGGACCGCGCCCTCATCAACCTCCTGCCGCTGCCGCCGCCCCTCAGCGGCAAGGGGCCCGCGCCGTCCGTGATCGGGGCCGTCGTCGGCCTGCGCGAGTACCGGATCATCAGCAACGAGGCCCGCAACCTGCTGGGCACCATCTACCTGCCCGCCGGCCGCCTCATCATCGACTCGAAGAAGCCCATCGCCGACCAGTCGGCCTACACGGTGATCATCGCCCGGATGATCAACCTCTACGACGGGCCCGACCTCGTCCTCAACGCCCGCTACGGCACCACCGCCCATCGCCGACCAGTCGGCCTACACGGTGATCATCGCCCGGATGATCAACCTCTACGACGGGCCCGACCTCGTCCTCAACGCCCGCTACGGCACCACCGATATCCCCGTCCCCGAGGGCGTCGGCCCGAGCTCGGCCGATACCGTGCTGTCGCACTGATCCCTCCCGGCCCGGAGGCCGCCGGCGAGGATTTTAAGACGGCGACAACCGTCCCGGCCCTACGCTCGGCCACCCCAGGCCGGGGCCGAGACACCGTCGATGCGAAAGTCCCTCCGCCGCCTCACCCATTCCCTGGCCGGGCGGATGGCGCTGGCCGTGTTCGCTTCGGTCGCCCTGGCGCTGGTGGTCGGCACCGCCTCCAGCCTGTGGCAGGAGGTGGACCGCTACGCCGCCGCCAAGCGCGACGCCCTGGCCGTCACCGGCGAGGTGTTCGCCTCGGCCACCGCGCGGGCGACCTTCGAGAACGACACCCGGAGCGCCAACGAGACCCTGCGCGCCATCGCCCGCCGGCCGGAGCTCGTCTACACCGCCATCGAACGGCCCGACGGCAGCACCCTGGCCGACCAGGGCCTGACCATCCGCCTGGCCAGCGACCTCGACCTCGACCACACCGTCTCCGCCCTCGACCTCCTCACCACCCGCACCGCGCAGGTCCGCGTGCCGATCGTGCACCAGGGCAGCGTCGTCGGCACGCTGGTGCTCGTGGCCGATACCTCCGACCTGTTCGCGCGCCTGCTGGCCATCGTCGAGGCCTCCGCCTACGGCTCGGCGGTGGCGCTGGCGCTGGGGCTGGTGGTCTCCTGGGCGATGCAGCGCTCGATCACCCAGCCCATCGCGGCCCTGGCCGGCACCATGGAGCGGGTCCGCACCGACCAGGACTACAGCCGGGTCGCCCGGATCGCGCGGGACGACGAGGTCGGCGTGCTGGCCGCCACCTTCAACAGCCTGCTCGGAACGGTGCGCGAGCGCGATGCGCGCCTCGCCCGTCATCGCGACAGCCTGGAGCGCGACGTCGCCGACCGCACCGCCGACCTCCTGGAGGCCAAGGACGCGGCCGAGGCCGCCAACGGCGCGAAATCCGCCTTCCTCGCCACCATGAGCCACGAGATCCGCACGCCGCTCAACGGCATGCTTGTGCTGGCCGAACTGCTCGCCGGCGCCGACCTGCCCCAGCGCCAGCGCCGCCATGCCGAGGTGATCGCACGCTCGGGCCAGACCCTGCTGTCGATCATCAACGACATCCTCGATTTCGCCAAGGTCGAGGCCGGCCGCATCGACCTCGAAGCGATCCCCGTGTCGCCGGCCGAGGTGGCCGACACGGTGGTGTCGCTGTTCTCGGAAAAGGCGCGGGAGAAGGGGCTGGATCTCGCCGCCTACGTCTCCCCGGACCTCCCCGCCCACATCACCGGCGATCCGGTCCGCCTCGGGCAGATCCTCGGCAACTTCGTCAACAACGCCCTCAAGTTCACCGAGCGGGGCTCGGTGCTGGTGCGGATCGCCCCCTCCCCCGGCGGCCTGGGCCTGAGCGTGCGCGACACCGGCATCGGGATCGCGGCCGAGGCCCGTGATTCGATCTTCTCCGCCTTCTCGCAGGCCGACCAGTCCACCACCCGCCGCTACGGCGGCACCGGCCTCGGCCTCTCCATCGCCCAGCGCCTGGTGGCGGCGATGGGCGGCACCATCGGCGTCGACAGCGAGGTCGGCACCGGCTCGACCTTCTGGGCGCAGATCCCCCTCCCGGCCGCCGCCGGGACGGAAGCCGCCCCCCCGCTCGCCCCCGGTGCACGCGGTGCGGTCGCGGTGACGCTGGCGCCCGGCGCCACCCGCGAGGTCCTGTGCGAGCGCCTCGCCCAGGCCGGCTTCGCGCTGGTTTCCGCCGAAGCCGCCGGGGAGGCCGATCGGTTCGTCGATGCCCGCGCGCTCCTCGCCAGCGGTACGAGACCCGGTCCGGGCCGGATCGTGGCGGTCGCGGGTCTCGACGAGGTCTCGGCCACGACCCTCACCAATGCGGGCCTCGCCGATGCGGTGCTGCGCTGGCCCCTCGTTCAGGACGATCTCGCGGTCGTGCTCGCGGTGCTGGCGACCGATGCGGCCTTCGACCGGTCCGAGCGGCGGCCCAGGCGCAGCGACGGCACCTGGCCGCGCTTCCCCCACGCCAGGGTGCTGGTGGCCGACGACAGCGCGGTCAACCGCGAGGTCGCCATCGAGGCGCTGGCCCGGTTCGGCATCACCCTGATCGAGACCGTGAACGACGGACGCGAAGCGGTCGCCGCCTGCCAGGCCGGACCCTACGACCTCGTCCTCATGGACGGCAGCATGCCGGTGCTCGACGGCTATGACGCGAGCCGGGCGATCCGCCGGTGGGAGTCCGAGCACGGTGTGGCCCGCATGCCCATCGTGGCGGCCACCGCCCACGTGGTCGGCTCGGCCGCCAACGTCTGGCGCGAGGCCGGCATGGATGCCACGCTGACCAAGCCCTTCACCCTCCAGGCCCTGTCCGAGGTCCTGTCCCGCCTGCTTACGCCCGGCGCCGCGGTGGCCGACGGCGGCGACGTCGAGCCCGTGCCGGCGGTTCAGGAGCCCGATGCCGTCCTCGACGAGGACACCATCGCCAACCTCGAGGAGATGGGCCGGGTGTCGGACGGCGCCTTCGCCCGGCGCGTCGTGGCAATCTTCACCGAGCATGCCCCCGCCGCCATCGCCCAGTTGCGCGAGGCGACGGCCGCCGCGGACGGCGAGGCCGCCGCCCGCGCGGCCCACAGCCTCAAGTCGATGAGCCTCAACGTCGGCGGCCGGGCCCTGGCGCGGGCGCTGGCGTCCATCGAGGAGGAGGCGCGGGGCCGGGCGATCTGTCCCTCCCCGGAGGCGATCGACGCGGTGGCAGACCTCCTCGCGGTGACGGTCACGGGCCTGGAGGCCCGCTTCCCCGCGCCGCTACCCGTGGCGGAAGGGCTCGCCCTCGCCTCCTGAGGCGCTCAGAACAGGTCCGGCAGGTCGCTCAGACGCGGGGCGACCCGGTCCTTGTCCGAGAGTTGTGCCTCCGCTTCGGCGACGGGCCAGGCGATGCCGACCTCGGGGTCGTTCCACGCCAGGGCGCGGTCGTGGGCGAGGCTGTAGTAGGCGTCGACCTTGTAGGCGACCATCGTCCCCGGCTCCAGGGTGCAGAACCCGTGCGCGAAGCCCGCCGGCACGAACAGCTGCTCGCCGTTCTCCGCGTCGAGACGCACCGCCACGTGGCGCCCGAAGGTGGGCGAGGCCCGGCGCAGGTCCACCGCGACATCGAGGATGCTGCCGGAAAGGACCCGGATCAGCTTGGCCTGCGCCGCTGGCGCGATCTGGAAGTGCAGGCCGCGGATCGTGCCCTGCGGCGCCGAGAACGACTGGTTGTCCTGCACGAACACGTTCGCGATGCCGGCGTCCGCCAGGACGTCCGCCCGGAAGGTCTCGCTGAACCAGCCGCGCGCGTCGCCGTGGCGGACGGGGACCACGCGCTTGACCGCGGGGATGTCGGTTTCGATCACGCGCATCGTTCGTCTCTCCTGCTCCGGGGCGCCCGGCGGTCGCGGCGGTTCTCGGGACGATAGGGCCCCCGCGTCAAGCCCGCTTGCCCGATCCGCCGGCCCCACGCTATGCCCTCGCCCGACGCGCCGGAGCGGCGCCGGCGACAGGAGCGGGACCTTGGTATCCATACGACGCGCGCATGTCGTCCTCGCGGCCACGCTGCTGGCGGGCCTGTCCGTGCCGGGTCTCGCCGTGGCGCAGAAGGCGGCGGACGCCACCGGGATGTGGCTGACCGAGGGCGGCGACTCGAAGATCCGCATCGGCCGCTGCGGCGGCGGCTTCTGCGGCACCATCGCCAGCACCTCCGGCACGGGCGTCGATTCCAACAATCCGGACGCGTCGTTGAAGAACCGCAGCCTCGTCGGCGTCCAGATCATGAACGTGCGTTCGGCCACCGCCGACGGCTATGACGGAACCCTCTACAACCCCAAGGACGGCAAGACCTACTCGGGCAGCCTCAAGATCAAGGGCCCCGACACGCTGGAAGTGGCCGGCTGCGTCATGAGCGTGTTCTGCAAGCGCCAGACCTGGAAGCGGGTGAACTGAACTTTTTCGACATCGAGCCCGTAAGGGCGGCGGCCGGCTTCAGCCCGCCGCCTCCAGCGCCGCGACGATCGCCGCCAGCGCCGCCTCGGCGCCGGCCCCGTCGGGGCCGCCGGCCTGGGCCATGTCGCGGCGCCCGCCGCCGCCCTTGCCGCCGAGGTGTTCGGCGCCGGCGCGCACCAGGGCGACGGCGTCGTGGGTGCCGGTGAGGTCGGCGGTGACCCCGACGACGAGGCCGGCCTTGCCGTCGGCCGAGACGCCCACCAGCGCGACGATTCCCGAGCCGAGCCGGGTCTTGCCCTCGTCGGCCAGGCTCTTGAGGTCGCGTAGCTCGACGCCCTCCACCACCCGCGCCAGCAGCTTGACGCCGCCGACCTCGCGGATCTCGCTGGTGGCGCCGCCCGAGCCTGCGCCCATCGCCAGTTTCTTGCGCGCGTCCGTGAGGTCGCGTTCCAGGCGGCGGCGCTCCTCGATCAGCCCGGCGAGGCGATCGGGCACCTCCGCCACCGGCGCCTTGAGGAGCCCGGCGATCTGGCCGAGCGTGCGGCTTTCCTGGCCGCGATGGCGGCGGGCGCCATGGGCGGTCATCGCCTCGATCCGGCGTACCCCGGAGGCCACCGCGCTCTCGCCCACCACCGAGATCAGGCCGATGTCGCCGGTGCGCGCCGCATGGGTGCCGCCGCACAGTTCGATCGAGAAGGCCGGCAGGCGGCCGCCCTCCTTGGGGGCGCCATCGTCGGCGACCGGCCGGCCCATGGAGACCACGCGGACCTCGTCGCCGTACTTCTCGCCGAACAGGGCGCGGGCGCCCGATTGCACCGCCTCCTCCTGCGCCATCAGCTTGGTGACCACGGGGGTGTTCTGCAGCAGGACCGCGTTGGCGATCTCCTCGACGGCGCGCAGCTCGGCCTCGTCCATCGGCTTGGGATGGCTGAAGTCGAAGCGCAGGCGGTCGGGCGAGACCAGCGAGCCCTTCTGCGCAACATGGTCGCCGAGCACCTGGCGAAGGGCCTCGTGCAGCAGGTGGGTCGCCGAATGGTTGGCGCGGATCGCCGCGCGCCGGGCGCGGTCGACGGCGAGTTCAACCGGCTGGCCGAGGGCGAGCCGGCCCTCGTCCACGGTGACGTGGTGCACGAAGAGGTCGCCGAGCTTCTTCTCGGTGGCGGTGACGCGGGCCTCGAGGCCCGCGCCCGACAGGCGCCCGGTGTCGCCGACCTGGCCGCCGGATTCGGCGTAGAACGGGGTCTGGTTGAGGAGGGCGAGGCCGGTCTCGCCCGCCGCCAGCGCCTCGACCTCCGCGCCCTCGCGCAGGAGCGCCGTGACGATGCCCTCGGCGGTCTCGGTCTCGTAGCCGAGGAACTCGCTGGCGCCGACGCGCTCCTTCACGCCGAACCAGACCGTCTCGGTGGCGGCCTCGCCCGAGCCGGTCCAGGCGGCGCGGGCCGCCTTGCGCTGGCGCTCCATGGCGGCGCCGAAGGCGTCGGTGTCGACGCCGATGCCGCGGGCCTTGAGGGCGTCCTGGGTCAGGTCGAGGGGAAAGCCGTAGGTGTCGTAGAGGGTGAAGGCGGTCTCGCCCGACAGGTTCTGGCCGGCCGAGAGCTCGCGGGTCTCGGTATCGAGGATGGAGAGTCCGCGCTCCAGGGTGCGGCGGAACCGGGTCTCCTCCAGGCGCAGGGTCTCGGCGACGAGGTCCTCCGCGCGGGCGAGTTCGGGGTAGGCCTGGCCCATCTCGCGCACCAGGGTCGGCACGAGGCGGAACATCACCGGCTCGCGCGACCCCAGCAGTTCGAGGTGGCGCATCGCCCGGCGCATGATCCGGCGCAGGACGTAGCCGCGGCCCTCGTTGCCCGGCAGCACCCCGTCGGCGACGAGGAAGGCGGAGGCGCGCAGATGGTCGGCGACGACCCGGTAGGAGGCCCGTGTGCCGGGCTCCGGCGGCCGCCCGACCGCATGGCTGACCGCGTCGATCAGGGCCCGGAACAGATCGGTGTCGTAGTTGCTGGTGACGCCCTGGAGGATCGCGGCCATGCGCTCCAGGCCCATGCCCGTATCGACGCAAGGGCGCGGCAAAGCGAGGCGCTTGCCCGGCTCGACCTGCTCGTACTGCATGAACACGAGGTTCCAGAACTCGAGGAAGCGGTCGCCGTCCTCGTCCGGGCTGCCGGGCGGGCCGCCCTGGAGGCCCGGGCCCTGGTCGATGAAGATCTCCGAGCAAGGCCCGCACGGGCCGGTGTCGCCCATCTGCCAGAAGTTGTCGGAGGTGCCGATCCGGATGATTTTTTCATCGGAGAAGCCTGCGATCTTCCTCCACAGGTCGGCCGCCTCGTCGTCGTCGGCGTAGACGGTGACCAGGAGCCGGTCCTTGGTCAGGCCGAATTCCTTGGTGATCAGGGTCCAGGCGAACTCGATCGCATCCGGCTTGAAATAATCGCCGAAGGAGAAGTTGCCGAGCATCTCGAAGAAGGTGTGGTGCCGCGCGGTATAGCCGACGTTATCGAGGTCGTTGTGCTTGCCGCCGGCCCGGACACACTTCTGCGCGGTGGTGGCGCGGCTGTAGGGCCGCTTCTCGACGCCGGTGAAGACGTTCTTGAACTGCACCATGCCGGCATTGGTGAACATCAGCGTCGGGTCGTTGCGCGGCACCAGCGACGAGGACGCCACCGGCTCGTGGCCGGCCTTGGCGAAGTAATCGAGGAAGGTCGACCGGATCTCGTTGACGCCGCTCATCGCAATTGACTCTTGCATCGGGGGCCGACCGTAGGCCGCCGGATCGGCGGGGCCCGGCGCGGGTGGCACTCTCGCCCTCATAGGGATCAAGCGCGGCCGAGTCACGCCTTGGTGACGGTCCGTGCGCCGGAGGCGGTTTCGCATCGCGATCCGGGCGGGTTAAGTAGGCGGGACAGATCCGGCGCGATGCCGAAAAGGACCCGATCCCATGCCCGTCGAAATCCGCCTCCTCGCCTGGTCCTGCCTGCTCGGCCTCGTCCACGTCATCGCCGCATCGATGAGCGGGGTGCAGCAGCGCGGGGGCTTCGCCTGGGCCTCGGGCAACCGCGAGGGCGCGACGCCGCAGGTGACCGGGGCGGCGGCGCGACTGGAGAAAGCGTCCAAGAACTTCTTCGAGACCTTCCCGATCTTCGCCGCCCTGGTCCTGGCCTGCGTCGCCACGGGACGCCACAACACCGCGGTGGTGATCGGCGCGCACCTCTACTTCTGGGCGCGCCTCGCCTACCTGCCGATCTACGGCGTCGGCATCCCGAAGGTCCGCAGCCTCGTCTGGCTGGTCTCGATCGCCGGCATCCTGATGGTGCTGTGGGGCCTGTTCATCAAGATCCTGCCCTACAGCGGCTGACGGCGGCTCCCCTCACGACGACGCCCGCCGCGAGGGATCGCGGCGGGCGTCGTCTGCTGCGGCGAACGAGCCGCTGCGATCAGGCCTCGCCCTCGTCAAGGTCGTCGTCGGTGGGCTTGGCCGTGTCGAGGATCTTGTCGGCGAGAATGCCGGAGTTCTGGCGGATCGACGCCTCGATCTTGGCGGCGATGTCCGGGTTGTCGCGCAAGAACCCCTTCGAGTTCTCGCGGCCCTGGCCGAGGCGCTGGCTGTTGTAGGAGAACCAGGCGCCCGACTTCTCGACGATGCCGGCCTTGACGCCGAGATCGATCAGCTCGCCGACCTTCGAGACGCCCTCGCCGAACATGATGTCGAACTCGACCTGCTTGAAGGGCGGCGCGACCTTGTTCTTGACGACCTTGACGCGGACCTGGTTGCCGATGGCTTCGTCGCGATCCTTGAGGGTCGAGATGCGGCGGATGTCGAGGCGCACCGAGGCGTAGAACTTGAGGGCGTTGCCGCCTGTCGTGGTCTCCGGCGAGCCGTACATGACGCCGATCTTCATCCGGATCTGGTTGATGAAGATGACCATGCACTTGGAGCGCGAGATCGAGCCGGTGAGCTTGCGCAGGGCCTGGCTCATCAGCCGGGCCTGGAGGCCGGGCTGGCTGTCGCCCATCTCGCCCTCGATCTCGGCCCGCGGCGTCAGGGCCGCCACCGAATCCACCACCAGCACGTCGATGGCGCCCGAGCGCACCAGGGTGTCGGTGATCTCCAGGGCCTGCTCGCCGGTATCGGGCTGCGAGATCAGGAGGTCGTCGAGCTGCACGCCGAGCTTGCGGGCGTAGATCGGGTCGAGGGCGTGCTCGGCGTCGACGAAGGCGCAGACGCCGCCCTTCTTCTGGGCCTCCGCGATGGTGTGGAGCGCCAGCGTGGTCTTGCCCGAGGATTCCGGCCCGTAGATCTCGATGACGCGGCCGCGCGGCAGGCCGCCGACCCCGAGGGCGATGTCCAGGCCGAGGGAGCCCGTCGAGACCACCTCAACCTCGGCGATCTTGTCGTTCTTGCCCAGCCGCATGATCGAGCCTTTGCCGAAGGCCCGCTCGATCTGGGACAAGGCGGCATCGATCGCCTTGGCCTTGTCTTTGTCCACCATCGTGGGTTCCACCATCTTCAGCGCGGGCTGGGCCATTCGTCGGCATCCTTATGCAGGGGGCGGGCGCGGGGCTCAAGGCGCCGCTGCTGCCGATTTTGTACCTGTTTTGTTCTCACCGCACAAGGGCTGCTGCGCCTGTTCCCTGCCGTTCCGGCCGTGCACCCGCGCTCAGGTGCCGTAGCTCTGCACCAGCGATCCGGCCACCAGGGTCCAGCCGTCGACGAGCACGAAGAAGATCAGCTTGAACGGCAGCGCCACGGTGGCGGGCGGCACCATCATCATGCCCACCGCCATCAGGATCGAGGCCACCACGAGGTCGATGACGAGGAACGGGATGAACAGGAGGAAGCCGATCTCGAAGGCGCGGCGCAGTTCCGAGATCATGAAGGCGGGGGTGAGCACCTCCAGCCCGACCTGCTCCGGCCCGGCCGGGGTCGGGATCTTGCCGAGATCCAGGAACAGCTTGAGGTCCTTCTCGCGGACGTTCTTCAGCATGAAGGTCTTGAACGGCGCCGAGGCCCGCTCGAAGGCCTGGGCCTGCGTGATCTGGTTGGCGAGCAGCGGCTCGATGCCGTTGCGGTAGGCCTCGCGGCCCACCGGCGCCATGACGAAGGCGGTGAGGAACAGGGCGAGGCTGACGATCACGGTGTTGGGCGGCGCCGTCTGTGTGCCGAGCGCCGAGCGCAGGATCGAGAGCACCACCACGATCCGCGTGAACGAGGTCGCCATCACCAGCACCGAGGGCGCCAGCGCCAGGACGGTGATGAGGGCGACGAGCTGGAGTGCCCGCTCAGTGACGCCGCCGGTGCCCAGATCCACCGACACGCTCTGCCCGGCGGCCCCGAAGGTGCCGGCACCCAGGAGCGCGGCCGCCATGGACAGGCGCATCGTCCAGGGCCGCCAGGGGCGGGATGTCGTCGCCGGATCGGCGCGTTGCGGGATCATGACGCCGGCAACCTGCGTCGGACGAGGCCACGACGCAAGCGACGCGAGGCCGCGACATCCTCCACGCGGCACTTGCCGCACGTCAGCCCTTGCGATCGAGCGGGCGCCCCAGGAGGCGCGCGAACTCCGCCTCGATCTCCTCCACCGAGAAGGGGTTGGTACCCGCCGACGCGGGCTTGGCCGGCGCGGGCGGAGGCGGCGGTGGCGGCGCGGGAGCCGGCTCCGGCTCCGGCTCCGGCGTGGGCTCCAGCTCCGGCGTGGGCTCGGGAGCAGGCGCGGGTTCCTCGAACAGGCCGTCGCCGTCAGCGGGCGCCGTTTCGACGAGAGGCGTCTCGACGGGCGTCGTCTCGGCGGATGTTTCGGCAGCGCTCGCCATGGCAGCCGCCACCGGATCGGGTTCCGGCGGTGCGGGCGGCTCGGGGGCGACGATGTCGGCCGGTTCCGCTTCCGGCGCCGGGGTGGGCGGTGCCACGTCCGGGACGGCCACGGCCGCCACGTCGGGTTCGGGGGCCGGCTCCGGTGCCGGCGACGGGTCCGGCTGCGGGGCGAGAGGCTGAACGCTCGCGGCGGGCGTTGGCGTGACGGCCGACGACGGGCGGCGCAACGCATCCTCCAGCTGCCGGGCCATGTCGGCGAGGATCCTGGTGTCCGCCGTTTCGGCCGGGGGCGTCGGCTCGGTCGCCGGGACGGTGACCACCGGCGCAGCCGGTGCCTCGGGTACCGTGGTGACGGCCGGCGCCGCCGCCGCCGCGACCGGTGCGGACAGGGCCGCGGCGAAGGCGGCCTCGAAATCCGGCTCCTGCGCCGCCGCCTTCTCGGCCGGCGCCGCGGCGGGCATCGGTGCCTCGGGCGGGCGGGTGCGCTCGGAGGCGACGTCCGGCTTCGGGTTCACCAGCGGCGGCGGGGTCCGCCGCATCACCCGCGCCGGCTGCACGTCCGGCTGCACCCGGCGGGCCGGCTCCTCGGATCGCATCGGGCGGACCGGTGCGGGGATGGGCGGGGGCGGCGCCGGGAAGGCGGCCGGCGGCGGCACCACGAGCGGCATCGCGAAGGGCGGCTCGCTGGGGCTCCTCCGGTCCGCGACGAGGTCGGGGGCGGCCTCCTGCGGGGCCGGCGCCGCCGGCAGGGGGGCGGGGTCGCGCGGGGGGAAGACGGGCGCCGGCGGCGGCGGCTCCTCGGTGCGGGCGTCCTCCTCGGCCGGTAGGCGCACGCCGGCGCTGCGGCTGATGTTGCGTTCCACCACCACGTCGTTGGGCCCGCCCACGAGGAGCAGGTGCTCGACGCCGTCGCGTCGCAGCAGGATGAGCTGGCGCTGCCGGTCGAGTTCGTAGACGTCGACGATGCCAAGTCGTGGCTGGCGCGGACGCGACCCCGATTTGGCGAGCTGCGCCTGGTTGCGGCCCGTGAAACGGCGGATCGTCAGAGCCAGCCCGGCCAGGACCGCGAAGATCACGACGAAGATGATGGCGAACTGGAAGGGGGACGACCCCTCCGAACCGAAGAACGCTGACAACGCGGATAACTTTCGCTGGGGGGCCACGCGAGCCCGACGCAGTACCGAGACCGTAGTATCACGGTGACCGGCGCGCCGGGCAACATCGTTAAGACTTCGTTAACAGCGAACTTCCGTCCGCCTCGATCTGCCCTGACTGACGGAGACTTAACCGCCCGTTAACCATGGAGGCGGCAGATTTTGCCCAGCGCGTCGAACCCGGAGCGGGTGCGCGGGGGGCCTGTCAGCGCCGTGTCCGTCACCGACCTGCCCATCTTCGGCATGCTGCGCACGCGGATGCAGTGGCACCAGACCCGCCAGAAGCTGCTCGCCGAGAACGTCGCCAACGCCGACATGCCGGGCTTCCGGCCGCGCGACCTCGCCGCTCCCGATCTCGGCCGGCCCGGTGCCGGCCTCGCCCAGCCGGTCGGGGCGCTCACGGGCAGTGCCGGGCTCGCCCAGACCAGCCCCGCCCATATCGCCATCGGCGGTCCCGAGGGGCCCGGTGCCGACCCGCGCCGCTTCAAGGGCTTCGAGATTCGCCCCAGCGGCAACGGCGTCAACCTGGAGGAAGAAATGATGAAGGCCGGCGATAACCAAGCCGACTACCAGCTCGCCGCCACGCTCTACCAGAAGAGCATGGAGACCCTGAAGATCGCCATCGGCAAGCGCTGATCCCGCGGCAAGCGCTGATCGCGACCCTTTTCGCCCGACGCGACGGAGACATCGCCGTGGACTTCCTCAAATCCCTGACCGTGGCGGCGGCCGGCCTCAAGGCCCAGTCGAGCCGGATGCGGGTGATCTCCGAGAACATCGCCAACGCCGATTCCGGCGCCCCCGCACCGGGCGCGGAGCCCTACCGCCGCAAGATCCCGACCTTCCGCCAGCACGTCGACCGCGAGACCGGCGCCAGCGTCATCGAGGCGGGGCGGGTGCAGCGCGACATCGCCCCGTTCAAGACGAAGTACGACCCGGGCAACCCGGCCGCCAACGAGCGCGGCGAGATCAGGATGCCCAACGTCAACAGCCTGATCGAGAACATGGACATGCGCGAGGCCCAGCGCTCCTACGAGGCCAACCTCAACATGATCACCGCCACCCGGCGGATGATTTCCAAGACCCTCGAGATCCTCAAGGCCTGATCCGGCCGGCTTCGCTTTCCGAAAGTCCCTCCCCATGGCCACCAACGCCTTTGCGGCCGGCGCCTATGCCGCCATCCAGAACATCGGCGGGCCCAAGGGCGGCGCGCCCAAGATCGCCCCGGCCACGGGCGCCGAGGGCGGGTTCTCCTCGCTGCTCGCCTCGGCCCTGGACAAGGTCGGCGACGCCGGCGCCAAGGCCGACGCCCAGGCCCTCTCGGTGGCCGGCGGCAAGGCCAACGTCGTCGACGTCGTCACGGCGGTGGCCGAGAGCGAGACCGCGATCCAGACCCTGGTCGCCGTGCGCGACCGGGTGATCTCGGCCTACGAGGAGATCATGCGGATGCAGATCTAGATCTGGCGCGGGACCCTCCTCCCCCTCGTGGGGAGGGGAGTGCGCGCTCACCGCTCCTCTTTTCGCACATGACAACCGAGTTGCCCCCACCATGACCGGCCTCGCCATCCTCGACGTCGCGCGCGACGGGATCTTCGTCTTCCTCAAGGTGGCGGGGCCGCTGATGATCGTCGCCCTCGTGGTCGGCCTCGTGGTCTCGCTGCTGCAGGCCCTCACCCAGATCCAGGAACAGACCCTCATCTACGTGCCCAAGATCGTCGCGGTCTTCGCCGCCCTCCTCCTGATGCTGCCGTTCATGGGCGATGCGCTCGCCGGCTACATGACCCGCATCGCCGCCCGCATCGTCTCGGGCCAGTGAGCGCGGCGTCGGGCGTGCTATGGGAAGGGCATGAATCTCCTCCTGCCCGGCATCGCGGCGGCCTATCTGCTCGTGTTCGCACGGGTGGGTACGCTGATGATGCTGATGCCGGGCCTGGGCGAGAACATGGTCTCGCCGCGCCTGCGGCTGGCCTTCGCGCTCCTCGTGAGCCTGATCCTGTTTCCCATGGCGCGCCCGCTCCTGCCCACGGAGGGCGGGGCGCTGGCCGGTACCGGGCTGATCACCCTGCTCATCGGCGAGCTGCTGATCGGGCTGATGCTCGGGCTGACGGTGCGGATGGTGCTGGCCGCCCTGCAGACGGCGGGCCTGATCGTGTCGCAGCAGCTCGGGTTGTCCTACGCGATGACGGTGGACCCGACGCAGGGCGGGCAGCAGGCCGCGCTCGGCAACTTCCTGCAGCTGCTCGGCATCACCCTGATCCTGGCGACCGACCTGCATCACGTCGCCCTCGACGCGGTGGCGCGCAGCTACACGCTGCTGCCCCCCGTGGGCGTGCCCGGAATGGGCGAGGCCGCTCAGCTCGCCCTGAAGGCGGTGGCCCGCGGCTTCAGCCTTGCGGTGCAGATCGCGGCGCCCTTCATCGCCTTCGGCATCCTGTTCAACTTCGGCCTCGGCATCCTGTCGCGGCTGATGCCGCAGATGCAGGTGTTCTTCGTGGCGGTGCCGGCCTCGGTGCTGATCGGGATGCTGGTGCTGTTCGGCAGCCTCGGCGTGATGATGGGCGTCTTCCTCGACGACATCGGCCGCTACCTCGGCGACCTCACCGGGCGCTGACGCCCGCCGGAGATCTGACCCGACCTGGCCAGGGAGCCTGAGCCGTGGCCGAGGGCGCAGAACAGGAAGACAAGACCGAAGAGCCGACCCCGCGACGCATCGAGAAGGCGATCGAACAGGGCAACGTGCCCAACAGCCCCGAGATCGGCACGTTCTTCATCCTGTCCGCCTTCACCCTCGTCATGCTCCTGGCCGCCGGCCCGATCGCGCATGCGATGCTGGTGTCGATGCGCGGCTTCCTCATGAACGCCCACGTCGTGCCCTCGGACGCGCACGCCTACGAGGCGATGGGCATCCGCGGCCTGCTCATCTGCGCCCAGGCCCTGGCGGTCCCGGTGGCGGTGATCGTGGTGGCCGGGCTGGCGGCGGGGTTCGCCCAGCATCCGCCGGTGTTCAGCACCGAGGCGATCGGCCTGAAGTTCGAGCGGATCTCGCCGATGTCGGGTGCCAAGCGCATCTTCGGGATGGAGGCCATGGTGCAGTTCCTCAAGGGGCTCGCCAAGCTCTCGACGGTGGGCATCGTCGCCGGGCTGATCCTGTGGGGCGAGCGCGACCGGTTCGAGCTCTTCGTCAGGCTCGATCCCACCGCGACGCTCCAGGCGATCCTGTCGATGACCCTCAAGCTCCTCGCCGGGGTGCTTTCGATCTACGTCGCCATCACCCTGGCCGACGCGCTCTACCAGCGCCATCGCTGGCGCAAGCGCCTGATGATGTCGAAGGAGGAGATCAAGCAGGAGCACAAGGAGAGCGAAGGCAGCCCCGAGGTGAAGGGCCGCATGCGCCAGATCCGAGCCCAGCGGGTGAAGAAGCGCATGATGGCAGCGGTGCCGCAGGCCACCGTGGTCGTCACCAACCCGACCCACTACGCCGTGGCCCTGCGTTACGAGGCCGGCATGGCCGCGCCCATCTGCGTCGCCAAGGGCGTCGACAGCCTGGCGCTGCGCATCCGCGCCATCGCCGCCGAGAACGGCGTGCCGGTGCTGGAGAACCCGCCGCTCGCCCGCGCGCTGCACGCCACCGTCGAGATCGACGACGAGATCCCGGCCGAGCACTACCGCGCGGTGGCCGAGGTGATCGGCTTCGTCATGCGCCTCAGGCGCCGGGCCGCATGAGGGCTGCCGCGCCGCGGGGCAGGCCCGCCCGCGGTGCGCGATTATGCACTTTCTTTCGCGAGACTTTTCCGCACCTTGGCGCGGATACCCCTTGCCGTCGCCGCGGCCGGGGCGCTAACCGATGCCTGCGGTCGATTGGGTTGACACCGGATGTCTGAGTTGAGTGGGCCAACGCCGCCGCCGTCGAGTTCCATCGACCGCTCGGAACGGCCGGGCCGGGTCGGCCTGCTCCTGGTCCTGGCCGGCGTGCTGGTGGGCGCCTCCGTCGGTTTGTCCTTCGTGGCCAACGACCAGGCCCAGCCGCTGATCCTCGGCCTCCTGGCGCTGCTGGCCATGGCGGGGGTGTTCTTCCTGTTCGCCCTGGCCATCGGCGCGATCCAGTTCAGCGGCCAGCCCGGGCGCGACGACATCACCAAGGGCATCGTCGACGCCGCGCCCGAGGGCGTCATCGTCGTGGAGGACGGCGGCCGGATCATCTACGCCAACGAGACCTACCTGCGGATCGCGGGCGGCGACACCTTCAGCAACCTGCGCCCGGTGGAGCGGGTCTTCGTCGGCTCGCCGGAGGTTTCCGAGGCGATCTATCGCCTCGCGCAGGGCGCCCGCGACGGGCGCAGCCACGTGGAGGAGATCCGCCTGTCGCCGCCGCCGGAGACCGCCACCGGCCGCAGCTTCGCGTGGTTCCGCATCGGCGTGAGGCCCCTGGAACGGCCGCGCCGCCCCGCCGCGCTCTGGATGGTGAGCGACATCACCCATGAGCGCGAGCGCCAGGAGAACGTCTTCCAGGAACTCCAGCACGCCATCGACTACCTCGACCACGCGCCCGCGGGCTTCCTGTCGATCGATCCGGCCGGCTCCATCGTCTACATGAACGCCACCCTGGCCTCCTGGCTCGGGTACGACCTCGCCACGGTCGGCTCCGGCGGGCTGCGCCTGTCCGAGATCGCGCCGGGGGCCGACATCCTGGTGGCGGCCGCCGGCCTTCCCGGCGAGGTCCGCACCGACCGCTTCGACATGGACCTGCGCCGGCGCAACGGGCATCCCCTGCCCGCCCGGCTCTACCACCGCGTGGCCTTCGGCCAGGACGCCAAGCCCGGCCCGTCCCGCACCTTCGTCCTCAACCGCTCGGCGGGGGCGGAGAGCGACGAGCCGCAGCGGGCGGCCGAGGTAAGGCTCGCCCGCTTCCTCAACAGCAGCCCCATCGCCATCGCCACCCTCGACGGCACCGGCCGCATCGCCCGGGCCAACGCCTCCTTCGCCCGCCTGTTCGGGGGCATGCCGCGCCAGGCGCCAGACGATCTCGCCGAGTCGAGCGACCCGACGATCTGGGAATCCCTGGCCGAGCGCGACCGGCCGATGCTCGAAGGGGCGCTGGCCAAGGCGGTGAGCGGTCTGGCCGAGGTGGTGCCGATCGAGGTCACTGTCGCCGGCACCGGCAACCGCTCGGCCCGGGTCTGGCTGAGCCCGGCCGGCGGCGAGGCCGCGACCGCCGCCGATTCGGGCCGCGAGCGCGACCCGGCGGAGGAACGCGCCGCCGCGCAATCCGAGCGCGAGCGCGTGATCCTCTACGCCCTCGACACCACCGCCCAGCGCCAGCTCGAACAGCAGGTCGCCCAGACCCAGAAGATGGACACCGTCGGCCAGCTCGCCGGCGGCATCGCGCACGACTTCAACAACGTCCTCCAGGCCATCATCGGCTATTCCGACCTGCTGCTCGCGAGCCACAGGCCGACCGATCCGGCCTTCCAGGACATCATGCAGATCAAGCAGAACGCCAACCGGGCGGCGAGCCTCGTGCGGCAGCTCCTGGCGTTTTCGCGTCGGCAGACCCTGCGGCCCGAGGTGATGAACGTCGGCGAGGCCCTCTCCGACCTGACGCTCCTCCTCAAGCGCCTGCTCGGCGAGCGGGTCGACCTCGACCTCAAGCACGGGCGCGACGTCTGGCCGATCAAGGCCGACGTCAACCAGTTCGAGCAGGTCATCGTGAATCTCGCCGTGAACGCGCGCGACGCGATGCCCGAGGGCGGGCGCCTGCGGATCCGCACCGCCAACGTCGTCCACAGCGACGCGGAGGCCGGCGAGGGCCGCACCGGCGCCCCGTCGGGCGACCACGTCCTGATCGAGGTGCTCGACACCGGCGAGGGCATCCCCCCGGACGTGATGGACAAGATCTTCGAGCCGTTCTTCACGACCAAGGAGATCGGCAAGGGCACCGGCCTGGGCCTCTCGACGGTGTTCGGCATCGTCAAGCAGAGCGGCGGCACCATCTACGTGCAGTCAAAGGTCGGCGAAGGCACCGCCTTCCGGATCTACTTCCCGCGCCACGAGCCGGCGGCCGAGCCGGTCGTCGAGATCGCGCCGCCCCTGACCCGCTCCCTCGACCTGCCTGCGCCGTCGACCGGCGATTCCTCCGCGGCGGCCAAGGGCAGGACCGGCACGGACGGCCAGGGTGCGCCCGCGCGAAAACCGTCCACCGACCACACCGGTCAGGGCACCATCCTGCTGGTGGAGGACGAGGACCCCGTGCGTGCGGTGAACATGCGCGCGCTCTCGGCCCGCGGCTACACCGTGCTCGAGGCCGCCTCCGGCCTCGACGCCCTGCGCATCATCGCCGACGAGACCCAGGAGATCGACCTCGTGGTCTCGGATGTGGTGATGCCCGAGATGGACGGCCCGACCCTGCTGCGCCAGCTGCGCAAGCACCGGCCCGACCTCAAGGTGATCTTCGTGTCGGGCTACGCCGAGGACGCCTTCCGCAAGAACCTGCCCGAGGGCGAGACCTTCAACTTCCTGCCCAAACCCTTCAGCCTGAAGCAGCTGGTGGAGACGGTGAAGGAGATCATCGCCCGCTGAGGCGGCGGTGAAGGGTCGTGGTGGCCGCTGTGGGAGTCGAACCCACACGGGCATGGCCCGAGGCATTTTAAGTGCCTTCCGTCTACCAGTTTCGGCAAGCGGCCCTGTCACACCGGTCCCGTCATAGCGCATGGACCCGGGCGAGGACAACGCGAGCGTGGCCGTGCCGACCGGGGTTTGCGCGATCGACGCCCCGAGCTCGGCAAGGCGTCCGATAGGCCGATCGCGGCCCCGGATTTCAGCGCGCGTTCTCCCCTGCCCCGCGCGATGAGCACGGCGCCCGCGACACGGCGGTGGTTCGACCCGGTCCCTCGATCCGTCGCGAGACGCTGAACTCCTGATTGGTGACCAGCGAGCCGACGCACAAAAGTGCACGGGTCCACGAAAAAGGGGCCGCCTTTCGGCGACCCCTTCTGCGTTTCGATGGTTCTGCGGTCGGTTCTATTCGGCCGCCGAAGGCAGCTCGTCGAGCGTGCGGGCGCCGCTCTCCGAGGCCTTCTGCTGCAGGATCAGGGTGTCGCGGCGGCGGGCGACGGCCCGGATGTCGGCTGCCATGGATCCGGTTCCGGCGGGGATCAGCGACCCGACGATGACGTTTTCCTTGAGGCCTTCGAGGTAATCGATCTTGCCGTTGACCGCCGCCTCGGTGAGGACGCGGGTGGTCTCCTGGAACGAGGCCGCCGAGATGAACGACTTCGTCTGAAGGCTCGCCTTGGTGATGCCGAGCAGCACCGGCACGCCCACCACCGGCTTCTTGCCCTCGGCGAGAAGCTTCTCGTTGATGTCGGCCAGTTCCGTCCGGTCGATCTGGTCGCCCGTCAGGATCTCGGAATCGCCGCCGTCGGTGATCTCCACCTTCTGCAGCATCTGCCGGACGATCACCTCGATGTGCTTGTCGTTGATGGACACGCCCTGGAGCCGGTAGACCTCCTGGATCTCGTTGACGAGGTAGGCCGCGAGCTCCTCCACGCCCTTGATCGCCAGGATGTCGTGCGGCGCCGGGTTGCCGTCGACGATGTAGTCGCCGAGTTCCACCACGTCCCCATCCTGCAGGTGGATGTGCTTGCCCTTGGGGATCAGGTACTCGACCGCGTCCGAACCGTCGTGCGGGGTCAGCGTCAGGCGACGCTTGTTCTTGTAGTCGCGCCCGAACTGGATCGTCCCGGACTTCTCCGCGATGATCGCCGCGTCCTTCGGCCGGCGTGCCTCGAACAGCTCCGCCACCCGCGGCAGACCGCCGGTGATGTCGCGGGTCTTGGCAGAGTCGGTGGAGACGCGGGCGAGGATGTCACCGGCCTTCACCGAGGCTCCCGGATCGTAACCGATGATGGCGTCCACCGGCAGGAAGTACCGCGCGTCCGAGCCGCGCGGCAGCTTCATCGGCTTGCCGTCCTTGTCGAGCACCAGCATCGCCGGCTTGAGGTCGGCGGTGCGGGCGGTGCCGCGCCAATCGATGACGACGCGCTTGGCAATGCCGGTCGATTCGTCGGTGGTCTCGGTGATCGACTGGCCGTCGATCAGGTCCTCGTAGGCCACCACGCCGTCGGTCTCGGTGATGATCGGACGGGTGTAGGGGTCCCATTCGGCGATACGTTGGCCGCGCTTGACCTGATCGCCCTCGTCGACGCGCAGGCGCGCGCCGTACTGCAGGCGGTGGACCGCCCGCTCCGAACCATCCGTACCGACGATGACGACGGCGACGTTACGGCCGGTGGCGATGAGGTCGCCGTCGGTGTTGCGGGCGAGCGCCCGGTTGCGGATCTTGATCGTGCCTTCGAAGCTCGACTCGATGAAGGACGAATCCGCGATCTGCGCCGCGCCGCCGATGTGGAAGGTGCGCATCGTGAGCTGGGTGCCCGGCTCGCCGATGGACTGCGCCGCGATGACGCCGACCGCCTCGCCCATGTTGACGGGCGTGCCGCGGGCGAGATCGCGCCCGTAGCAGGTGGCGCAGACGCCGCTCTTGGTGGCGCAGACCAGCACCGAGCGGATCTTCACCTCCTGGATGCCGGCGGCCTGGATCGCCGGCAGGTGCTTCTCCTCGATCGTCTCGTTGGTCTTGACGATGACGGTGCCGTCCTGGGCGACCAGGTCCTCGGCCGTGGCACGACCGAGGATACGGATCGAGAGCGGGGCCACGACCTGGCCGGCATCGACGATGGCGCGCATCTTGATGCCGTTGGAGGTGCCGCAATCGACCTCGCGAATGACCGCGTCCTGCGCCACGTCGACGAGACGGCGGGTGAGGTAGCCGGAGTTGGCGGTCTTCAACGCCGTGTCCGCGAGGCCCTTACGGGCACCGTGGGTGGAGTTGAAGTACTCGAGCACGTCGAGGCCTTCCTTGAAGTTCGAGATGATCGGCGTCTCGATGATCTCGCCCGAGGGCTTGGCCATGAGGCCACGCATGGCGGCGAGCTGCTTCATCTGCGCCGGCGAACCGCGGGCACCGGAATGGCTCATCATGTAGATCGAGTTGATCTGCTTGTCGGCCCCGTTCTCGTCCTTCTGCACGGTCGAGATGCGCAGCATCATCTCGGCGGCGAGCTTGTCCGAGCATTTCGCCCAGGCGTCGACGACCTTGTTGTACTTTTCGCCCTGGGTGATCAGGCCGTCGTTGTACTGCTGCTCGTAGTCCTTCACGAGCGCGCGGGTGTCGTCGACGATGGGCCACTTGTTGTCGGGCACCACCATGTCGTCCTTGCCGAACGAGATGCCGGCCTTGAACGCGTGGTTGAAGCCCAGCGCCATGATGCGATCGCAGAAGATCACCGACTCCTTCTGACCGCAGTGGCGGTAGACGGTGTCGATCATCGCCGAGATCTCCTTCTTGGTCATCAGCTTGTTGACGACGTCGAAGGGCACGTTCTTGTGCAGCGGCAGGGCACCCGAGAGGATCACGCGGCCCGGAGTGGTATCGTAGGTCTTGGTCAGCGGCTCGCCGTCGGGGCCGATGCCCTTCCAGCGCCACTTGATCTTGGAGTGCAGCTTGACGGCGCCCGCAGCCAGCGCGTGCTCCAGCTCGCCGACGTTGCCGTAGACGCCCTGCATCGGGTTCTTCGGGTTGTTGGCGTTGAACGCGCCGACCAACCCCTCGCCGACGATCGACAGGTAGTAGAGGCCGAGCACGATGTCCTGCGAGGGCACGATGATCGGCTGGCCGTTGGCCGGGTGGAGGATGTTGTTGGTCGACATCATCAGCACGCGCGCTTCCAGCTGAGCCTCGAGGCTCAGGGGAACGTGCACGGCCATCTGGTCACCGTCGAAGTCGGCGTTGAAGGCGGCGCAGACCAGCGGGTGCAGCTGGATCGCCTTACCCTCGATGAGCTTGGGCTCGAACGCCTGGATGCCGAGGCGGTGGAGCGTCGGCGCACGGTTGAGCATCACCGGGTGCTCGCGGATGACCTCGTCGAGGATATCCCAGACTTCCGGCTTCTCCTTCTCGACGAGCTTCTTGGCCTGCTTGACGGTGGCCGAGAAACCCTTGGCGTCGAGGCGCGCGTAGATGAACGGCTTGAACAGCTCCAGCGCCATCTTCTTGGGCAGGCCGCACTGGTGCAATTTCAGCTCCGGGCCCACCACGATGACCGACCGGCCGGAGTAGTCGACGCGCTTGCCGAGCAGGTTCTGGCGGAACCGGCCCTGCTTGCCCTTGAGCATGTCGGCGAGCGACTTCAGCGGACGCTTGTTGGCACCCGTGATGACGCGGCCGCGGCGGCCGTTGTCGAACAGCGCGTCGACCGCCTCCTGAAGCATGCGCTTCTCGTTGCGGATAATGATGTCGGGCGCGCGCAGCTCGATCAGCCGCTTGAGGCGGTTGTTGCGGTTGATGACGCGGCGGTAGAGATCGTTGAGATCGGACGTGGCGAAGCGGCCGCCGTCGAGCGGGACGAGCGGGCGCAGGTCCGGCGGGATCACCGGCACCACGGTGAGGATCATCCACTCGGGCTTGTTGCCCGACATCTGGAAGGCCTCGATGATCTTCAGGCGCTTGAGGAGCTTCTTGGGCTTGAGCTCCGACGTCGTCGTCGCGATCTCCTCGCGCAGGCTGTTGGCGATGCCGTCGAGGTCGAGTTCCTGCAGGATGCGGCGGATGGCTTCCGCGCCGATCATCGCCGTGAACGAATCCTCGCCGTACTCCTCCTGGGCGCGCAGGTACTCCTCCTCGGACAGGAGCTGACGCTCCTTCAGGGGGGTGAGGCCGGGCTCGATGGTGACGTAGGACTCGAAGTACAGGATGCGCTCGAGATCCTTGAGCGCCATGTCGAGCAGCAGGCCGATGCGCGAGGGCAGCGACTTCAGGAACCAGATGTGGGCGACGGGGGCGGCGAGCTCGATGTGGCCCATGCGGTCGCGCCGCACGCGCGCGAGGGTGACCTCGACGCCGCACTTCTCGCAGATGACGCCCTTGTACTTCATGCGCTTGTACTTGCCGCACAAGCACTCGTAATCCTTGATCGGTCCAAAGATGCGCGCGCAGAACAGACCGTCACGCTCGGGCTTGAACGTGCGGTAGTTGATCGTCTCGGGCTTCTTGATTTCGCCGAAGGACCACGACAGAATCTTCTCAGGCGACGAGATCGAGATCTTGATCTGGTCGAAGCTCTGAGGTTGAGACTGCTGGTTGAAAAGATTCATGACCTCTTGGTTCATGGATCAACTCCTGCTGACGGGGCGCGCCCTCCGCCGAGGGGCTACCGCGTGCTGAAAACTCAAGGTCGGCGCCGCGACTGCCTCAGTCGCCGCTGGCCGTCGTCCATCCGAGAGGCGCTTCCCCTCCCCGCTCGCACCGCACCGGCCCGTCGGGCCGGCGCGGGAGCGTCTGGTGTCGTACTACTCGGCCGCCTCGGCGGGCGGCTCGAGCTGGTCGTTGGCGCTCTTCTTGGTGGAGGTGAGCTCCACGTTGAGGCCGAGCGAGCGCATCTCCTTGACGAGCACGTTGAACGACTCGGGGATGCCCGCCTCGAAGGTGTCGTCGCCGCGCACGATCGCCTCATAGACCTTGGTGCGGCCGGCGACGTCATCCGACTTCACCGTCAGCATCTCCTGCAGCGTGTAGGCGGCACCGTAGGCCTCCAGCGCCCAGACCTCCATCTCGCCGAAGCGCTGGCCACCGAACTGCGCCTTTCCGCCCAGCGGCTGCTGGGTGACGAGGGAGTACGGCCCGATCGACCGGGCGTGGATCTTGTCGTCCACGAGGTGGTGCAGCTTCAGCATGTAGATGTAGCCCATCGTCACCTTGCGGTCGAAGGGCTCGCCGGTGCGGCCGTCGTAGAGGGTCGACTGGGCCGACCGGTCGAGACCGGCCATCTCCAGCATCGTCTCGATGTCGGCTTCCTTGGCACCGTTGAACACCGGGGTGGCCATCGGCACGCCGCGGCGCACGTTGTTGGCGGCCTCCGCCATGTCCTCGTCCGACAGGCCCTCCAGCTCCGACGGCGAGTAGATCGCCTGCATCTCCGCCTTGAGGGGCGCGATGTCGTTGGAGCGCAGGTAGGCGTCCACCGCGAGCCCGACCTTGCGGCCGAGGCCGGCGGCGGCCCAGCCGAGGTGGGTCTCGAGGATCTGGCCGACGTTCATGCGCGAGGGCACGCCCAGCGGGTTCAGCACGATGTCGGCATGGGTCCCGTCCTCCAGGAACGGCATGTCCTCGATCGGCACGATCCGCGACACGACACCCTTGTTGCCGTGACGGCCGGCCATCTTGTCGCCCGGCTGGATCTTGCGCTTCACCGCCACGAAGACCTTGACCATCTTCATGACGCCGGGGGGCAGCTCGTCGCCGCGCTGCAGCTTCTCGACCTTGTCGAGGAAGCGCTGCTCCAGGCGCTTCTTCGACTCGTCGTACTGCTTCTGCATCGCTTCCATCTCGGTCATGAGACGGTCGTCGACCACGGCGAACTGCCACCACTGCGAGCGGGGATACTCGTTGAGGATCTCCCGCGACAGCGTGGTCTCCTTCTTGAACCCCTTCGGACCGGCGATCGGCGCCTGGCCGATCAGCACGCCGGCGAGGCGCGCGTAGGTGTTGCGGTCGAGGATCGCCTGCTCGTCGTCGCGATCCTTGGCCAGGCGCTCGATCTCCTCGCGCTCGATCGCCTGGGCGCGCTCGTCCTTGTCGACGCCGTGCCGGTTGAACACCCGCACCTCGACGATGGTGCCGGTCACGCCCGGGGGAACCCGCAGCGAGGTGTCGCGCACGTCCGACGCCTTCTCGCCGAAGATGGCGCGAAGGAGCTTCTCCTCCGGCGTCATCGGGCTTTCGCCCTTCGGGGTGATCTTGCCGCACAGGATGTCGCCCGCGTGGACCTCGGCGCCGATGTAGACGATGCCGGCCTCGTCGAGGTTCTTGAGCGCCTCTTCCGAGACGTTCGGGATGTCGCGGGTGATCTCTTCCGGACCGAGCTTGGTGTCCCGGGCCATCACCTCGAATTCCTCGATGTGGATCGAGGTGAACACGTCGTCCTTCACGATCCGCTCGGAGAGCAGGATCGAGTCCTCGAAGTTGTAGCCGTTCCACGGCATGAACGCGACGAGCACGTTGCGGCCGAGCGCGAGTTCACCGAACTCCGTCGAGGGACCGTCGGCGATGATCTCGCCCTTCTTGACGGTCTCGCCGACGCGCACCAGCGGCTTCTGCGTGATGCAGGTCGATTGGTTGGAGCGCTGGAACTTCTGCAGGCGATAGATGTCGACGCCGGGCTTGGTGGCGTCGGCCTCTTCCGTGGCGCGGATGACGATACGGGTGGCATCGACCTGGTCGATGATGCCCGAGCGCCGCGCCGCGATGGCCGCACCCGAGTCGCGGGCGACGACAGCTTCCATGCCGGTGCCGACGAAAGGCGCGTCGGCGCGGACCAGCGGCACCGCCTGGCGCTGCATGTTCGAGCCCATCAGCGCGCGGTTGGCGTCGTCGTTCTCGAGGAACGGGATCAGCGCCGCCGCCACCGAGACGAGCTGCTTGGGGGACACGTCCATCAGGTCGACGCGGTCGGGGGCGACGACGATGACGTCGCCGGCCCGGCGGCAGACCACGAGCTCTTCGATGAGCTTGAAGTTCTCGTCCATCTGGGCGTTGGCCTGGGCGACGAAGTACTTCGCCTCCTCCATGGCCGAGAGGTACGACACCTCGGTGGTGACGACCCCGTCCTTGACCCGGCGGAACGGCGTCTCGATGAAGCCGTACTTGTTCACCCGCGCGAAGGTGGCGAGCGAGTTGATCAGGCCGATGTTGGGGCCTTCCGGCGTCTCGATCGGGCAGATGCGGCCGTAGTGGGTCGGGTGCACGTCGCGCACCTCGAAGCCGGCACGCTCACGGGTGAGACCGCCGGGGCCGAGCGCCGAGAGGCGACGCTTGTGCGTCACTTCCGAGAGCGGGTTGGTCTGGTCCATGAACTGCGACAGCTGCGACGAGCCGAAGAACTCGCGCACCGCGGCCGCCGCGGGCTTGGCGTTGATGAGGTCCTGCGGCATCACCGTGTCGATATCGACCGAGGACATCCGCTCCTTGATGGCGCGCTCCATGCGCAGCAGGCCGAGGCGGTACTGGTTTTCCATGAGCTCGCCGACGGAGCGCACGCGGCGGTTGCCGAGGTGGTCGATGTCGTCGATCTCGCCCTTGCCGTCGCGCAGGTCCACCAGCGCCTTGACGACGGCGAGCATGTCCTCGCGGCGCAGCGTGCGCACGGTGTCCTCGGCGTCGAGGTCGAGGCGCATGTTCATCTTCACGCGGCCGACCGCGGAGAGGTCGTAGCGCTCGGAATCGAAGAACAGCGAGTGGAACATCGCCTCGGCCGTATCCAGCGTCGGCGGCTCGCCCGGGCGCATGACCCGGTAGATGTCGAACAGCGCGCCCTCGCGGGACGAGTTCTTGTCCACGGCCAGCGTGTTGCGGATGTAGGGACCGACGTTGACGTGGTCGATGTCGAGCAGCGGCAGTTCGGTGATGCCGACCTCTTCCAGGCTCTTGAGGAGCTTGTCGGAAATCTCGTCGCCGGCCTCGGCCCAGATCTCGCCGGTCTTGGGGTTGACGAGATCCTCGGCGATGTATTGGCCGATCAGGTCCTCGTCGGTGGCCTTGAGGAAGTTGACGCCGCGCTCGGCGATCTGCCGGGCGTTGCGGGCGTTCAGCTTCTTGCCGGCTTCGAGCACGACTTCGCCGGACTCGGCGTCGACGAGGTCGACCGAGGCCTTGAAGCCCTTCAGGCGCTCGGCGTCGTAGGGCACGCGCCAGTCGGCGCCGTCGCGATCGTAGATCACGCGGTTGTAGAAGGTCGACAGGATCTCTTCGCCGTCGAGGCCGAGCGCGAACAGCAGCGAGGTCACCGGCAGCTT
Source organism: Methylobacterium sp. Leaf466 (assembly GCF_001425565.1). Lineage (NCBI taxonomy): Bacteria > Pseudomonadati > Pseudomonadota > Alphaproteobacteria > Hyphomicrobiales > Methylobacteriaceae > Methylobacterium > Methylobacterium sp. Leaf466. The sequence goes on along the minus strand of NZ_LMRC01000005.1, from coordinate 63,135 downwards.
GCGCTTCCGATCGATGCGCACATGGACGATGTCCTTGGCGTCGAACTCGACGTCGAGCCAGGAGCCGCGATAGGGGATGATGCGCGCCGCGAACAGCAGCTTGCCCGACGAGTGGGTCTTGCCCTTGTCGTGATCGAAGAACACGCCGGGCGACCGGTGCATCTGCGAAACGATGACGCGCTCGGTGCCGTTGACGATGAAGGTGCCGTTCTCCGTCATCAGGGGCATGTCGCCCATGTAGACGTCCTGCTCCTTGATGTCCTTGACGGACTTGGCGCCGGTGTCGGGATCCACATCGAACACGATGAGGCGCAACGTGACCTTGAGCGGGGCCGCGAAGGTGATGCCGCGCTGACGGCACTCGTCGACGTCGTATTTCGGCTGTTCGAAGGTGTACTTGACGAATTCGAGCAGGGCCGTGGCCGAGAAGTCCGAGATCGGGAAGACCGACTTGAAGACGGTCTGCAGGCCCTCGTCGCCGCGGCCGCCCTCCGGCTCGTCCATCATCAGGAACTGGTCGTAGGATGCCTTCTGAACCTCGATGAGGTTCGGCATCTCGGCCACTTCCTTGATCTTTCCGAAGAACTTCCGAATGCGCTTGCGACCGACCAGCGTATTGGCCATGTGTGACCTCGCTCCACCATCTCAGCGTGCCGGGTGCCCGGGGAAGGCCATGTGCCTCCCGCAACCAGGCGATGGACCCGTCCCGCCGGACGACGACCCACCCGAATTGATCTCGCCGAACCTGGCCTCAGGTTCGCCGGCCGCCGGAAGCGGCCTTAGCCCGCGGGTGTGAACCCGCGGGCCTCGGTGTCCGGCCGGCCCTCGAGGGACCGGCCGGAGGTATCGGGCCCGATGCGGCCCGACACGGAGTGTTACTTGAGCTCGACCTTGGCGCCGGCCTTCTCGAGCTGCGCCTTGATCTTCTCGGCCTCGTCCTTGGTCACGGACTCCTTGACGGCCTTGGGAGCCGCCTCGACCAGATCCTTGGCTTCCTTCAGGCCGAGGCCGGTGATCGCGCGGACCTCCTTGATGACCTCGATCTTCTTGTCGCCGGCGGCGGCGAGCATGACCGTGAACTCGGTCTGCTCCTCGACCGCGGCAGCCGGGCCGGCGGCAGGGCCGGCGGCGACGGCGACGGCGGCAGCGGCCGAGACGCCCCACTTCTCTTCGAGCATCTTGGCGAGGTCGGCGGCCTCGAGGACGGTGAGCGACGACAGGTCGTCGACGAGCTTGGCGAGATCAGCCATGGTTCGGTTCCTTGGTAAAGATCGGTTTGAACGGATCGGTTTGACGATGAAGGACCGCGCGGCTCAGGCCGCTTCGTCCTTGGTGGCATAGGCCCCGAACACGCGGGCGAGCTTGGCCGCCGGCGCATTGACGACTTGTGCGATCTTGGTCGCGGGAGCCTGGACGAGGCCCACGATCTTGGCGCGCAGTTCGTCGAGGGACGGGAGCGAGGCGAGCGCCTTCACACCATCCGGGTTCAGGGCGGTCGTTCCCATGGCGCCGCCGAGGATCACGAGCTTGTCGTTACCCTTGGCGAAATCCACCGCCACCTTGGCGGCCGCGACCGGATCGCTCGAATAGGCGAGCAGGGTCGGGCCCTTCAGGAGGGGCTTGATGGAGGCGACGTCCGTGCCATCGAGAGCGATGTTGGCGATGCGGTTCTTGGTGACCTTCACGGTGGCACCGGCGAGCTTCATCTGCGTGCGCAGCTTCTGCATCTCGGCGACCGTGAGGCCTTTGTAGTGGGCCACGACGACAACGGACGTGTTCGCGAACACGCCGTTGAGCGTCGAGACGAGATCAGCTTTGGCTGTCCTGTCCACTGGGGCTCTCTCCGGTTGGCGGAACCCCCTCGAGGAGGGTCCGCCGGTTGCACATGCCGCCCGGGACGGAACTCGGCTCAAATAGAAGCCGGAACGTCCTGGACGACGCTTCACGGCCCTGTCCCCTGACGCCCCCGTAAACGGTGGACGACACGGGCGAGATGGTTCAAACCGATGCCCCACGACACTGCGGGATGCAGCGAAGCGAGGGTGTTGAAGTCGGTCTTCCCCGTCTGTGCAGGCTTGGCGGATTAAGCCGGTGACCCGGCGCCTGCAGTCTCGGACAGGACATAGCCGGACGAAGTTCCGAAGCGCTTGGCGCCCCTCGAAACCCTCCGGCCATCATCGCCCGGTCGCCCGGACGATGTCTCTCCGGGAAGGCGACCTGACGGCCGGTTCCCGGTTGGTGTCTGAAAACGTTGAGAGGCGTCTATAAGGCCTCGCATGTCGCGTGCCAAGGGCTGCGATGCGATAATTGCGTCGCAGGCTACGATTTGCCTTGACGCCTCTGCGTCTTCCGCATGCGCCGTTCAGGTCGGGAGGAAGCGGCGGGCGGCGCGCCACCACGGCTCGCGCTCGGTGCGCGGCTGGTCGGCCTTGGCCGCGTAGAACGAGGCGTTGTGCTCGCCCCGCAGCGCCTCGCGCGTGAACCGGATCAGGTGGTGGGCGACGAAGCCCATGTTGAACACCGCCTCGATCTGGCCGCGCTTCAGGGCGTGGGCGGCCGCCCGCCAGAACACCCGACGGTAGTCCGACAGCAGCCCGACCCGCACCGCGATATTGAAGCCGAGGATGAGCCCGCGCCGCAGGTTGGTCCGGGTGAGCTTGCCCTTGGTCGGCGTCTTGATCCGGTTCGGATAGGTCACCTCGACCTGGTGACGGAACCGCTCGAACAGATGGGCGGGCTCGTAGGCGTGGGCGATGGCCCGGCGCCAGCTCGCCACCACGTCGTCGTGCGGCCGCTTGAACAGGACGTTGGACTCGAGCGACGCATCGTGGACGAGGCGACCCTCGCGGGTCAGCCGGTCCCACAGCGGGGTCTTGGGCAGGGCCTGGAGCAGGTTCATCGTCAGCACCGGCACCGCCGACTTGTCGATGAAGTCGATCAGCTTCTGCTCCGAGCCGTCGCTGTCGGTGTCGAGGCCGAGGATGATGCCGGAGGTCACCTCGAGGCCGAAGCTGTTGAGGGTCTCGATCGCCTCGTACATCGGCACGGCGGCGTTGTGCTTCTTGTCGATGCCCGCCAGCGCCTCCTCTTCCGGCGTCTCGATGCCGACGAAGACGGTCATGAAATTGGCCTGCCGCATCAATTCCAGGATGTCGGGCTGCTTGGCCATGTTCAGCGTCGCCTCGCAGGCGAACTGGAGCGGGAAGTGGTTCTTCTTCTGCCACGCCACCAGGTGGGGCAGCATGTCCTTGGTCGCCTTGCGGTTGCCGATGAAGTTGTCGTCGACGAAATACACCACCGCGGGATGGCCGGGCTGGGAGATGATCGCGTCGAGCTCGGCGCACATCTGCTCGGGCGTCTTCAGGCGCGGCTGGCGTCCGTAGAGCTGCGGGATGTCGCAGAACTCGCAGCGATAGGGGCAGCCCGACGAGAACTGCAGCGAGCCGATCAGGTAGCGCTTGAGCGGGGCGGCCTCGTAGGCGGGCGAGGGAAAGTCGGAGAGCGGCAGGCGCTCCTTGGTCTCCAGCCGCACCTGTGCGGCCGGGATCGAGACGTCCGTGTCGAGGATCTCCACGAGTTGGTCGGTGGCGTCACCGATCTCGCCCACGTGCAGGTAGTCGAACTCGGGGTACTCCTCCGGCGCGCCGGACACCGATGGGCCGCCGAGCACCGTCACCCGGCCGGCCGCATGGGCGCGGGCGTAGATGTCGCGGATCTGCGGCGCCTGGATGTGCATGCCCGACACGAACACCGCGTCGGCCCAGGCGAAATCGTCCGGCCCGGCCCGCTTGATGTTCTCGTCGACGAACCGGCACTCCCACGCCTCGGGCATGTAGGCCGCGATCAGCAGGAGCCCCTGGGGCGGCATGAACGCCTTCACGCCACCCATGAGGGGATAGGCGTGGGCGAAAGTCCCGAAGGACGGTGTGTAGGCGGGAAAGACGCAGAGGATGCGTCGGCGGGAGGTGACCGGGAGGTTGCATCGCATGCGCGCTGTCTAGCACAGCCCGAGCCGGAATCGTCCCCCCGCTTTCGCGTCGGATGCGTCGTTTTTTGTCGCTGCCCGCCGGCCGCGACGGCGCCGGGTCTGGGGCGGCCTCGTCTCCGGGCCCCGCCCGCATGGAAACCGGCGTCGGCGTCCGCCGCGATCAGGCCTTCGGCTTGGGCAGCATGTTCGGCCGCCAGCGCCGATGCATCCACAGCCATTGGCCGGGGTTCTCGCGCACCCACTCCTCGACCACCCGGGTCATCGCCTGGGTGGCGCCCTGGACGTCGATGGCGCCGGTGGCGTCGCGGGGCAGGTCGAGGGGCGGCGTCAGTTCGAGCTTGAAGCGCACGCCCGGCCGCCGGACCACGCGCACCCCGTGGACCGGGCATTCGTAATGCCGGGCGAGCTTGGCCAGGAGCGGGTTGGCGAGCACCGGCCGGCCGAAGAACTCGACGACCACGCCGCGGGTGAAATGCTGGTCGATGAGCTGGCCGAGGTGGCCTCCGCGCTCGACCACGCCCCGCATCGCGAACACCGAGCCCTGCCCCGAGGCAGCGAGCCCGCCCATGGTCTCGCGGCGGATCTCCTGTACCAGCCGGGCGCTGGCGGCGTCGTTGGGCGGCCGGAAGATCGCGGTGGCGTCGAGGCCGTATTTCGCCGCGCAGATCGCCGGCAGTTCCCAATTGGCGAGATGGGCGGAGAAGATCAGGCCGGGCTTACCGTCCTCGCGCAGGGCGTCGAAATGCGTCTCGCCTTCGACCTCCATGCGCTGGCTCGCCGGATCGGCCGGGTCGACGTCGAACAGCGTGTGCAGATGGGCGTATTCGGCGGCCGTGCGCCCGAGGTTGTCCCAGGCGTCGCGGGCGATGGCGCGGATGGCGGCCTCGTCGCGGTCGGGGAAGGCCGCGCGCAGGTTGTCGAGGGCGATGCGATGCGAGGGCAGCCACGGGCCGACGGTGCGTGTGAGCGCGCCTCCGATCCGGCTCGCGCGTTCCGTCCCGAGTGCGCGCGCCAGCAGGAACAGCCCCCGCACGAGGGGGATCATCGCCAGCCCGGCGAGGCGCGGCAGGTGGCGGTTCAGGAGCAGGGCGAGGCGGAGCAAGGCGAACTCGTGTTGCGGGCGGCAGCCGGTCCGGGCCCGCTTAAAGGCAATCGGCCGTCTCGCCCACCCCGGGCAGGGCTACAGCGTCACCAGGATCTTGCCGAACACCTTTCGCGATTCCAGCCGTTCCAGGCCCGTCCCGAACTGGCTGAGCGGCAGCACCGTGTCCACCACGGGCGTCAGGCCCTCGGCCATCTTGGCGAGCGCATCGCGGATGTTGGCCATCGAGCAGCCGAACGAACCGGTGATACGGTACTGCTGCTGGAACAGCTGCATCAGGTTCATGGTGGTGGAGACGCCGGAGGTCGAGCCGCAGGTGACGAGGCGCCCGCCGCGCTTGAGGCAGAGCAGCGATCCGTTCCAGGTCTCGGGCCCGACATGCTCGAACACCACGTCGACGCCCTTGCGCTTGGTCAGCCGGCGAACCTCGCCCTCGAACCGCTCGGTGCGGTAGTTGATGACGTGGTCGGCGCCCAGCGCCGCCGCCTTCTCGCCTTTGGCGTCGTCGCCCACGGTGGTGAAGACCGTGCAGCCGATGGCCTTGGCCATCTTGATGGCGGCGGTGCCGATGCCCGATCCCCCGGCATGGACCAGGATGCTCTCGCCGGGCTCCAGCTTGGCGTTGTCGAACAGCATGTGCTGCACGGTGCCGAAGGCGATGGGCGCACAGGCCGCATCGGTGAAGCTCACCCCGTGCGGCACCTTGACGACGAGGCGCTCGGGCATCGTCACCCACTCGCGGGCAAAGCCGTCGAGGTGGAAGCCCATCACGCCGGAGACGTCCTCGCAGAGGTTGTCGCGACCCTGGGAGCAGGCCTTGCAGCGCCCGCACGTCCGCGCGCCGTACATCACGACGCGGTCGCCGGGCGCGAAGTCCGTCACGCTTTCGCCGATCGTGACGATCTCGCCGGAGGCCTCGGCTCCGACGGTGAGCGGCAGCTTGCGCTTGGCGAAGGCCATGCCGCGAAAGCCCCAGACGTCGATGAAGTTGAGCCCCACCGCCCGCACCCGGATGCGGACCTCGCCGGGGCCGGGCGCGGCCGGTGGCTCGACGTCGCTCACGCGCAGGTCGCGGTCGCCGAAGAGTTGGAGCGCTTGCATCGACTGTGTTTCCAAGGTTGGCTGTCTAGAGGATCGGCCTGAAAGGTGATCGTCGGCGTTCGGAGATGTCCGACGCCAGGACGATGCGTCAGGCGCCCGATCGGACCGGAGATCCGGGGAGGATCGCTTCGCAGGCCGCACCGAAGGTCCGGCGATCCGTCTCCGACAGATGTCCGATCCGCCGCCCGATCTCGGCGAAGGGAAGCGTGAAGACCTTCCATCGGATCACCGAGCGATGGCTTAGGCCTGCCGGGGCGAGGTCATGGATGACATGATCGCTCGGCCAGTGACTGGCCGCGCCCGTCGTGATCATCGCGCCGACGACGTGTCCGTGCAGGGCATTGAACGCTTTTGCCGATAGAACCAAGACGGGACGTGGTTTGCGTCGTGGAACGTCGAGAAACGGAAACAGCGCGGTCACGACGTCGAACCGCTCAAAGTCCGTCATAGGCCGCCGCATCCTCCGGGCTGTTCCATTCTGTCAGGCCCTCGCTGAGGGACACCAGATACGCATCCGTCGGGCACCGCTCGGGTTCCACCGTCACCATCGCGCCGCGCCGCGCCTGCAGACCTCGCCAGACGTCTGCGAAATCCGGATCCGGCTCGATCCCGTCGATCGTACCTCCGTCTCTCGCCTTCCTGAAGCGGATCGCATGCCCCTCGACGCGCAGGACGATCGGGTCGTCCGCGTCGAGCGCGCGGATGCGCTCCACCAGGGCCGGATCGCCTTCGATGGAGGTCGCTCGAAGGGTGTCCCCGCTGATGATCATGGTCGCCATCGCAACAGCACTCCTCGTCCGTATCGTACCGACCGCCGGCGTCTGCATCAACGCGGCGGCCTAGCCCGGTTTTGCAAAAGAGGTCACTGGGTCTGCGCCCAAACCCTGCGCCAAATCAACAACTGAGGCGGGTGATGCGGCGGCTTGCCGACGCGAACCTGCTTGGATCTAATCCGGCGCCAGGTACCGCCGCCGTGCCCAACCGAGGATCGGGCCGGCCTTGACCCGGCACCAGGTCAGCCCGCTCGGCGTGTCCGCCGTGCAACCGAACCCGCGCAGGCGCGCGCCCAGGGGCGCCCGGCCGAGGGCCGGCGCTTCGGCGTCCGGCGTTTCGCGGATGCTGAAGGTGTCGCCCGGAGCGAGGCCGTCGACGCGGAACGCGTCCTGGGCGAGGGTCGGGCTCGCCCACGACAGGGCGGCCACGAGGATCACGACGCGACGGTCCATGCTCGGCCTCAGGTCCGGTGAACGCCCATCATCGCGGTGAGGCCGCCGTCCACCGGCAGCACCGCCCCGGTGATATAGGAGGCCTCCTGACCCATCAGGAAGGCCGCCAGCGCCGCGACCTCCTCGGGTCGCGCGAAGCGCCCGGCCGGAATCTGACGTTCCATCCCGTCGCGGTGGGCGGCGTAGGGCGCCATCATGCCGGTGTCGATGAAGCCCGGCGCGATCACGTTGACGGTGACCCCGCGCTTGGCGGTCTCGATCGCCAGCGTCCGGCAATAGGCGACGAGCGCGCCCTTGGTGGCGGCATAGGCGGCGTTGCCCGGGTTGGCCCTGAGTGCTGCCACCGAGCCGATGGCGACGATGCGCCCCGAGCGCGCCCGGATCATGCCGCGCACCAGCGCCTTGGCCAGCCGGGTCAGGGACCAGAAGTTCACCTGCATGGCGGCCTCGGCCCTGTCCTGCGCCATCATCGCGGCGAGCACGTCGTAGGATTGGCCGGCGTTGTGGACGAGGCCGTGGAAACCCTCACCCTCCATCGCCTCGCAGAAGGCGTCGAGGGCGGCGGTATCGGCCAGATCGAGGGCATGGGCCCGCACCTGCCGGTCCGGATGGGCGATGCGCAACGCCTCCACCAGGACGGCGGCCGCATCGACCGACGAGCGATAGGTGAAGTCGACGTCGTGGCCCGCGGCCGTCAGGCGGCGCACGATGGCGGCGCCGAGGCCCGAGCCGCCGCCGGTGACGAGGATGCGCTGCGCCTCGCTCATGCCGGCTCGCCCGCGAGCACGAGACAGGTGTTCTGGCCGCCGAAGCCGAAGGAGTTCGACAGCACCCGCGAGACCGCCATGTCCCGCGTGGTCGCCACCACGTCGAGGGGGATGGCGGGGTCGGGCAGCGCGTAGTTGATGGTCGGCGGGATGCGGCCGTGCTGGATCGTGAGCAGCGAGACCACCGCCTCGATGGCGCCGGCCGCGGTGAGGGTGTGGCCGATCATCGACTTGTTGGAGGAGATCGGCAGGTCGCGCATGCGCTCGCCGAACACCGCCATGCAGCCCATGGCCTCCATCTTGTCGTTCTCCGGCGTCGAGGTGCCGTGGGCGTTGATGGTGTCGATGGCGTCGGGCATCGTGCCGGCGTCGTCGAGGGCGGCGCGGATCGCGGCGATGATCGGGGCGCCGTCCGGGCTCGACCGGGTGCGATGGAAGCCGTCGCCCTTCTCGCCGCAGCCGAGCACGTACCCGAGGATTTTCGCGCCGCGTGCCCGGGCGGCTTCGGCGTCCTCCAGCACCAGCGCCGCTGCGCCCTCCCCCATCACGAAGCCGTCGCGGTTCTTCGAGAACGGCTTCGAGGCGGCCGAGGGCGTGTCGTTCTGCGTCGACAGCGCGGAGAGCAGCGAGAACCGGATCAGCGATTCCGGGTTCACCGATCCATCGGTGCCGATGCAGAGCGCGGCGGCCGTCTCGCCGCGGCGGATCGCCTCGACGCCGAGCTGGATCGCGGTGGCGCCGGACGAACAGGCGGTGGAGAGCGAGATCGGCGAGCCCCTGGTGCCGAAGCGGTCGGCGATCCGGTCGGCCACCGTGCCGAAGATGAAGAGGTCGTGCCACTCGTCGAAGCGGCGGCTCGCGGCGGCCCGCTGCAGGTCGGTGTAGGTGATGGGGCCGGCCTGACCGGAGGCCACGGCGAGGGCGTGGCGCTGCGGCCATTCCATCTCGACGGGGGGCACCGCGATGAACAGGGCCCCGGGAAAATCGCCCTTGGCACCGATCCCGGACTGGGACACCGCTTCCTCGGCGGCCACCTCGGCGAAGCGCTGCGACAGCGCCGGCGCCACCAACGGATCGGTGTCGAGGCAATCCACGGTCCCGGCGATGCGGGTGCGCAGGCCGTCGGTGGCGAAACGCCCGATGGTGCGGATGCCCGAGCGCCCGGCGGTGAGCGCCGCCCAGGTGTCGGCCTGCCCCTGGCCGACCGAGGTGACGAGGCCGAGCCCGGTGACCGCCACCAGCGGCCGGCCCTTCGCATCGCGGGAAGAGAGACGGGAAGAAGGATGAGTCATCGCGCCGTACAAGAGCTATCGGATTCACGCATCTCGAGACCTATCGTCTGAAGGGAGGCACGTCGCCGCTCCCCGCTTGCGCCTCCCGTGGTCGTCCTCGATCGTGGATGTCTCACCCGGCCGCCACGAGGAAGAGAACACACCGCCGTATCGTTCACGCCGCGCTGACCCGGATCACGCCCTCGCCGCGCCGGTGGCCCACCACCGTCACCGCCACCTCCCGCGCCTGCCCCCGTGCCACCAGGGCCGTGGCCAGGGCTGTGCCGAAGGGCCCCGTGACTTCGAGCGAATGGCCGCTGACGTCGCCGAGCGCCGTGACGGGGGCGCCCGGTGCCAGCTCCGACAGGGCCGCGCCCTCCTCGGCCGTGATGGTCGCCACGCCGGTGGCGCCCGAGATCACCGCATCGGGGCGCGTCACGCCCGCCTCGCGCCACAGCGCCGACAGGCTCGCACTCACGCTGCCGGGAGCCCGGCGCGGGCGGTCGCTGGCCACCGAGGAGAGGCGCGCCAGCGCGGTCGCGCCGCGCGCCGCCGCCGCCTCTTCCGCCTCCAGGACGAGGAAGGCCGCCGCGCTGCCCAGGATGAAGCCGCCCTCCCCGTCGCCGGATCGGGAGAACACGGGGCTGTGGTCGGCCCGGCGCAGGTAGCCGCCGAGCTCGTGGACCACCATCACGTCCGGCCGTTCGGCGCTGTAGGAGCCACCCACCAGCATGGCCTCGACCTGCCCCGAGGCGATGCGGGCGGCCGCGATCCGCAGCGCGTCGACGCCGCAGGGTTCCTCGCCCATGAAGGTGCGCGAGGCGCCGGTGACGCCGTGGACGATGGCGATGTTGCCGGCGAGCAGGTTCGAGAGCTGGGCCAGGAACAGGGTCGGGCGCAGGTCGTTCAGCAGGCGCTCGTTGAGATAGGCGCCCGGATCGGGCGCGTCGCGCAGGCCGGTGAGGATCGCCCCGTCGACGGCGGTGTCGCGCTCGCCGCCGCCGCAGGCGACCACGAGATGCAGGGCACCCTTGAAGGCCGAATCGTCCTTCACGCCCGCCGAATCGAGGGCGAGGCCGGCGGCATAGACGCCGAGCCGCTGCCACGGCTCCATCTGGCGCTGGTCGGACTTCTTCGGGATCTGCCCGTCGAGCGCCAGGGGCGCCACCGGATGGACGGTGTAGGGCGCGAAGGTGGCGGTGTCGGTGCGTGCCGGACGGCCGGTGCCGAGGGCGGCCAGATGCGCGTCGATGCCCTCCCCGGCGCAGGACACGAGGCCGATGCCGGTGACGACGACCTCGCGTCGCGCCGGTCCGCTCATGCGAACGGCCCGAAGGCCACGAGGCCGATCGCCTCGGCGCGCTCGCGCATCGGCGCGGCCAGCGCCTCCGGGAATGGCATGGTGCGGAAGCGCAGCTCGGCGTCGGCCACGAGCTTTGCGCCGTTGCGGATCGTCGCCTTGGTCACGGCATAGCCGGACCCGTCGTGCTCGAGGCTCGCCTCAACGGTGAGCGTCGTCTCCGGGCCGACGAAGCCGCGAAACCGCGCCTTCTCCACCGACATCAGGAACGGCATCAGCGTGAAGTTCAGCCGCGCCAGCAGGAGGTAGCCGGAGGCCTGGGCCATGGTCTCCGTCAGGAGCACGCCCGGCACCAGCGGATGCCCGGGGAAATGCCCCTCGAACACCGGGCTCTCGCGCGGGACCTCGGCCAGCGCCGTGATCCGGCCGGCCTCGCGGTCCAGACTCACGACCCTGTCGATCATCTCGAAATATTCGAGGCGCATGAATCCGGCTCTACGATCGGCAGGCGGGGACCTTCAAACCTTCGCGACCCTCAGGCCTTGGCGGCCTTCTCGGCGACCAGCGCATCGATGCGCGCGCACAGGTTCTCGAGGACGAAGTATTCCTCGGCCGGGACCTTGCCCTCGTTGACCTCCTGGGTCCAGCGCTCGAGGGGCAGCTTGATCCCGAACGCCTTGTCCACCGCGAAGGCGATGTCGAGGAAGGCCAGCGAATCGATGCCGAGGTCGTCGATCGCATGGCTCTCCGGCGTGATGGTGTCGCGCGGGATGTCGGCGGTCTCGGCGATGATGTCGGCGACACGGTCGAAGGTGGCGGTCGAGGAGGGAACGGACGTCGAGGAGGGAACGGACATGGGTTCTCGCTGATTTCTCGCGCGCCCGGCATTCCCCGCCACGCGTGGGGAGCGACGTCCGGCGATCGGGGCACGACACATGACGCCCGGTGCCCCCGGTCGCGCGGTCCTGCGATGCGCGGCGCCTCGCTCGGCAAGGCCTTTGCACGATCGCGGTGCCATACACGAGGGGGGGTAGAGGGGCAACCTTGGCCTCGCCACGGGCGGGCGCACGGCCTATGGAGGCACGCTGCCGGTTGCATCGTTGCGCAGCCTGCAAGCGCTGCCGCGGAATGCCGTCGGGACGGCCCTGCGCGACGCACGCCGCGATCCTCGAAACGACACGCCGCCGATGAGGGCCTGACCCATGCCACCATCCGTTCGGGCCGCCGAGACCGGACCCGTTTCCCTCCGCGAGCGGTCCCAGGCCCTGGCCCGCACCGTCATGGTGCTGGCCCTGGCCGCATTGGGCCTCTGGATCCTGCACCCGTTCCTGCCGGCCCTGGTCTGGGCGGCGATCCTGGCGATCGCGCTGTGGCCGCTGTACGCCCGGGCCGAGGCGCGCTTCCCGCCGCGTGGACACAACATCGCGCTGCCGAGCCTGTTCACGGCGCTCGTCGCCCTGGTGTTCCTGGCGCCCCTCGTGGTGCTCGGCGTGCAGGCCGCCCGCGAGGCGCACGATGCGCTGGCCTGGGCCAGAGCCGCCGAGCAGACCGGCATCCCCGCCCCCGAACTGCTGTCGCACCTGCCCTTCGGGGCGGCGCAGGCCACGGCGTGGTGGAACGCGACCCTCAGCCACCCGTCCGCGGGTTCGGAGCTGCTGCACCGCCTGGACAATTCCACGGCGATCGGGCTGACCAAGAGCCTCGGCTCCGAGATCGTCCGCCGGACGGTACTGTTCGGCTTCACCCTCGTGACGCTCTTCTTCCTGTTCCGCGACGGGCGGGCGGTCACGGGTCAGGCCCTCGCGGCCAGCGCAAAGCTGTTCGGGCCGCGCGGCGAGCGTGTGGCCCGCCAGATGGTCGCTTCCATCCACGGAACGGTCGACGGGCTCGTGCTGGTGGGGCTCGGCGAGGGCTTCCTCCTCGGGATCGTCTATTACTTCGCTGGCGTGCCGCATCCGGTGCTGCTGGGCGCCCTCACGGCGGTGGCCGCGATGATCCCCTTCGGCGCCCCGCTGGTGTTCGGCATCGCGGCCCTGCTCCTGCTGGCGAAGGCGGCGATGGTGCCGGCGGCGATCGTCGTCGTGGCCGGTTTCGTGGTGACCTTCGTGGCCGACCACTTCGTGCGGCCGGCGCTGATCGGCGGCACCACCCGCCTGCCCTTCCTGTGGGTGCTTCTCGGCATCCTCGGCGGCGTCGAGACCTTCGGGCTGCTCGGCCTGTTCCTCGGGCCGGCGGTGATGGCGGCGTTGATGCTGCTGTGGCGGGAGTTCACCGGGGGCAAAGCGACGGCTTCTTGAGGCGGACTCCTGCGCCCCACCGGTTTACCTCGTCGGGTGGTGCGATCACCCCTCAGGTTTCGCCCGATCAATTCGGTCCCTTTACGTATTGCCGAGGGATACGGTGAAAGGGAGGTTCCCTCTATTGAAGAGAGGGAACCCATCGCGACTATTTCATCCGCAGGGACCGATCGTATTCGGAATCGTGTCTAGATCAGGAACACCGGGTCGTTGGTGGACGCTTTGTTGAGCGCGATGCCGCGCTCGCAATCTGACTTGGCGACGTAACTCTCGCTGCTCCTCGAGATCTCCTCGCCGTTCCTGGCGTAGTAGACCCAATACCATTGGCCGCGGGTATCCTTCGTCAACTTGTAGCAGGGGTAGGTCACGGCGCTCATCGGTTCCTCCGTGGTCACAGGCCCCGCGGTCGGACGGAGCCTTTCTGTCTGCCAAACCTTAGGTTTGATATTTACCGATTTGTTGACGTGAACGATGTTTTGCAAGGTGCTCGAAACAAAAAAGGCCCCGTCCTTGCGGGCGGGGCCTTCGTTCAACGGATGGCGCGTCCGTCCTACGCCGCGAGCGAGCGCAGCACGTAAGGCAAAATCCCGCCGTTCCGATAATACTCGAGCTCGTCGAGGGTATCGATCCGGCAGGTGAGCGGCACGTCCTGAACCGTGCCGTCGGCCGAGGTGATCTGCGCCACCATGGTCTGGCGGGGCTTGAGGTCGCCCGAGAGGCCGAGCAGGCTCACCGTCTCGTCGCCCTTGAGGCCGAGCGAGGCCCAGGAGGTCTCGCCCTGGAACACCAGCGGCACGATGCCCATGCCCACGAGGTTCGAGCGGTGGATGCGCTCGAAGCTCTCGGCGACGACGGCGCGCACGCCGAGGAGCTTGGTGCCCTTGGCCGCCCAGTCGCGCGACGAGCCGGTGCCGTATTCCTTGCCGGCGAAGACCACGAGCGGCGTACCCTCGGCCTGATACCTCTGGGCGGCATCGTAGATGAACATCCGCTCGCCCGAGGGCTGGAACAGGGTCCAGCCGCCCTCGACCACGCTGCCGGTCTCGTCGCGGACCATCTGGTTCTTGATGCGGATATTGGCGAAGGTGCCGCGCATCATCACCTCGTGGTTGCCGCGCCGCGTGCCGTATTGGTTGAAGTCCTGCACGCGGACCTGATGCTCCTGCAGGTAGGCGCCGGCGGGCGAGTTCGCCCGGATGTTGCCGGCCGGGGAGATGTGGTCGGTGGTGATCGAATCGAGGAACAGGCCGAGGATGCGGGCATCGACGATGTCGGTGACCGGGGCCGGCTCCTTCTGCATGCCCTCGAAATAGGGCGGGTTCTGCACGTAGGTGGAGGTCGAATCCCAGGCGAAGGTCTCGGCCTCGGTGACCTCCACGGCCTTCCAGTAATGGTCGCCACCGAACACGTCGGCGTACCGCGACTTGAACAGGGCCGAGGTGATGTTGGCCTCGATGAAGGACTGGACCTCGGCGGTCGACGGCCAGATGTCGGCCAGATAGACCGGCTTGCCGTCGGAGCCGGTTCCCAGCGGCTCGGTGGTGATGTCGATCTGCATCGAGCCGGCGAGCGCATAGGCCACCACCAGGGGCGGCGAGGCGAGGTAGTTCGCCCGCACGTCGGGGTTCACGCGGCCCTCGAAGTTGCGGTTGCCCGACAGGACGGCCGCCGCCACCACGTCGTTGTCGTTGATCGCCTTGGAGATGGCCGGCGGCAGCGGGCCGGAATTGCCGATGCAGGTGGTGCAGCCGAAGCCGACGAGGTTGAAGCCGAGCGCGTCCAGGGGCTTCTGCAGGCCGGCCTTCTCGAGGTACTCGGCCACCACCTGGGAGCCGGGCGCCAGCGAGGTCTTCACCCAGGGTTTCGAGGTCAGGCCCTTGGCCACCGCGTTGCGGGCCAGCAGCCCGGCGCCGATCATCACGCTCGGGTTCGAGGTGTTGGTGCAGGATGTGATCGCCGCGATCACCACGTCGCCGTGCCCGATGTCGTAGTTGGCGCCGTCCACCGGGTAGCGCCTGGCGATGTCGGCGGCGCGCTTGAACTCGGTCTCCATGGACTGGGCGAAGCCCGGCTTGGCGCCGTCCAGCAGCACCTTGTCCTGCGGCCGCTTGGGGCCGGCGAGCGAGGGGCGCACGTCGCCCATGTCGAGGGCCAGCGTATCGGTGAAGACCGGGTCGGGGGTCTCGGCGTCCCGCCACATGCCCTGCGCCTTGGCGTAGGCCTCCACGAGGGCGATGCGCGCGTCGGTGCGGCTCGTGACCGTCAGGAAGTCGATGGTCTTGCGGTCGATGGGGAAGAAGCCGCAGGTGGCGCCGTACTCGGGCGCCATGTTGGAGATGGTGGCGCGGTCGGCGACCGCCATGTCGTCGAGGCCGGGGCCGTAGAACTCCACGAATTTTCCGACGACGCCCTTTTTCCTGAGCATCTGCGTGACGGTCAGCACGAGGTCGGTGGCGGTGGTGCCCTCGGGCAGCTTGCCCGAGAGCTTGAAGCCGACGACCTCGGGGATCAGCATGGAGAGGGGCTGGCCGAGCATGGCGGCCTCCGCCTCGATGCCGCCGACGCCCCAGCCCAGCACGGCGAGGCCGTTGACCATGGTGGTGTGCGAATCGGTGCCGACCAGGCTGTCGGGATAGGCGATCTCGGTGCCGTCCGAGGAATCGGGATCCTGCTTCGTCCAGACCGTCTGCGACAGGTACTCGAGGTTCACCTGGTGGCAGATGCCGGTGCCCGGGGGCACGACGGAGAAGTTGTCGAACGCCGACTGGCCCCACTTGAGGAAGGTGTAGCGTTCGCCGTTGCGCTCGTACTCCAGCGCCACGTTGTCGGCGAGCGCCTTGGGGGTGCCGAACTCGTCGACGATCACCGAATGGTCGATCACGAGGTCGACCGGCACCAGCGGGTTGATCTTCTGGGGGTCGCCGCCGAGCGCCACCATCGCGTCACGCATCGCCGCCAGATCGACCACGGCGGGCACACCCGTGAAGTCCTGCATCAACACGCGTGAGGGGCGGAAGGCGATCTCGGTCTCGACCTTGCCGAGGTTGCCCAGCCACGCGACGGTGGCGGAGATGTCGTCCTTCTTGACCGAGCGGCCGTCCTCGAACCGCAGCAGGTTCTCGAGGATCACCTTCATCGAGAACGGCAACGCGGTGGCGTCGGCCAGCCCCGCCTTCTCGGCATGGGGAATCGAGTAGTAGGTGTAGGACTTGTCGCCGACCGTGAGGGTCTGGCGGGAACGGAAGCTGTCGATCGATGCCACGGCGTTTGTCTTCCTCACGAGCGGTTGTCGAACACGCGCAGGCATGACCCGCGCCACGGATGTCGTGTTCGGCTGGAGCGCCTTTCAAAAAAGCGCGCGCCGCTCCGGGGGTGCCCGGACAGGATGATGCGCGAGGGGCGATTTGGACGCCAGAGGTTCGCGCGGCGCAGCCTGGAATCGGTATAGAACAGTTCGAAACGGGCCGCTACCGAAGCCGGTGACAGGGCCGGACGTGTGTCGCGTGGACGGGTGCGGCCGCCCGCGATATGCAGGCTGACGCCGTGGAGACCCCCGTGACCGCCCTTCGCCTGCCCCCCGAACTCGTGGAGCGTCTCGATGCTCTCGCCCAGCGGACCGGGCGGAGCGTCATCGACCATGCCCGCGACGCCATCGTCGAGCATCTCGACGACCTGGACGACCTCGCGATCGCCGAGCAGCGCCTCGAGGCCTTGCGGCACGGCGACAGCGACACGGTCCCGCTCGCCGAGCTATTGGCCCGGTATGGCGTGGAGCATTGACTTCGAGCGGTCTGCCGAGCGGGATCTCGCCAAGCTCGATCCTACGGCGGCCAAGCGGATCCTGACGTTCCTGAACGATCGTGTCGCCCTCCTCGAAAACCCGCGCCATCGGTCAAGCCCTGGAGGGGTCGACGTTCGGCGCATTCTGGACATATCGGGTCGACGACCATCGGGTGATCGCCGCCATCGAAGACGGCGCAGTCCGTATCCTCGTGGTCAGGATCGGCAATCGTCGCGAGGTCTATCGGTAGTCGCCATGGAACACGCATCATCCCGCGCAGGCTTTCCCGCGACGGTCGGCCGTCGTCGGCGAGACGCCCCGTGCGGCTGACCGCCTCCGACCTCGCCGTCCGCCGCTCCGGCCGCCGCATCTTCTCGGACCTGTCCTTCACCCTCGGCCCCGGCGAGGCGCTGATGGTGACCGGGCGGAACGGGGCCGGGAAATCCACCCTGCTCGCCCTCCTCGCCGGGCGGCTGAAGCCCGATGCCGGCACGATCCGGGTGGAGGACGTCGGCGAGGCGACCCTGGCCGAGTGCCTGCACGTGGTCGGCCATCGCGACGGGCTGAAGAGCCCGCTCACCGCGCGGGAGAACCTCGCCTTCGCCCGCGATCTCCTCGGCGCGCCCTCCGCCGAGCCGCGCGAGGCGTTGGAGGAACTCGGCCTCGCGCATGCCCTCGACCTGCCGGTGGCCTATCTCTCGGCCGGGCAGCGGCGTCGGGTGGCGTTGGCCCGCCTGCTCGTGTGCCGGCGCCCGCTCTGGCTCCTCGACGAGCCCACCGCCGCCCTCGATACCGCCTCCCAGGCCGTTCTCGCGCGCCTCATGGCGCGCCACCTCGGCGAGGGCGGCCTCGTCGTCGCCGCCACCCACCAGTCGCTGGGCCTCGAGAACGCCCGCGAGCTGACCATCGGTGGCGCCGCGCCGGCTCCCCGGGCCGCCCCGGCGACGGAGGTGTGGTGGTGATCCGCGCGCTCGCCGCTCTCGTCCGCCGCGACCTCGCCCTCGCCGCCCGCGTCGGCGGCTCGGGTGCGCTGTCGCTGGTGTTCTTCCTGATGATCGTGGCGGTCGTGCCCTTCGCGCTGGGGCCGGACCTGAACCTGCTCAGCCGGATCGGTCCGTCGATCCTGTGGCTGGCTGCGGTGCTGGCGACGCTCATCGGCCTCGACCGCCTGTTCCAGGCCGACGAGGAGGACGGCTCCCTCGACCTGATGACGGGGGCGCCGGTGCCCCTCGAACTCGTGGTTCTCGCCAAGGTGCTGGCGCATTGGCTCACCACCGGGCTGCCGCTGGCGCTGGCCTCGCCGCTGTTCGGCCTGCTCGTGGCCCTCGACGGCACCGCCATGGGCGCCACCGCGCTGACCCTGCTGATCGGCACCCCGGCCCTCACCTTCGTCGGGGCGGTGGGCGCCGCGCTCACCGCCTCCATCCGGCGCGGCGGGTTGATCCTCGCCGTGGTGGTGCTGCCCTTGATGATCCCGACCCTGATCTTCGGCGTCTCGGCGAGCCAGGCCGCCTCGGGCGGGACCGTGCCGTTCGCGACGCCGTTGATCATCCTGGCCGCCCTGAGCCTCATCGCCGCGGTGATCGGCACCCTGGCGGCGGCGGCGGCCCTGCGCTGGTCGGAGTGAAGCCGCGCCTCACGACCTCGCCGTGCGCGGCCTCTCCGCCTCCCGCGCCTGCCCCGTCGGGCAGAGGTCGAGGAGCACGCAGGTGCCGCAGGCGGGGGCGCGGTGGTGGCAGACCTGCTGGCCGTGCAGCATCAGGATCTCGTGGTTGTCGTAGAGGGCCTGCGCGCTCCAGTCGTCGGGCAGTTGCGCCCGCAGGACCGGGTGCGAGGGGCCGACGTCGACCTTCGCTCCGATCAGCCCCGTGCGCTGGGCGACCCGGTGGTGGTGGCTGTCCACCGGCAGGGCCGGCATCCGCAGGAGGCTGAAGGAAAGGACGGCGGCACTGGTCTTGGGGCCGACGCCCGGGATCGCCTCCAGCCACGCCCGCGCCTCGGCCACCGAGAGACCTGCCAGGAAACCGAGGTCGAGGCCGCCGCTGCGCTCGCGGACGCTGCTCAGGATCGCCTGGATGCGCGGCGCCTTGAGTTCCGGCCAGGTCACCCCGGCGATGGTCGCCTCGACCTCGGCCACGGGCGCCGCGATCAGGGCCGCCCAATCCGGGTAGCGTGCCCGCAGGGCCTTGAAGGCCCGGCCCGATTCCGCGTTCCGCGTCCGGTGCGAGAGCAGCGAGGACACCAGTTCGCTGACCGGATCGAGGCTGTGGAAATACGGGATCGGACAGCCGTAGACGGGGCAGAGACGGTGGTGGATCTCCAGCGCCCTGTCGCGCAGCGTCGCCTCGTCGGGGCGGCGCTCGCCGGTGCGGGAAACGAAGAGGTCGGGGGCTGATGCGGTGGCCATGAGGGGCGAATCCATGGGATTCGCCCGGGTTCCGATCGCTTCACCGCGGGAGGGCGTAGATGTTCACCTCGAGCTTATCGTCGGCCTTGTCGGTGAGGTCGGTGACATATTCCTCGATGAACCGGTCCTGCACCACCACGTCCTTGGCATCGAGATAGGCGGTGAGCGTCTCGTAGGTGCCGTCGATCTCCTCGTAGGAGCCCTTGTGGTTGAAGCGCAGCGCCCGGCCCGACGGCGTCGAGCCGAAGCGGATGCCGTCTCCGATGGCCGGAGCCGGATCGGGGATCGCCGTCACCGGGATCATCGCCTCGAACTGGAAGCCGTCGTCGTCGGTCTTGGCGAAGACCGCGATCGGCCGCCCGGCCGGGGGAAGACCGGCCTTGGCGAGGTCCGCCTCGATCCGCTTGAATGCCGCCTGGAGGGTGGGCACCGCCTCCTCCCACTTGGCGGTTCCGGCCAGGATCGCGGCGGGCTTGGCCGGCAGGGTCACGTCGTCGACGTCGTTGGCCTCGCCGGGCGTCTCCACCAGGGGTGGGCGCGCCGGGCCGGCGGGCGTCGTCTGCAAGCCCGGTACGGTCGGCAGTCCCGGCGCCACCGATTGTGCCGGGGCGGGCGCCGGTACGGGCGCGGATCTGGCCGGATCGGGCGCCGTGGTGGTGGGCAGCGGGTTGGTGACGGCGGGGGGCGCCGTCTCCTGTGCCGTCGCCGCGGCTCCCCACAGCAGGATGCCCGCCGCGAGCGATCGGGAGGCGGCCACCGCAGACGGCAGGCGCGAACGGCGCGAGGGGCGAAGTCGGGTCACGGGGTGGCGCTCCGGCGGCATCACGGGGCTTTCCAGAACGGTCGCGCGCTGGTTGCCCCGCCCCACCGTACCGGCGAACGGTGAGACCCGCGAGACGTCACCGCCGCGCCGGCACCAGATGCCCGGCGAGCGCGGCGCTTCTGCAACGCACGCAGGGGCGGTCCGCGTGCGTGCGCACCGGCTTTGCCCTATAGGCAGGCCCCAGCCCTTGGCTCCGGTTCGCGTTTGAGAAGGCCCCGCCGCCCGATGAGTCCCCTCGCCCACCGACGCTTCCTGAAGATGCACGGCGCCGGCAACCGGATCGTCGTCCTCGACCTGCGCGGCTCGGGCCACCGGGTCACCGCCGCGGAGGCGCAGGCCATCGCCCGCCACCCCCGCTCGGGCTTCGACCAGCTCATGGTGATCCACGATGCCGTTTCGCCGGGAACGGACGCGTTCTTGCGCATCTACAACACCGACGGCTCGGAATCGGGCGCCTGCGGCAACGGCACCCGCTGCGTGGCCTTCGCCATGCTCGACGATCCGGCCATGGCCCGGCCCGCCGAAAGCGGCCGGCTGACCCTGGAGACGATCGCCGGCCTCGTGTCCGTCAACCGCATGGCCGACCGCTCCTTCACCGTCGACATGGGCCGCCCCAGGTTGCGGTGGGACGAGATCCCGCTGGCCGAACCCTTCCCCGACACCCGGCGGATCGAGCTGCAGATCGGCCCGATCGACGACCCCGTGCTGCATTCGCCGGGGGCGGTGAACATGGGCAACCCGCACGCGGTGTTCTTCGTTCATCGCGATCCGGCCGGCTACGATCTCGGCCGGATCGGCCCGATGCTGGAGAACCACCCGATCTTCCCCGAGCGCGCGAACATCTCGCTGGCCGAGGTGACCGGGCCGGAGTCGATCCGCCTGCGGGTGTGGGAGCGCGGGGCCGGCCTGACCCTGGCCTGCGGCACCGCCGCCTGCGCCGCCGTGGTGGCGGCCTCGCGCCTGCGCATGATCGGGCGCCAGGCCACCGTCAGCCTGCCCGGCGGCGACCTCGTCATCGAATGGCGCGCCGACGACCACGTGCTGATGACCGGGCCGGTGGCGCTGGAATGGGAGGATGCGTTTCCCCCCGGGATTTTCGCGCCCGAGGGCGTGGAGCCCGCACGTTTCGGGGCCGGCTGAATGGCGATCGAGACCCTGACCTTCGGCTGCCGCCTCAACACGGTGGAATCCGAAGCGATCCGCGCCCATGCCGACGTCCCCGGCCGCGACCGCGTCGTGGTCAACACCTGCGCGGTGACGGCCGAGGCCGGCCGGCAGGCGCGCAAGGCGATCCGCCGCCTCGCGCGGGAGCGGCCGCAGGCCGAGATCGTGGTCACCGGCTGCGGCGCCCAGGTGGAGACGCAGGCCTATGCCACGATGCCGGAGGTCGCCCGCCTCGTCGGCAACGACGCCAAGCTGCGGCCCGAGGCCTGGGCGGACGGGAACCGCCGCGTCGCCGTCGACGACATCATGGCCGTGCGCGCCGCCGCCGCCACGCGGATCACCCACCTGCCGGGCCACACCCGCGCGTTCGTGCCGGTGCAGAACGGCTGCGACCATCGCTGCACCTTCTGCATCATCCCGTTCGGTCGCGGCGTCTCGCGGTCGCTGTCACTTGCCGAGGTGGTCGATCAGGTCCGCACCATCGTCGCGCACGGCGGGCGCGAGGTCGTGCTCACCGGCGTCGATCTGACCGCCTACGGCCGTGACCACGACGAACCGGTGACGCTCGGCCGTCTCGTGCGCCGTATCCTGGCAGGCGTGCCGGACCTCGACCGCCTGCGCCTGTCCTCGATCGATTCCATCGAGGCCGACGACGACCTGATGGCGGCCATCGCCGACGAGCCGCGCCTGATGCCGCATTTCCACCTCTCGCTTCAGGCGGGCGACGACCTCGTCCTGAAGCGGATGAAGCGGCGCCACAGCCGCGCCGACGCCATCCGGTTCTGCGAGGACGTGAGGGCGCTGCGCCCGCAGGTGGTGTTCGGGGCCGACCTCATCGCCGGCTTTCCCACCGAGACCGAGGCGCAGTTCGCGCGCTCCCTCGACCTTGTGGCGGACTGCGGCCTCACCCACCTCCACGTCTTTCCCTATTCGCCCCGCCCCGGCACCCCAGCCGCGCGCATGCCGCCGGTGCCCGATGGGGAGGTGCGCGAGCGCGCCGCACGCCTGCGCGAGGCGGGAGCCGCTGCCCTAATCCGGCATCTGTCCGGCGAGGTCGGGCGCCGCCACCGGGTGCTGGCCGAGCGCGGCGGCATCGGCCGGACGGAGGGTTTTACCCCGGTCCGGCTGCAGGCACGGACACCGGCCGGGCACCTGTGCGAGGTCGCGATCGCGGGCCACGACGGACGGATGCTGATCGCACAGGGCGCGGCCCTGGCCTGAGGGGCGATCGTCGTGATCCGGTCGTTCGCGCCACGTTGACCGGGTTGCGCCGGTCCGGTAATGACGGCGTCACGATTGTCGATTCGTCATGACGGCGGACGACCGAACAGAAGACTTCACGTTGATGCGTTCCATCCTCATCGTAACGAAAGCGCCACCGACGGGGCGGTCCTGACAGCAGGGACCGCGATCCGGATGGTGGCGCATGCAGGGTCCTTCGGGGCCCTTTTTTGTTGCCTGCGACGGGACGCGACACGGGGATTCGACCAAGGCTTCGAGGGAGTTGAGACGATGAGCGGCGAGGTCATGACCGGGGCCGAAATGGTCATCCGGGCGTTCCGGGATCAGGGTGTCGATACGCTGTTCGGGTATCCGGGCGGCGCGGTGCTGCCGATCTACGATGCGCTCTTCCACCAGGAGGAACTCAAGCACGTCCTCGTGCGCCACGAGCAGGGCGCGGTCCATGCGGCCGAGGGCTATGCCCGCGCCTCGGGCAAGGTCGGCTGCGTCCTCGTCACCTCCGGGCCGGGCGCCACCAACATCGTCACCGGGCTTACCGACGCGATGATGGATTCGATCCCCCTCGTCTGCATCACCGGCCAGGTTCCGACCCATCTCATCGGCACCGACGCCTTCCAGGAGTGCGACACGGTCGGCATCACCCGCCACTGCACGAAGCACAACTACCTCGTCAAATCGATCGACGACCTGCCGCGCATCCTGCACGAGGCCTTCTACGTCGCCTCGAACGGACGCCCCGGCCCCGTCGTCGTCGACCTGCCCAAGGACATCCAGTTCGCGAGCGGCATCTACGAGCGTCCGAGCCGCAACGGCCACAAGACCTATCGTCCGGCCTTCAAGGGCGACGCTGCGGCCATCCAGGCCGCCGTCGAGCTGATGGCGACCGCCCGCCGCCCGATCTTCTACACCGGCGGCGGCGTCATCAATTCCGGCCCGCACGCCTCACGGCTGCTGCGCGAGCTCGTCGCGATGACCGGGTTCCCGGTGACCTCGACCCTAATGGGGCTCGGCGCCTTCCCGGCGTCGGACGAGAAGTTCCTGGGCATGCTCGGCATGCACGGGACCTACGAGGCCAACCTCGCGATGCACGAATGCGACGTGATGATCTGCGTCGGCGCGCGCTTCGACGACCGCATCACCGGCCGTCTCGACGCCTTCGCGCCGTTCTCCAAGAAGATCCACATCGACGTCGACGCCTCGTCGATCAACAAGGTCGTCAAGGTCGACGTCGGCATCGTCGGCGATTGCGGCTCGGTGCTCGAGGACATGGTCGCGGCCTGGAAGGCCCTCGACACGGCGCCGGACCAGGACCGGTTCGACGCCTGGATGGCCAAGATCCGCACCTGGAAGGCGCGCGAGTGCCTGAACTACTGGCCCTCGGGCACGATCATCAAGCCGCAATATGCGGTCCAGCGCCTCTACGAGGCCACCAAGGACCGTGAGACGTACATCACCACCGAGGTCGGCCAGCACCAGATGTGGGCGGCCCAGTACTACAAGTTCGACGAGCCGAACCGCTGGATGACCTCCGGCGGGCTCGGCACCATGGGCTACGGCCTGCCCGCCGCCATCGGCACGCAGCTCGCCCATCCGGACGGGCTCGTCATCGACATCGCCGGCGAGGCCTCGATCCTGATGAACATGCAGGAGATGTCCACCGCCGTGCAGTACCGCCTGCCGGTCAAGATCTTCATCCTGAACAACGAGTACATGGGCATGGTGCGCCAGTGGCAGGAGCTCTTGCACGGCTCGCGCTACTCGCAGAGCTATTCCGAGAGCCTGCCCGACTTCGTCAAGCTCGCCGAGGCCTACGGCGCCAAGGGCATCCGGTGCGAGAAGCCGGGTGACCTCGATGCGGCGATCAAGGAGATGCTCGACCACGACGGCCCGGTCATCTTCGACTGCGTCGTCGACAAGAAAGAGAACTGCTTCCCGATGATCCCGTCGGGCAAGGCCCACAACGAGATGCTGCTCTCCGACTACCTCGGCGAGACCGGAATGGACCTCGGCGACGTGATCTCCGAGGAAGGCAAGATGCTGGTCTGAAGCCGGCCCGGAGGAGAGACGTCATGAACGCCATGAACACGCACTACCCCGATGCCGGCAGGCTCGAGGCCGTCAACCGGCACACCCTCGCCGTCATCGTCGACAACGAGCCGGGCGTCCTCGCCCGGATCTCCGGCATGTTCTCTGGGAGGGGCTACAACATCGAGAGCCTGACGGTGTCCGAGACCGAGGTGGCGCGCCACATCTCGCGCATCACCATCGTGACCACCGGAACCGACGCGGTGATCCAGCAGATCAAGGCGCAGCTCGACCGGCTGGTGCCGGTCCACCGCGTCGTCGACCTGACGCTCCAGGGACGTGCACTGGAGCGCGAGCTCTGCCTCG
Source organism: Methylobacterium sp. Leaf466 (assembly GCF_001425565.1). Taxonomy (NCBI): domain Bacteria; kingdom Pseudomonadati; phylum Pseudomonadota; class Alphaproteobacteria; order Hyphomicrobiales; family Methylobacteriaceae; genus Methylobacterium; species Methylobacterium sp. Leaf466. Next base: position 38,275 of record NZ_LMRC01000005.1, on the reverse strand, counting down.
TGAAGGTGGCGGGCACCGGCGAGCACCGCACCGAATCCCTGACCCTGGCCGCCGCCTTCGGCGCCAAGACGCTGGACGCCACCCTCAACTCCTTCGTGTTCGAGGTCACCGGCACGACGGAGGAGATCGACCGCTTCATCGGACTGATGACGGTGATCGGTCTCGTCGAGATCTCGCGCACCGGCATCGCGGCGATGGGGCGTGGGGCGGAGGCGATGTGAGGTTTTTTCGCGCGGCGCTATATCGACGGGGTTCCGCGGAGACCGTGAGCGATGAAAGCCAAGCTAACCCAATCGGGTGAGGAATTCGTGATTCGTTTTTCCGCAAAACTAGGTCGGGAAAACGGCCTGAGTGACGGGCAAACTGTCGAAATCAGTCCTCGCGCCCCCTCATCGACGCTGGAGGAAATGCTGGCCGAGATGGACCGGCTTGGTCCCGCGAACCGTCCCGAAGTCGTCGATTGGGGGCAAGACGTCGGCGCGGAGATTATCGACGATGAATGGAGTCGATGATCTCCAGCTTCCCCACGCCGGTGACCTCGTCTGGGTGGATTTTCGGCCTACGCTGGGTAGGGAACAAGCCGGCGTCCGGCCGGCCCTCGTCCTCACCGGGCAGGGTTTCCATAAGCGGAATGCGATCGCCATCGTCTGTCCAATCACGGGAAATATCGCGCCCTGGCCCACAAAGGTGATCCTTCCGAGCGGGCTGCCGGTGAAAGGCGTTGTGCTCTGCGATCACATTCGCAGCGTGGATCGGTCGTCTCGTGGTTTTCGTTCGATTGGGGCGGTACCGTTCGACCTCCTGACGGAGGTTCGCGATACGATCGCTAAAGTTCTCGGCCTCCGTTTCGATTCCTGACTGTCAAGTGACCTGACCGATGCCAGCCATCCTCTACTACGCCCCCGGCGCCTGTTCGCTCGCCTCCCACATCGCCCTCGAGGAGGCGGGCGCTCCTTTCGAGACCGCCCGCCTCAACCTGATGGCCGGCGACCAGCGTGCGCCCGAGTACCTCGCCGTCAATGAGCGCGGTCGCGTGCCGGCCCTGGTCGAGGCGGACTGGGTCCTCACCGAGAACAGCGCCATCCTGCGCCATGTCGGGCGCTGTCACCCGGCGCTGTGGCCGGAGTCTGCCCGCGATCAGGCGGTGGCCGACGAATGGCTCGGGTGGCTGTCGACGAACCATCACATCGCCTATGCCCACGTGCGCCGGCCCGAGCGCTACACCGCCGACGAGGAGGCGTTCGCCGGCATCCGCGCCAAGGGCGTCGACACCTGCGGCGACCTCTTCACGATGACCGAGGTCAGGCTCTCCAACGGCGGCTGGGCGGTGGCCGACCGCTTCAGCGTCGTCGATCCCTATCTGCTGCTGTTCTGGATGTGGGGACGCGGACCGGCGCTGGGCTTCGACATGGCGACGCGGTTCCCGCATTGGACCGCGCATGCCCGCGCCATGGCCGGGCGTCCCGCCGTCCAGGCGGTGTTCGCCCGCGAGGGCCTCGACCTGCCGGCGTGATCGGCGACGGAACAATTCCCCTTTCGTCGCGGGGATCGCCTCGTTAAAAGCCGGCATCGCACGGCCGCGCGGATGTCGTTTCAGATGAGGGCGCCGGGGCGCACTCACGTCTTAAGAAGAGAAGGGACCGCCATGCGGGTCTATTACGATCGCGACGCCGACCTCAACCTGATCAAGGGCAAGAAGGTCGTCATCGTCGGCTACGGCAGCCAGGGCCACGCCCACGCGCTGAACCTGCGCGATTCCGGTGTGCAGGGCATCGTCATCGCGCTCCGCGAGGGCTCGGCCACCGCCAAGAAGGCGGAGCACGAGGGCTTCACGGTCATGAACGTGGCCGACGCCGCCAAGCAGGCCGACGTCGTCATGATGCTCACCCCCGACGAACTGCAGGGCGACATCTACAAGGAGTCGCTGGCGCCGAACATGAAGCAGGGCGCCGCCCTCCTGTTCGCCCACGGCCTCAACGTCCACTTCAACCTGATCGAGCCGCGACCCGACCTCGACGTGCTGATGGTCGCCCCCAAGGGCCCCGGCCACACGGTGCGCGGCGAGTACCTCAAGGGCGGCGGCGTGCCGACCCTCATCGCCATCGCGCAGGACGCGTCGGGCAACGCCCACGATCTCGGCCTCTCCTACGCCTCGGCCAACGGCGGGGGACGTGCCGGCATCATCGAGACCACCTTCAAGGAAGAGTGCGAGACGGATCTCTTCGGCGAGCAGGCCGTGCTCTGCGGCGGCCTCGTCGAGCTGATCAAGGCCGGCTTCGAGACCCTGGTCGAGGGCGGCTACGCCCCCGAGATGGCGTATTTCGAGTGCCTGCACGAGGTGAAGCTCATCGTCGACCTCATCTACGAGGGCGGCATCGCCAACATGAACTACTCGATCTCGAACACCGCCGAGTACGGCGAGTACGTCACCGGCCCGCGCATCGTCACCGCCGAGACCAAGGCCGAGATGAAGCGCGTGCTCGACGACATCCAGTCGGGCAAGTTCACCCGCGACTGGATGCTCGAGAACAAGGTCGGCCAGACCTCGTTCAAGGCCACCCGCGCCAAGCTCGCCCGCCATCCCATCGAGGAGGTCGGCGCCAAGCTGCGGGGCATGATGCCGTGGATCTCCGAGAAGGCGCTCGTCGACAAGTCCAAGAACTGATCGTTTGGGATTTCGCAGCCGTGCTTTGCTCGGCTGCGCGTCAGGGCTGACGCCGGCGTCGTGCGAGCGACGCCGGCTTTTTCATGCGTGCGCGTGTCGTGGGTGGAACGGGAGGAGGCACTCGCAAGGTTGTGCCGAGCGGAAAATCCCGCGATCATTCCACCCAACGGCTGCCCGTCCGAGTGCGGCCGAGACACGGGAGGACACATCCGGCATGGCATCGCTCTATTTCGACGAACATCGCGCGCTCCAGGAAGAATACAACACCGTCAAGCTCGCCGAGCGCCTCGATACCGGCTGGGTCCACGACCACATCTCGCCGGACGAGGCGGCCTTCATCGGCAGTCGCGACATGTTCTTCCTGTCCACCGTCGATCCCGACGGCATGCCGACCGTCTCCTACAAGGGCGGCAGCCCCGGCTTCGTGAAGGTGCTCGACGACAAAACCCTCGTGTTCCCGGGCTTCGACGGCAACGGCATGTGGTACTCGATGGGCAACATCGAGGGGCAGTCCAAGGTCGGCCTGCTGTTCATCGACTTCGAGACGCCGCACCGGGTCCGCGTCCAGGGCCACGCCCGGATGCTGCGCGACGATCCGCTGATGGCCGAGTACACCGAGGCCAAGTACCTCGTGAAGATCGCGGTCACGAAGGCCTGGGTGAACTGCCCGCGCTACATCCACAAGTACAGGAAGCTCGAGCAGAACCGCTACGTACCGACCCCCGAGAAGGAAACCCCGCTCGCCCTGTGGAAGCGCCTCGACATGGTCGCGGACGTGATCCCGGACGAGGACAAGGCCCGCGTCGCGACGGAAGGCCGGATCGAATTGCCGGAATACGAGGCCCGGGTCGCGCGCGGCGAGAGCTGACGAGGTCCGCGACGGAGGCCGCCGGGCGACGACGAACGCCTGCGAGACGGCAGGCAGGCGTCGTCCCTCGATCACAGGGAATTGGAATGGCCCGGCCCGCGACCGAGATCCTCGGCGAGCCGCCGCGTCCCCGCTTCGCTCCTGTGATCAGCAGCCGAGCCGGTCGGCGAGATCCGCCAGATCCCGCGCTGCGATGGTGACCGGGACACCCGGCGCGGTCTCCCCGCCACCCGGCCCGTGTTCGCGCGGCCGGGCGATGTGCGCGGTGGAGAGGCCGTGGCGCGTCGCCGCCGCGAGGTCGCCCGAATGGGCGGCGACCATCAGGGTCTCCTCCGGGGCGAAACCGAAGGCCGCCACCGCGTCGCGGTAGAGGGCGGGCTTCGGCTTGTAGTCGCGGGAGTACCCGGCGCCGAGGATCGCGTCGAAAATCAGCCCGTTGCGGCGGGCGAGATCGGCGATCAGCCGGACGTGCGCGTTCGAGTTGGGCGCGAGCAGGTAGTTCTTGCGCAGGCGTCGCAGGGCGTCTGGCACCTCGGGCCAGGCGTCGAGCCGGTGCCAGGCCTGGACCAGTTCCGCCCGCACCGCGTCCGGGGTATCCGCCATGCCGAACTGTGCCAGCACGTCGCCGAGCGATTCCGCATGGATCGTATCGAGGTCGACGAAGGGGCGCAGGCCGGCGCGCACCGGCTCCAGGGACGGCTGGTAGCGGGCGCGCCAGGCATCGGCGAAGGCGCCGGCATCGCAAGCGGGACCGAGGAGGCGCGCGGCCTCGCGGGCGACACCGGAGCGCCAGTCGACCAGCGTCCCGAAGACGTCGAAGACCAGAGCCCGGATCGCCATGGTTCAGACGCTGCGCAGGCGCGGACGCCGCACGAAGCCGACGATGTCCTTGACCGCGTCGAGGGTCGGGGCAGCGATGGCGTCTGCGCGCTCGGCGCCGTCGAACAGCACGGCGTCGATGTGCTCGGGCTCGGCCACGAGCCGCTTCATTTCGGCGCCGAGCGGCGCCAGGGTCTCGACAGCGAGCTCCACCAGCGCGCCCTTGAACGCGGAGAACTGCCCGCCGCCGTAGTCGGCGAGCACCGCCTCGCGGGTGGTGTCCTTGAGGGCGGCGAAGATGCCCACGAGGTTGTCGGCCTCGGGCCGCCCGGCGAGCCCCGCGACCTCGGAGGGTAGCGGCTCGGGGTCGGTCTTGGCCTTGCGGACTTTGTTGGCGATGGCGTCGGCGTCGTCGGCGAGGTTGATGCGCGAATTGTCCGAGGGGTCGGACTTCGACATCTTCTTGGTGCCGTCGCGCAAGGACATCACGCGGGCGGCCGGACCGCCGATCAGCGGTTCCGTCACGGGGAAGAAGGCGTCGCCGTGGCCGTGCGCGGCGATCGAGCCCGAAAAGTCGTTGTTGAACTTCTGGGCGATGTCGCGGGTGAGTTCGAGGTGCTGCTTCTGGTCCTCGCCGACCGGCACGTGGGTGGCGCGGTAGGCCAGGATGTCGGCGGCCATCAGCACCGGATAGGCGTAGAGGCCGATGGACGCGTTCTCGCGGTCCTTGCCGGCCTTGTCCTTGAACTGGGTCATGCGGTTGAGCCAGCCGAGCCGCGCGACGCAGTTGAAGATCCAGGCGAGTTCGGCGTGCGCCGGCACCTGGCTCTGGTTGAACACGATCGAGCGTTTCGGGTCGATGCCGGCGGCCAGGAACGCGGCCGTGACCTCGCGGATCTGGGTCTTCAGCTCGGCCGGATCCTGCCACAGCGTGATCGCGTGCATGTCGACCACGCAATAGAGGCACTGCGCGTCCCGCGCCTGCATCTCCACGAACCGCTTCACGGCGCCGAGATAATTGCCGAGGTGCAGGTTCCCGGTCGGCTGCACGCCGGAGAACACCAGGTCGTTGAACGCGGCCATCGCGCGTGTCCCCGTGCGGTTCGTGTGGGAAAAGTCGAGGCGCGCCTCCCTCGTCGGGACGCTGCGCGAGCGCCGGGTTCTGGACCGGCCGCCGGGGAGGGTCAAGGCGAGGCGCGAAAGCCCGTCGCCACCCGTCGCCAGACCTGCGGCGGTATCCCGGTCCAACCCTGGAACGCCCGGCGTCCGGCCCCATCGAACCATGCGGGCGACCGGGCTGCGCCCAACCTCCGCATTGCGGTTGCACCGCACCCTGCGCTAAGGCCGGCGCATGTGGACCCGCCTCGCCCATCCCGGCCATTTCCTGCGCTGGACCGCCCCCGTGATGCCCTGGCTCGCCGGGCTGTCGGCGGCGCTCCTGGCCTACGGGCTGTACCTGACCTGGTTCGTGGTGCCCGCCGACTACCAGCAGGGCGAGACCGTGCGGATCATGTACATCCACGTGCCGGCGGCCTGGCTCGGGGTGTTCTTCTACGGGTCCATGGCGCTCTCGGCGATCGGCACCCTGGTCTGGCGCCATCCCCTCGCCGACGTGGCCCAGCGCGCCGCCGCCCCCATCGGCGCGGCCTTCACGCTGGTCTGCCTCGTCACCGGCTCGCTCTGGGGCAAGCCGATGTGGGGCACCTACTGGGTCTGGGACGCGCGACTGACCTCGATGCTGATCCTGTTCCTGATCTACTGCGGCATCATCGCCCTGTGGCGGACCATCGAGGATCCCAACCGGGCCGCCCGCGCCATCGCGATCCTGACCCTGGTGGGCGCGGTGAACCTGCCCATCATCAAGTTCTCGGTGAACTGGTGGTCGACCCTGCATCAGCCGGCCTCGATCCTGCGCATGGGCGGCTCGACCATCGACCCGTCGATGCTCTACCCGCTGCTCCTCATGATCCTCGCCTTCACCCTGCTGGGGATCACCCTGCACCTGCAGGGGATGCGCACCGAGATCCTGCGCCGCCGGGTGCGGGTGCTGACCATCCGCGAGGCCGAGGCCCTGGACCAGGCTGGCGCGCGCCGGCCCGCGCCTGCGTCCGCCCCCGCCCTCGATCGGGCGATCCCGGGTCTGTGACCGCGATGGATCTTGGGCCGCACGGGGGCTTCATCCTGGGAGCCTATGGCTTCACCGCCCTGGTGATCGGCGGGCTGATCCTGCACGCCCTGCGCGACGCGCGTGCCCAGCGCCGGACGCTGGCGGCGATGCAGGACGAGCGGACCGACGGACCTTCCGGAGAGCCCTCGTGAGCCGCGACACCCCTGCCGCCGTGCCCCGCCGGTCGCTGCTGACGATCCTGCCGGTGGTCGCCTTCGCGCTCCTGTGCGTGATCTTCTTCCTGCGCCTGCGTTCGGGGGCCGATCCGGCGGCGGTGCCCTCGGCGATGATCGGCCGGCCGGCCCCCGCCTTCACCCTGGAGGCGATGCCCGGCCTCGTCGGCGAGAACGGTCCGGTGCCGGGCCTGTCGAGCGACGAGCTCAAGGGCAAGGTGACGGTCCTGAACGTGTGGGCGTCGTGGTGCGCGCCCTGCCAGATCGAGCATCCCCAGCTGATGCGGCTGGCCCGCGAGCCCGGCCTGCGCCTCGTCGGCATCGACTACAAGGATTCGCCCGAGAACGGCCGCCGGTTCTTGAGCCGCAACGGCATCCCGTTCCAGGCGGTGGGCATGGACCCGACCGGCCGCACCGGCATCGACTTCGGCGTCTACGGCGTGCCCGAGACCTTCATCATCGGCCCCGACGGCGTCATCCGCGACAAGCTCGTGGGCATCCTGACGCCGGAGAACTACGCCTCCGTCCTCGGACGGATCAGGGCCGTGGCCGACAAGCGCTGAGCCTCACGCCTCCGGCGCGTCCTTGCGCTCGTGCCGCATCAGAAGCGGCGTCTGCGACAGGGCGAAGGCGATCGTCAGCGGCATGATGCCGAACACCTTGAAGCTCACCCAGAAATCCTCGGTCTGCGTGCGCCAGACCACCTCGTTGAGCACCGCCAGCACGAGGAAGAACAGGCCCCAGCGGAAGGTGAGCTTGCGCCAGCCCTCCTCGGTGAGGGCGAACACGCTGTCGAGCACGACCGACAACAGCGATTTGCCGAAGGCCAGCCCCCCGAGCAGGACGAGCCCGAACAACGTGTTCACGATGGTCGGCTTCATCATGATGAAGGTCTTGTCCTGCAGGGCCAGGGTGAGGCCGCCGAACACCACCACCACCACGCCGGAGACCAGCGGCATGATCGGCAGGCGCCGCATCAGGGCGTAGTGGATCGACAGCGCGATCACCGTCGCGGCGATGAACAGGCCCGTCGCCACGAACAGCTTCTGGTCGGGCGTGACGCCGAAGCGCTCGGCATAGGCGTTGGCGAAGAAGAACACCACGAGCGGCCCGAGTTCCAGCACGAGCTTGAGGAACGGCGGCAGATGACGCTTCGGGGGGACGGCTTCGATCTGCATGGTCTGTCCTCGGCCGCTCGGGCGCGGCATGGTCGTTCCGGCGCCCGCGCTGTACACGGGTTTGAGCCCCCGCCTCAACCGGCCAGCCCCGGGAGCCCGCCGATGTCGATCACGATCGAGGACCCCGATTTCGAGACCCTGCTCGCCGAGGTCGCGGCCAGCGCCGGGCGGAACGGCACCGACCTGCTCGTGGACCTGCTGCGGCGCGAGCGGGAACGGCTGGACGAGGAACGCGCCCACCGTATTGCCGAGGGATTGAAGGCGGATGACGATCTTCGGGCGCAATGGTCCGCGCTTTCCGTGGTCGATGAGCGCATCCCTGTCGACGTCTTGTCCTACGACGAGAATGGACTGCCGGCGTGATCGTCGTCGACAGTTCGGTTTTCGTGGCGATCCTCCAGCACGAAACCGAGGCCGCCGCCTTGTCTCGCGCGCTGGCGTTGGCCAGCGAGCGGATGATGTCGGCCGCGACTTACCTCGAATGCGCCATGATCGCCGAGGGGCGGTTCGGCGGTCGGGCCGTCGTCTATACCTGGCTGACGCGCCGCGATATCGGCATACATCCGGTCGACCACGCCCTCGCCCAGCGCGCGGCCGATGCCTTTGCCCGGTACGGCAAAGGCCGGCACCCGGCCGGCCTGAACTTCGGCGATTGCTTTTCCTACGCCCTGGCGCAAGCCCTCGGAGCGCCGCTGCTTTTCAAAGGTAACGATTTCTCCAGGACCGATATCGCGATCGCCTAATCCGCCTCCAGCCCCGCGATCGCCCGTGCGAAGTCGCGCGCCGCGAACGGCTCGAGATCCTCCACCCCTTCGCCGACCCCGATGAAGTGCACCGGCAGGCCGAACTTGGCGGCCAGCGCCACGAGGATGCCGCCGCGCGCCGTGCCGTCGAGCTTGGTCATCACGAGGCCGGTGACGTTGGCGGCCTTCGAGAACAGTTCGACCTGGCTGATCGCGTTCTGGCCCACCGTCGCGTCGAGGACGAGGAGCACCGCGTGGGGGGCGTCGGGGTCGATCTTGCGGATCACGCGCAGGATCTTCTCCAGCTCGGCCATCAGCCCGGTCTTGTTCTGGAGACGCCCCGCGGTGTCGATCAGGAGGACGTCGGTGCCCGCCGCTTTGGCCGCCTTGAAGGCCTCGAAGGCGAGACCGGCGGCGTCCGCCCCTTGCGCGCCCGCCACCACCGGCACCCCGGTGCGCTCGCCCCAGACCTTGAGCTGCTCGATGGCGGCGGCGCGGAAGGTGTCACCGGCCGCCAACATCACGCTGCGCCCCTCGGCCTTCAGCTTGAGGGACAGCTTGCCGATGGTGGTGGTCTTGCCCGCGCCGTTGACCCCGATCATCAGGATCACGAACGGTCGTTTCGCGCCATCGACCACCAGCGGCAACGCGACGGGGAGCAGCGCCCGCTCGACCTCCGCCGCCAGGATGGCCCTGACCTCGTCGGGCGAGATCCCCTTCTCGTAGCGGCCCTTGCCCACGGCCTCCGAGATCCGCATGGCGGTCTCGACCCCGAAATCGGCCTGGATCAGGGCGTCTTCCAGTTCCTCCAGGGTGTCGGCATCGAGCTTGCGCTTGGTGAAGAGGCCGGTCACCCGTTCCGACAGGGCGGAGGAGGTCCGCTTCATGCCGCCCGTCAGCCGGCTCCACCAGCCGCGCTTCTCCGGCTCGGGCAGGACGACCTCGGGCAGGACGACCTCGGGCATGACCACCTGAACCGCCACGGGCGCGGGGTCCGGTTCGGGCTCCGGCGTCGGCGGGAGAGACGTCGCCGGCGCCTCCTCCACCGCCTCCTCCACCGGCTGGAGGTCGGCGCCCTCGATCTCGTCGGGGACGGCGTTCTTGTCGGAATCGACCTGCGACGGCTCGCTCGCCGGCAGCGGGACATGGGCCACGTCCGCCGCGCCCGTGGCGAAGTCCGGCTGGCCTTCCGAGATCGAGGCAGGGGAATCGAGGGGCGGCGCCACCGGCTCGGGTGCGGGAGTGGGCTCCGGCCTGGCATCCGCCTTGGAATTCGACCTGGCATCCGGCGGCTGGACCGGCACCGGCTCCGGCGGCCACGCCTCCTCCTTCTTGCCGAACATCCGGCGCAGCAGCCAGCCCGGCCTCTTGTCGTCGCTCATTCCCGCTTGCTCCCTGGTCCCGGCGGCGTTAGCGCGAGACCATGCCCCCAGCCGATGCCCTCGTAGCAGACATAGGCGCCCGCCTCCTCTACCGCGATGGCCTGATTCTCGTCATCGACAAGCCGGCCGGACTGCCCGTCCATCCCGGCCCGAAGGGCGGCGAGACCCTGACCGACCACCTCGACGGCCTGCGGTTCGGCCTGCCGCGCCGTCCCGAGGTCGCCCATCGGCTCGACCGCGACACCTCCGGCTGCCTCGCGCTGGGGCGCCATCCCAAGGCGCTCGCCCGCCTGAACAAGCTGTTCGCCGCCAGCGGAAGCGTCGGCAAGACCTACTGGGCGCTGGTGGAAGGCGGCCCGGACGAGGCGGACGGCAGCATCGACCTGCCCCTCGCCCGGCGCTCCGACGACCCGCGCAGCTGGTGGATGAAGGTCGATCCGGCCGGCGACCCCTCCCTGACCCGGTGGCAGGTCCTGGGCCGCTCGCCCGACCGGGCCCTGACCTGGCTGGCGCTGACCCCCGTCACCGGGCGCACGCACCAGCTACGGGTGCATTGCGCCGCTTCTGGATGGCCGATCCTCGGCGATCCGATCTACGGCACGGCCCCGCGCTTCGGCGGACCGGGGCTGCAGCTCCATGCGCGGACCCTGAGCCTGCCGCTCTATCCGAAGAAGCCGCCCATCCTCGTCACCGCCCCGGCCCCGGCACACATGGCGCCCACGCTCGCCGAATGCGGGTGGCAGGGGGAATCCGGGAGCTGATCTCCGGTCTCCTCGTCCTGGCGAGGCACCGTCCCGTGGCGAGGTGTCGTCTCGCGGGCAGGCATCGTCTCGCGGGAAGACATCTTCGGGTTTGCTCTCCCTCCACCCGCCGTCCTATCTGAGGACGCAGCCGGCCGGCCGGCCGCTGCTTCGTTCGTCCTGACCGGAGCCGCGTCCTGGTACCGTCCCCCACCTCGGCCTACCTCGTCGTCTCCCTGGCCGGCACCACCTGCGCCCTGGCGCAGGTCGAGGTCAGCGAGATCCTGCCCCTGCCGCGCCTGCACCGCCCGCCGGCGGCCGGCGCGATGCTGGCCGGGTTCCTCGATCTCGGCGGCCTTCCGGTGCCGGTGATCGACCTGCCGCGCCTGCTCGGGCTGCGGGGAGAAGCGCGGGTGCCCGAGGACGAGAACCCCTACCGCCACCTGGTGCTCGCCGCCGACGGGGCCGCCGCCTTCCTGGTCGACCGGGTCGACGACCTCGTCCGGGTGGGGGATGAGGCGGTGCACCCGATCTCGCAGACGAGCACGCTGAACGGCTGCGTCGTCGCCGAACTGTCGCGGCAGGACCGCCTCGTACCGATCCTCGCGGTCCCGCGCATCCTCACTCTTGAGGAGCGGGACCGGCTCGCCGCCCTCGCTGCGCGCGAGGCCGACCGCCTCGCGGCGTTCCCGGCGGCGTGATGGCGACCCGCACGACCCGGCCGGGCCCGGAGACCGATCCGGGCTATCCCGCCCTGAAGGCGGCGGTGATCGCGCGCACCGGCCACCACTACTACCGCGACAAGGACGGGCTGCTGTTCGACCGCCTGTACCGGCGTTTCAAGGCCTGCGGGCTGACCGACGCCGGGGCCTATCTCGCCCATCTCTCCGGACCGGAGACGGGACCGCCCGAGTGGGCCGCCCTCGAATCCGAGATCACCATCGGCGAGACGTTCTTCTTTCGCTACGCCGAGCAGTTCGCGGCCCTGCGCCGGACCATCCTGCCCGGCCTGATCGCCGCCAGGGCACAGAGCCGGACCCTGCGGATCTGGAGTGCGGGCTGTTCCACCGGGGCCGAGCCGCATTCGATCGCGATCCTGCTCCACGACCTCCTCGGCCAGGACCTGCCGACCTGGCGCATCGCCATCACCGGAACCGACATCAGCGACGCCGCGCTCGCCGTGGCCCGCTCGGGGACCTACGGGCGCTGGGCGCTGCGGACGCTGCCCGTCGAGGACCAGGAACGTTTCTTCGTCACCGGCCCCGGTGCGCCCGGCGCGTCCCGCGACGGCAGCTTCACCCTGCGTCCGCACTTCCGGCGGATGGTGACCTTCGAGAACCAGAACCTCCTCGGATTGCTCGACGACGGCCTGCCGCGGTTTTCCGACGTCGACCTGATCCTGTGCCGCAACGTCCTCATCTACTTCGAGGCCCGGGTCGTGTTCGACCTCGTGAACGCCTTCGGCCGGCGGTTGAAGCCCGATGGCTGGCTTCTCCTCGGCCATGCCGAGCCGAACCCGTCGTTCTGCGAGATCCTCGACCCCGTCAACCTGCCCGGCACCGTCGCCTACCGTCCCCGCGGGGCCATGCCGGCCGAGCCGGAGGGGACGCCGCAGCCCGCCGTCATCGCGCCCACCCCCTGGCGTCCCCTCCCCGCTCCCCCGGCACCGGTGCGGGTGGAATCCACCTGGGTGAGCCCGGTGCGGGCGCACCCAGAACCGGCCTCCCCGCCGCCGCCGCGGACGGACCCCCTCGACCGGATCAGGACCCTGGCCGACACCGGCGCGGTCGCCGAGGCCTGGCGCGCGGTGCGCACGGCCCTCGTCGAGGGGCCGACGCAGCCCGCCCTCCACTATTACGACGGGCTGCTCGCCTGGAGCCTGGGCCGCGAGGTTGAGGCCGAACGCGCCTTGCGCGGTGCGATCTACCTCGACGGCGACTTCGTCATGGCCCATTACCAGCTCGGCCTTCTGTTGACGGGGGTGGGTCGCCGCGAGGCGGCCGCGCGCAGCCTCGACAACGCCGTCCGGATCGCCCGGCGCCTCGCGGCGGAGGACGAGGTGCCCGAGGGCGACGGCCTGCGCGCGGGCCAACTCGTCGCGACGGCCATCCTGGCCCGCGACGGCCTTCGAGAGGACGCGACGTGACGGCTGGGGCCCTGATCGACGGCAGGACGCAGGCGCGGCTCGACGCGCTGCTCGACGAGCGCTCCGCGACCCTGGCCAGGCGCGGCCGGTCGGGCACCCGCGTCGCGACCCGCCCGGTGCTCCTGTGCCTGTGCGGGCCGGACCGCTACGGCCTGCCGCTCGGCGAAGTCGCCCAGGTCATGCCGGCGCGGGCCTGCACGCCCGTGCCGGGCGCGCCCACGGCGGTGCTCGGCCTCGTGGCGCTCTCGGGCCGCGTCGTCAGCGTGATCGGCCTCGCCGAGGCGCTGGGACGCCCCGCGGAGGGGCTCGGACGCCACGCGGGGATGACGGACAACGCTGGGTGGGAAACGGACGGCGAGGTGCCCACCGGCCATTTCGTGTTGCTGCGCGGCACCGGTGCGGCCATCGCCCTGGCGGTCGACCGTGTCGAGGCCGTGATCGCCATTCCCGTCGAGGCCGCTCCGGCCGGCGGCGAGACCCCGGCGGGGCTGCGGGAGGCAAGCCTGGGAAGCGGAGCGGTTTCGGTCTATCAAGCGGGCGGATCGCACCCCGGGGCGGTCGTGGTCATCGACCCGCGGCTGCTGATCCATCGCTACCTGTCGTGAGCCCGCGTCCGTCGGACGGCGGCGTATCCACGGCGAATCCGGTCAGAGGAGCAGGGACGCAAGCGTGACGATCTCGATTGGACGACGCATCCTCCTCGGCTTCGTGGTCGTCATCCTCGTGATGGTGGCTCTCGGCGCCTACGCCCTCACCCAGATCAGCGCCGTGCGCGACAATACCAACACCATCATCAGCCGCGACCTGTCCGTGGCGCGCAAGCTCGACGACCTGGCCAACAAGGCCCGCGACCTCGGCATCCTGCGCCGCAACGCCGTGATCGCCAGCTTGTTGCGCAACAGGTCCGACGCGGACCAGACCGTGACCACCGACGGCTGGCGCCGCACCGCCGACGAGGTCGATGCCATCATCGCGGACCTCGTCCGCACCACGAGCGACTACTCCGCCACCGCCCCGTCGCCCGAGCGCGCCGCGATCTGGAAGCGGCTGTCCGAGGCGTCCACGACGACCGTCGGCGCCTTCCGCCAGCTGCGTGCGGCCAGCGAAGGCCAGCTCGCCGCCATTGCCGCCAGGGACACCGCCGGCATGGAGGGCCGGACCGAGGCCCTCGACCGCTCCCAGGAGGCACTCCTGCGCGACGTCGAGCGCACCCGCGACCTCCTCGACGAGGGCATCGCCGCCGGCCAGCGCCGGTCCACCGAGATCTACGACCTCAGCCGCCTGTCGATCGCCCTGTTCCTGTCCGCCTGCATCGTGATCAGCCTCGTGGTCACCGCGTTGATCCGGCGCGGGGTGGTGACGCCCCTCGAGGAGGTCATGGTGTTCGCCGAGCGGGTCGGCGGCGGCGACCTCACAGGCACCCTCGCGCGCACCGGCGGGGACGAGTTCGGTCGCCTCAGCACCACCTTCAACGCCATGGTGTCGGGGCTGGCCGACCTGGCGCGCACCAACCGGGCCGCCACCGCCGACCTCAACGCCGCCGCAGCCCAGATCCGGGCCTCGGCCCAGGAGCAGGCGGCCAGCGTCGAGGAGCAGTTCGCCGCCGTCCAGGAGACAGCCGCCACGGTGGACGAGATCACCCATTCGGGAGCCCAGATCGGCAAGCGCGCCACCGAGGTGATCGCCACGGCGCAATCCACCGCCCAGACCTCGCGCGCCGGCCTGCGGGCGGTCGCCGACACGGTCAAGGCCATGGACGCGATCCGCGAGCAGGCCGAGGCGGCGGCCGGCAACATCGTCTCGCTCAGCGAGAAGACGCAGGCCATCGGCGAGATCATCACCACGGTCAACGACATCTCGGAGCGCACCCATCTCCTGGCCCTCAACGCCGCCATCGAGGCGGCGGCGGCGGGCGAGAGCGGGCGCAGCTTCGCGATCGTCGCCTCTGAGATGAAGCTGCTGGCCGACCAGGCCAAGGCCGCCACCGGCCAGGTGCGCACGATCCTCTCCGAGATCCAGCGCGGCATCAACACCTCGGTGATGCTCACGGAGGAGGCGGTCAAGCGGGCGGCGGCCGGCAAGGCCCGCTCCGACACCACCCAGCGCACCATCGAGGAGATCACCGCCCGGGTCGAGGAGAACGTGCAGACCTTCCAGCAGATCGTCGCCTCGACCAACCAGCAGCAACTCGGCATCGAGCAGGTGATGGGCGCCCTCCAGAACATCCGTCAGGCGAGCCAGCAGACCGCCGCGGGCACCCGCGAGGTGGAGGCGGCCTCGGCCAACCTCACCGAGTTGGCCCAGGCGCTGATGACCCTGGCCGACCGTTACCGGCACTGAGCCCGGCCGCCGGGCGTGGACATCCGACAGCAGCTCCTCGAGGCCTTCGCCATCGAGTACCGCGAGCACGTGGACGTGATCCGCGCCGCGCTCGCCGCCGGCGCGGAGGCGCGCGCGCCGGACTGGAACGACATCTTCCGCCGGGCGCACAGCCTCAAGGGGGCGTCGCGCGCGGTGGACCTGCCGGCGGTGGAGGCGGTGGCCCATCGCCTCGAGACCCTGTTCGAGCGGATCGTCGAGGGCTCCGCCGCCCTCGACCGAGCCGCCCATGCGGCGGTGGACCTCGCCCTCGACCGGATCGAGGCCTGCGTCGCCGACCTGCAGCGGGGCCTGACGCCCTCCCCTCCCCAGGATGCGCTGGCGGCCCTCGACCGTTGTCTGGCCGGCCCGGGCGAAACGGATCGGGCCGGCCCGGCCCCGCCACCGGCCCGCGCGGAGCCGGCGGCCGAAACCCCGCCGCCTTCCGCGCCCGAGCCCGCCGGGGAATCCGGCCCCACGGTCCTGCGGGTGCCCGCCGATGCGGTGGAGGCCCTCACCCGTGCCGCCCACGAACTCGGCACCGCCCTGATCGGCGAAGGGTCGGTGGCCGAGGGCCTGGCGCGGATCCGGTCCGGCGCCCTCGAACTCGGCCAACGGGCCGAGCGGTTCCGGTCCGCCGCCGACGGGGCCGGGCGACAGCCGGCGGCCGTGGACGCGAAGGCCCTCGACGCGGCGCTGGCGGAGATGCGCGTGCTGGAGGCCGGCCTGCTCGGGCTGGCCAGGGATGCGACCAGCCTGTCCCGGCAGCGTAGCGTCGTGGCCTCGGCGGTCGAGGCCGCGGCCTCGCGGGTGCGCGACGAGACCGAGCGCCTCGCCCTGGTGCCGGCGGAGGCGGCGTTCGGCGGGTTTGCCCGGGTCTTGCGTGACATGGCCCGCGACGCCGGGGCCGATGTCGATGTGAGCGCCACCGGCCTCGACCTTCCGGTGGATCGGGCCATGCTCCAGGCACTCAAGGACCCCGTGCTGCACGCTTTGCGCAACGCCCTGAGCCACGGCGCGGAGCCGGCCGCGGTTCGCGCCCGCCTCGGCAAGCCCCCGGCCATGGCGATCGGTCTCGACGTGGCGGTCCGGGGCGGGCGCCTCATGGTCACGGTCGTCGACGACGGGCGCGGGCCGGATCTCGGCGCCATCGCCGAGACGGCCCGGCGGCGCGGCCTCCTGGCGGGCGCGTCCGATCCCGAGACCCTGCTCGCGGTGGTGTTCGAGCCCGGTTTCTCCACGAGTACGGGGGTGGACACCCTGTCGGGACGCGGCATCGGCCTTTCGGTGGTCGCCGACACGGTGCGCCGCCTCGACGGAACCGTGCGGTTGCAGCCGCGCGATCCCTGGGGCACCGCCCTCGTGATGAGCCTGCCGTTGCAGGCGGCGCGGCGCAGCCTGCTGCTCGTCGAGGCCGGATCGGCCACCTACGCCCTGCCGAGCCGGTCGATCGAGCGGCTCCTGCGCATCGAACGCGGCAGCGTTTCGAGCGTGATGGGGCGCTCCGTCCTGACCCTGGCGGCCGAGGCGGCCCCGCAGGCCGACGAGGCCGGCCTCACGGTGCCCGTCGCCCACCTCGCCGACCTCGTCGGCGGAGCCCCGCAGTCGCGGCAGGCGGCGGAGCCCGGTGCGATGAACGCCGTCCTCCTGCGGGACGGCCAGCGCCGCTGCGTGCTGGAGGCCGACCGACTCCTCGACGTCCGCACCCTGCTGGTGATGCCGGCGCCGCCGGTGACCGGCGACCGCCGGCTGGTGGTAGGAACGGTGATCGTCGACGGCAGCCGGCCCGTCCTGGTCCTCGACCCCGACGAGGTGGTGGGACGGGCCGCCGAAAGCCGTGCCGCGGCCGCGCCCGCCCTGTCGCAGCGCGGAACAATCGCTTCCGCCCGCCGTTCGACGATCCTCGTCGTCGATGATTCGATCACCACCCGCACCTTGGAGAAGGGCATCTTGGAAGCGGCGGGGTATCGCGTGGTGGTCTGCGTCGACGGACAGGATGCCCTCGACCGCCTGCGGGCGGCGATCGAGCCCGTGGACCTCGTGGTGGCCGACGTCGAGATGCCGCGCCTCGACGGCTTCGGCCTCCTCGAAGCCCTTCGCGCCGAGCCGGCCTTCGCGCGCCTCCCGATCGTTCTCATGACGTCGCGGGGCGACCCCGACGACGTCGCCCGCGGCCTCGCGTTGGGCGCGGACGCCTACCTGACCAAGCAGGGCTTCGACCAGGGCCGGCTCCTCGACACGATCGGGCAACTGCTGTGAGCCTGTCGACCGCAGCGGCGCGGGTGCGGGTGATGATCGTCGAGGATTCCCTCGTCGTGCGCCAGCTGCTGACCCACATCGTCGGACGCGACCCGCGCCTCGAAGTGGTGGCGGCGGTCGCCTCGGGCGAGGCGGCGCTGGCCGAGATCGCCACGGTGCGTCCCGACGTCATCTCGATGGACATCCGTCTGCCCGGCATCGACGGCCTCGAGACCACCCGCCGGATCATGGCCGAACAGCCGACGCCCATCGTGGTGATCGCCGATTCGGTGGAGGATTCCTCCCTCTCGATCTCGATGAACGCCCTTCGCGCCGGCGCGCTCTCCGTGGTCGAGAAACCGGTGGCGACGACGCATGCCGGCTACGATGCGGTGGCCGCCGAGATCTGCACGCAACTGCGCATCATGGCCGAGGTCCCTGTGATCCGGCGCCGGCCGATCGGCGCGGAGTGGTCGCGGCGCAGGTCGGCGGACCCCTCGGCGCCGGTCGAGCCGCGCCGCCTGATGGAGAGTTTCACCGTGGCCGCCATCGCGGCCTCCACCGGCGGGCCGCCGGCGCTGGCGCGGGTCATCGGTGCCCTGCCCCTCGACTTCCCCCTCCCCATCCTGCTGGTGCAGCACATGGGTCCCGCCTTCATGGAGGGGTTCGCGGCCTGGCTCGACGGCGTCGTCGCGCTGCCGGTGGCGCTCGCCCGCGACGGGGCCCGCGCCGAACCCGGACACGTCTACGTCGCCCCCGGCGACCGCCATCTCGAACTCGGGCCGGGCTTCGTCCTGCGGATCTCGGACGCCCCACCGGTCGGGGGGCAGAGGCCCGCCGCCACCGTGCTGTTCCGGTCGGTGGCGCGCCATGCCGGTGCGCGCGGCATCGGACTCCTGCTCACCGGCATGGGCGAGGACGGGGCCCTGGGCCTGCTCGACCTGTATCGCACCGGGGCCGCCACGGTGGCCGAGGACGAAAGCACGGCGGTCGTGTTCGGCATGCCGGCCGCCGCCATCCGGCTCTCTGCCGCCCGCAGCATCCTGCCCCTCGACCGCATCGCTGCCCATCTCATGCGGCTCGCCCAAAGCGAGCCCGGGGCATGACGGCGCTTCCGGACCCGGCCGCGCGGGCTCCGCGCATCCTCCTCGTGGAGGATTCGGAGACGCAGGCGCTCGAACTGCGCCTGCTCCTCGAGTCGCAGGGGTTCTCCGTTTCGCGCTGCGCCACCGCCGAGGCGGCCCTCGACCACCTCAACACCGGCCTGCCCGACCTTGTGGTGGCCGACTACCACCTGCCGGGCATGAACGGCGACGAGTTCACCCGGCAGATGCGGTTGTCGCTGCGCACCCGCACCCTGCCTCTGCTGATGCTCACCGGTGCCCGCGACGGCGAGCGCCAGGGCCTCGACAGCGGCGCGGACGCCTATGTCGCCAAGTCCGCCGACCGGGACATCCTCATCCTGCGCATCCGCGCCCTCCTGCGCGAGCGTGGCGGCGAGGCACCGGCCGAGAGCCCGGGCATTTCCGCCTTCCGCCGCGGCCGGGTTCTGGTGGTAGACGGCAGCGCCACCTACCGCACCTTCCTCGCCGGGCTGCTCGCCCATGAAGGCCACGCCGTCCGGGCGGTGGAGGGCGAGGCGGCCGCACTGGGGGCCCTGGCGGACCCGGAGGCCGCCTTCGACTGCATCACCGTCGACCTCATGGGCCACGCCTACGACGGCCTCGCCCTGTGCCGGGCCATCGACAGGCACCGCTCCGCCGAGCGCGAGACCCGCGAGGCCGGGACGCCGACCTTCCAGCTCGTGGGCATCGCCGGCAGCGCCCCGGCCAAGGATTTCCTGGTGCAGGCCTTCGCCGCCGGCGCCGACGACGTCGTCTCGAAGGCCGATGCCGAAATCCTGGTGATGCGGGTGCGCGGCCTCGTCCGGCGCAAGCTCCTCGAGGAGGACAACCGGCGCATCGCCGGCGAGTTCGGGCTGCGCGAGCAGGCCCTCGAACGAGCCCGCGCCGAGGCGGAGGCGGCCGAGGCCCGCGCCGCCCTGGCCGGTGCCCTCGAACGGGCCAACCGCGACCTCGCCACCGCCAACCGCAAGCTCACCGACGCCCAGGCCAAGCTCGTCCAGGCCGCCAAGATGGCCTCGCTCGGCGAACTCGTGGCCGGCATCGCCCACGAGATCAACAATCCGCTGGCCTTCATCCTCGCCCACCAGGGCACCGTGGAGCGTCTGCTCAGCGAAGTGCCGGCGCCCGAAGGGGACGCAGGTGCGATCAAGGCCCTCGCCAAGGCCCGCGACCGGGTCGGTTCGATGCGCATGGGCCTCACACGCATCCAGGACCTCGTCCTGAACCTGCGCAAGTTCTCCCGCCTCGACGAGGGCGAGCGCACCCGCGTCAACGTCCCCGAGGCCATCGAGACCGTGCTCTCGCTGATCCAGCACAAGCTCGGCGACCGCATCACGGTGGCCCGCGACCTGGCCGGCCGCCCGGAGATCCATTGCACGCCGGCCCTGCTCAACCAGGTCGTCATGAATATTCTCGGCAATGCCGCCGATGCGATGCCCGACGGAGGCACCATTTCCATCGTCACCCACAGTACCGACGAGACCGACTGGATCCGCATTAGCGATACCGGGACGGGAATCCCCGAGACGTTGCGCGAAAAGATCTTCGAGCCGTTCTATACGACCAAACCCGTCGGGTCCGGCACCGGGCTCGGACTTGCCATTGCCTATAGCGTCGTCCAGGCCCATAGCGGCTCGCTCGGCGTCGAAACGGCGCCGGGGGGCGGGGCCTGCTTCGTGATCGGCATACCGCGGCAGACGGCATGAGCATGGACAAAGCGACCATCCTGGCCGTCGACGACGAGCCGGATATCCTGATCGCCCTCGAAGACCTGTTCGAGGACGAGTACCGGGTCTGCACCACCACGAACCCGGAGGAGGCCCTCGCGATCCTGAGGGCCGAGCCCGACATCGCGGTCATCCTGTCCGACCAGCGGATGCCCGGCATGACCGGCGACCAGCTCCTAGCGAAGGCCCGCACGCTCCACGATGCCCAGGCCATCCTGCTCACGGGATACGCCGACCTGAGCGCCGTCGTCGCCGCCCTCAACCGCGGCGGCATCACCGGCTACGTCACCAAGCCCTGGGACGCCGGGTTGCTGCGCAACACCGTGCGCAACGCCTTCGAGCGCCATCGCCTGGGCCGCGACCTCGCCACGGAACGCGCCCTCCTCATGGGCCTCCTCGACCACACCGAGGACGCCATCGCCTTCAAGGATGCCGAGGGGCGCTTCGTGCGCCTCAACGCCCGCAAGGCGTCCCACCTCGGGCGGGAGGTCGAGGCCTGCCTCGGCCGGACGGAGGGGGAGATCAATCCCGGCGACGCGTCGTCGGAGGGGGCGGCGGCCGACGCCGCCGCGATGCTGAGCGGGGCACCCTCGGAGAGCCTGGCCGCCGAGGGCGCCACCGGCGCCGAGCGTTGGAGCCATGTGATGCGGGTGCCGATCCGCGATGGCACGGGCCAGATCGCCCACCTCGCCGTGATCGAACGCGACGTCACCGAGCAGCGCATGCTCGAGGCGCGCCTGCGCCAATCCGACAAGATGCAGGCCCTGGGCACCCTGGCCGGCGGCATCGCCCACGATTTCAACAACCTGCTGACGGCGATCCTCGGCAGCCTCGAGCTGGTGGCGCCCAAGATCGTCGACCAGCCGCGGGTCCAGCGCCTCGTCGGCAACGCCACCCAGGCGGCCCAGCGTGGGGCCGCCCTCACCAAGCGCCTGCTCGGGTTCAGCCGCGCCCGCGAGCTGCGCTCGCGTGCGGTCGATCTTAACGCCCTGATCGACGGGATGGGCGAACTGATCGGCGGCAGCCTCGGCGGCCTCGTCAGCGTCGGCAAGGAGCTCGACCCGAGCCGGCCGCTCGCCCTGGTCGACCCCGACCAGCTCGAACTCGCCATCCTCAATCTGTGCATCAACGCCCGGGACGCGATGGCCGAGGGCGGCCGGATCGTGATCGCCACCCGCAGCGAGCGGATCGCCGACGACCCCGACCTGCCCGATGGCGACTACGTCGTCATGAGCGTGAGCGACACGGGCGCCGGCATACCGCCGGAACTGCTGGGACGGGTGTGCGAGCCGTTCTTCACGACCAAATCCCTCGGCCAGGGAACCGGGCTCGGCCTCGCCATGGTGTTCGGGCTCGCCCAGCAATCGAGCGGGCACCTGCGCATCGAGAGCACCGTCGGCCAGGGAACGCGGGTCGCCCTCGTCCTGCCGCGGGCCGAGGAGGCGGCCGAGGAAGCCCCTGCGACCGCCCCGAAGCCGATCGCGGCACCGCGGTCGGCCCGGATCCTCGTGGTCGACGACGACGCAGAGGTCCGCCACGTCACCGCGTCGTTCCTGAACGGCTTCGGCTACCACGAGACCGAGGCGCAGGACGCCGCGGCGGCGCTCGTGCTCCTGGAATCGCAGACCTTCGATCTCGTGGTGGCCGATCTCGCCATGCCGGGGATGACGGGCGTCGAACTCCTCGACGCCATCCGTCGGCGCGGCCTGGCGGTTCCCGTCCTGATCCTGACGGGCCATGCCGAGGCGATGACCATCCCCGAGGGCGTGCCCGTTCTCGCCAAGCCGTTCGAATCCAGCGACTTCGCGGCCATCGTCGCCGGCCTCGTCGACGCGGCGCCCCAGGCCTGACCGTGTCTTGCGCGGATCCTCTCGGACGAACGAAAAAGGGGTGGCCGAACCGGCCACCCCTTTTCTTTCGTTGCGGTCGTGAAAACGCCGATCAGGCGGCTTCGTCGACGGGCGCCTGGCCGGAATCCTTGCCGCGGGCCTCGACGTCGCGATCCACGAACTCGATCACGGCGAGGGGGGCGTTGTCGCCGTAGCGGAAGCCCGCCTTCATGATGCGGCAATAGCCGCCCGGACGGGTGTTGTAGCGGGGACCGACCACCGCGAAGAGCTTGCGGACCATGTCGGCGTCGCGGATCTGCGACATCGCCAGGCGGCGGGCGTGCAACGTATCGGTCTTGCCCAGCGTGATCAGCTTCTCGATGACCGGACGCAGGTCCTTGGCCTTCGGCAGAGTCGTGATGATCTGCTCGTGCTTGATCAGCGCGGCGCACATATTGGCGAACATCGCCTTGCGGTGCTCGGTGGTGCGGTTGAAGCGACGACCGCGAAATCCATGACGCATGATTGGCTCTCCTGATTATAGCGGCCGCCGTGCCACGGTACGGCCGTCGTTCTTGATAAGGCGAATGGCGAATGGCGAATGGAAGGCGGCGAAAAGGTCGAGCCGGGCTCGGTTACCCCACTCGCCATTCGCCATCTCGCCATTCGCGCTAGTAATGCTCTTCGAAGCGCTTGGCGAGGTCTTCGATGTTCTCCGGCGGCCAGCCGGGGATGTCCATGCCGAGGTGGAGGCCCATGGCGGCGAGCACTTCCTTGATCTCGTTGAGCGACTTGCGGCCGAAGTTCGGGGTGCGCAGCATCTCGCCCTCGGACTTCTGGATGAGGTCGCCGATGTAGACGATGTTGTCGTTCTTCAGGCAGTTCGCCGAACGCACCGAGAGCTCGAGCTCGTCGACCTTCTTGAGCAGGGCCGGGTTGAAGGGAAGCTGCGGCGCGAGCGGCTGCGCCTCCTCCTTGCGGGGCTCCTCGAAGTTCACGAACACCTGGAGCTGGTCTTGGATGATGCGCGCGGCGTAGGCGAGTGCATCCTCCGGCGACACGGCGCCGTTGGTCTCGATGGTCATCGTCAGCTTGTCCTTGTCGAGATCCTGGCCCTCGCGGGTGGTCTCGATGCGGTAGCTGACCTTGGTCACGGGCGAGAACAGGGCGTCCACCGGGATCAGGCCGATCGGCGCATCCTCGGGGCGGTTGCGTTCGGCCGGGACGTAGCCCTTGCCGGTGGCGACGGTGAACTCCATGCGGATCTCGGCGCCGTCGTCGAGGGTGCAGATCACGAGGTCGGGGTTCAGGATCTGGATGTCGCCGACCGCCCCGATGTCGCCGGCGGTGACGAGGCCGGGGCCGGTCTTGCGCAGGGTCAGGCGCTTGGGCGCCTCGGTCTGCGAGCGGATCGCGATGGTCTTGATGTTGAGGACGATGTCGGTGACGTCCTCGCGCACGCCGGGGATCGAGGAGAATTCGTGGAGCACGCCGTCGATCTGGACCGAGGTCACGGCCGCGCCCTGCAGCGAGGACAGCAGCACGCGGCGGAGCGAGTTACCCAGCGTCGTGCCGAAGCCACGCTCGAGCGGCTCGGCGACGACGGTGGCGACCCGCTTGGGGTCGTGTCCGGTCGAGACCTGGAGCTTGTTCGGCTTGATGAGCTCTTGCCAGTTCTTCTGAATGACCACGGTCCTACCTCTCGCACTACCTGTCGCGATCCCCATGACGCGGGACCACGTGTGATGCCCGAACGCGCGTCGCGATGCGCGGGAGGGCCTCGAAATCCTGGTCCGTCCGCCGAGAGCGGACGGGATAAGTCAGTGTGCCGCCACCCATAGCTCCGGCACGAAGCTGTAGCCGCCGCCGTCACGGGCGACATAGCCCAGCGCGGGGAACTCCAGATGCGCGCCCGAGATGAGGCTGCGCTCGGAGGCGACCTCGTCGAGGATGCGCCGGCGGGTCTCCCGCGCCCGGTCGCCATCGACGTCGAACGTCATCCCGGCCTCGGGACGCTTGAACTGGATCGCCGGAAGGTGGACGATATCGGCCCACATGAAGAGGGCCGCCGACCCTGAGACGATCCGGTAGCCGGTGTGGCCCGGCGTGTGGCCCGGCAGCGGCACCGCGGTGATGCCGGGTGCGACCTCGCCCCCGGTCACCGTCCGTAGACGCGTCGCATAGGGAGACGTCGCCTTCTGCGCCGCCTCGAAGTACGACTTGGCGTCCTCCGGGGCCCGCGTGAGGGCCGCATCGTCGAGCCAATGCCCGGCTTCCGCCTCGTGGAGCACCAGTTCGGCGTTCGGATAACGCGCCACGCCGTCGCCATCGATCAGACCACCGGCGTGGTCTGGATGGAGATGCGTGAGGAGGATCGACTCGACCTCCTCGGCACGAACACCGGCCGCGGCCAGCGCTGCCGGTACGCGCCCGAGGGTGTCGCCGCCGAACCCGCCCATGCCGGTGTCGATCATAACCGGGGCACGACCGGCACCGGTGACGACGAAGGCGTTGAGGGTGATGCGGGGATCGTTCGCGCGAAAGCCGGCCGCTTGCAGCGCGCCGGCATCCTCCTTGGCGATCCCCGTGACGAGATCGAGGGACCCCTGCAGGTATCCGTCGTTGAGGGCGGTGACCGTGAGGTCACCGATCGTCCAACGCAACACGCCGGGAAGGGGCTTCGAGGCATCGCCCGCCACGGGCATCTCCGTCTTCGATTTTCGGCTTCGAGCGGTTTTGGATACCGTCCTCAGACGCGACGACGCTTGCGCGGGCGGCAGCCGTTGTGCGGGATCGCGGTGACGTCGCGGATCGAGGTGACGGTGAAACCGGCGGCCTGGAGGGCGCGAAGAGCCGACTCACGACCCGAGCCGGGACCCGAAACCTCGACCTCGAGGGTGCGCATGCCGTGTTCGGAGGCCTTGCGGGCCGCATCCTCGGCCGCCACCTGGGCGGCGTAGGGCGTCGACTTGCGCGAGCCCTTGAAACCCATCGCACCGGCGGACGACCACGAGATCGTGTTGCCCTGAGCGTCGGTGATGGTGACCATCGTGTTGTTGAACGAAGCGTTCACATGGGCGACGCCCGACACGATGTTCTTGCGTTCGCGGCGGCGAACGCGGGTTGCTTCCTTGGCCATGCTCTCGTCTCTCGTCCTTCAAGCGCGCCCGTCATTCCAGGCGCTCGGGATTCTTCATCGGGTTCGGCGGCCTGGCTTCGATCGCCGTACCGCCTAGCGGGAGCCCCGCAACGGGACGCCCGACGCAATGTCGGGAAGCCTCGGCGACGCGAGGCCTCCCGGATGGGAAAGGTTACTTCTTCTTGCCGGCGATCGGCTTCGACTTGCCCTTGCGGGTGCGCGCATTGGTGTGCGTGCGCTGGCCGCGGACCGGCAGGTTGCGGCGGTGGCGAAGGCCGCGGTAGCAGCCCAGGTCCATCAGGCGCTTGATGTTCATCGAGACTTCACGGCGCAGGTCACCCTCGACCAGGTAATCGCGGTCGATGGTCTCGCGGATCTGGAGGATCTCGGCGTCGGTGAGCTGGTTGACGCGACGCTCGGCCGGGATGTTGACCTTCGTCGTGATCTCCTCGGCCTTCTTCGAGCCGATGCCGTGAATGTACTGCAGCGCGATGACGACGCGCTTGTTGGTCGGAATGTTAACGCCAGCGATACGGGCCAAGGTCATTCTCCATGGGGCGATCGGGCGAAGCCCGGCCCGGATGATAAGACGTGCGTCCGGTGGAGGCCGGCCCCTGCACGCCGTCCATAACGACAAATCGGCCCGCGGCCCCTCGATGAGGTACCCCGGACCCATGGTGCGTGTGGACGAAGGTCGGTCCGTTAACGCGGCGGGGCTGACGTGTCAACCCGTTACCGCGAGGCTCTCAGGCCGACGCGGCCTCCGCGTGACTGTCGAGGATCGCCATCAGGTCGGTGGTGACGTCGTCGACGGGCTTCATGCCGTCGATGGTCTCCAGCATGCCGAGGCTGCCGTAATAGGCCGACAGCGGCGCGGTCTGGGCCCGATAGGCGGCCAGGCGCGTCTTGAAGACTTCGGGCGTATCGTCCTTGCGGACCGGCTCGCCGCGGGCCGCGGTCTCAGCCGCCCGGTTGGCGATCCGACCGACGAGGGCATCCTCGTCCACCACGAACTCGACCACCGTATCCAACGCCAGACCCCTGTCCGACAGCATCCTGTCGAGGGCCGCAGCCTGGTCTACGGTGCGCGGAAAGCCGTCGAGGATGAAACCGGCGCGGGCGTCCTCCTCCTCGACGCGATCGGCGACGATGCCGACGACGATGGAATCGGTGACGAGGCCGCCGCTCTCCATGATCGACTTGGCTTCCAATCCGACCGGGGTCCCCGCGGCGACGGCCGCGCGGAGCATGTCGCCCGTGGAGAGCTGCGGAATGCCGAACCGTTCGACGATGCGGGCCGACTGGGTTCCCTTGCCGGCTCCGGGGGGTCCGAGCAGGATGATCCGCATGGGCGTCGTGTCCTCGTGAGCAACCCGAAGGCCGGGCCTCTTGATTGTCCTCGGCGACGCCTCCCGGACGCCGCCGCAGCGGTTATGGCAGCGGTTTTGACGGTCGTTAGCGTCGGCGTGTGGCGCCGCGCAACTTCGCCTTCTTCACCAGCCCCTCGTACTGATGAGCCATCAGGTGCCCGTGGATCTGCGCCACGGTGTCCATCGTCACGGACACCACGATGAGCAGGGAGGTACCGCCGAAGCCGAGGCTGGCCGATGCATAGGAGGCCAGGATCTCGGGCACGAGACACACGAAGGTGAGGTAGAGCGCGCCGATCACCGTGATCCGGGTAAGGACCTTGTCGATGAAGCTCGCCGTCCGCTCTCCCGGCCGGATGCCCGGGATGAAGCCGCCGTGCTTCTTCAGATTGTCGGCCGTCTCCTCGGGATTGAACACCACCGCCGTGTAGAAGAAGGCGAAGAAGATGATCAGCGCCGCGTAGAGCACCATGTACAGCGGCCGCCCGTGGCCGAGGTAGGTGGTGAGCGTCGCCAGCACGCCGGTGCCGCTCTGGTTGGCCGAGAAACTCGCGACGGTGGCCGGCAGCAGCAGCAGCGAGGATGCGAAGATCGGCGGAATCACGCCGGCCGTGTTGAGCTTGAGCGGCAGGAACGAGGTCTGGCCCTCGTACATCTTATTGCCGACCTGACGCTTGGGGTAGTTGATCAGCAGGCGGCGCTGGGCGCGCTCCATGAACACGATGAAGTAGACGAGCGCGGCCGCCGCGACGCCGACCCCGAGAATCACGGCCGTGGACAGGGCACCCGTACGGCTGAGCTCGAGCGCGCCGATGATCGCGGTGGGCAGGTGGGCGACGATGCCGGCGAAGATGATGAGCGAGGAGCCGTTGCCGATGCCGCGCGAGGTGATCTGCTCGCCGATCCACATCAGGAACAGCGTGCCGCCCGTGAGGGTCACCACGGTGGACAGGATGAAGAACGGACCCGGATCGGTCGCCGCGCTCGATCCCTGGAGGCCGAAGGCGATGCCCCAGGATTGCACCAGCGCCAGCACCACGGTGAGGTAGCGGGTGTACTGGTTGATGACCTTGCGGCCCGACTCGCCTTCCTTCTTCAGCGTCTCCAAGGTCGGGATCACCGACGTCAGGAGCTGGATGATGATCGAGGCCGAGATGTAGGGCATGATGTTGAGCGCGAAGATCGCCATGCGCTCGACGGCACCGCCGGAGAACATGTTGAACAGGCCGAGCACGCCGCCGGCCTGGCTCTGGAAGTTGCGCGCGAACTGTTCGGGGTCGATGCCCGGAATCGGGATGTAGGTGCCCAGCCGGAACACCACGAGCGCACCCAGCGTGAACCAGATGCGCTTCTTGAGTTCGTCGGCCTTTGCGATCGCCCCGAAATTGAGGTTCGCGGCAAGCTGCTCGGCGGCTGAGGCCATGTCACCGGTTCCTGAAAACCAATCGTTCAGGTGCCTGAAGCACCCACCACGAAGCGAAACGGCGGCCACGCGCAGGTCGCACGGGCCGCCGCTCCAGGCTTCGACTTAAGGTCCGCGACCGTCCTACGCAACAGTGGCGTCGGCAGCCTTGCCGCGGGTGGAGACCCGATCCGCGAACTGGACCGTCACCGAACCGCCGGCCTTCTCGACCGCAGCGATGGCGGACTTCGAGGCGCGGGTGACGGTGAAGGCGAGCTTCGCCGTCAGCTCGCCGACGCCGAGGAGCTTCACGCCGTCACGGCCACGGGCGCAGATGCCGGCCGCCACGAGGGCGTCCATGTCCACGGTGGCGGACGCATCGAGGCGACCGGCATCCACGGCCTGCTGGATGCGCCCGAGGTTCACCTCGTTGAGGTCCGTCGAGTACAGGTTGTTGAAGCCGCGCTTGGGCAGGCGACGGTGTAGCGGCATCTGGCCGCCCTCGAAGCCCTTGATCGAGACGCCGGTACGGGCCTTCTGACCCTTGACGCCGCGACCAGCGGTCTTGCCCTTGCCGGAGCCGATGCCCCGGCCGACGCGCATCCGGTTCTTGGTGGCGCCGACGTTGTCGTGGATTTCGTTCAGCTTCATGATGCCCTCCCTCAGGCCGCGTCGTCGAGGACGCGCACGAGGTGCTGAACCTTGCGGATCATGCCTCGCACGGAGGGGGTATCCTCCAAGGTGGAAACCCGGTGCAGCTTGTTGAGCTTGAGCCCGATCAGCGTCGCGCGCTGGTCGTTCTCACGACGGATCGGCGAGCCGATCTGTTCGATGCGGAGAGTCTTGCCAGTCATCGGACCCTCCTCAAGCCACGGCCGCTTCGGACAGGTCCGAAGCGTCCGCATCACGACGACGGGCCTGCAGGGCCGAGACCTTGAGGCCACGGCGAGCCGCGACGGCGCGCGGGCTGTCCTCGTTCTTCAGCGCGTCGAAGGTGGCGCGCACGAGGTTGTAGGGGTTGGACGAGCCGAGCGATTTGGCAACCACGTCCTGCATGCCCAACGTCTCGAAGACGGCGCGCATCGGGCCGCCGGCGATGATGCCGGTACCCTGGGGCGCGGCGCGCAGGATCACCTTGCCGGCGCCGTGACGGCCTTGGACGTCGTGATGGAGCGTCCGGCCTTCGCGGAGCGCAACGCGGACGAGACCACGCTTGGCGGCTTCCGTCGCCTTGCGGATGGCCTCGGGCACTTCACGTGCCTTGCCGTGGCCGAAGCCGACGCGACCCTTCTGGTCACCGACGACGACGAGGGCGGCGAAACCGAAGCGACGGCCACCCTTCACCACCTTGGCGACGCGGTTGATGTGGACGAGCTTGTCCACGAACTCGCTGTCGCGCTCCTCGCGCTCGTCGCGGCGGCCGCGGCCCCCGCCTTCCCGTTCACGTGCCATATCGTTGTTGATCCCATCTCACTGGCGCGGACAGCGGGGTCCGCTCGCTTGAATCGTTTCGATGAGGGACGGCGAATGCCGTCCCTCCCGCCGTTATCAGAACTCCAGGCCGCCCTCGCGGGCCGCCTCGGCGAGCGCCTTAACGCGGCCGTGGTAGAGGTAGCCTGAGCGATCGAAGATCACCTGGGTGACGCCGGCCGCCTTGGCCCGCTCGGCGACGAGCTTGCCGACGGCCGAAGCCGCCGCGACATCGGCGCCGGTCTTGAGACCGGTCCGCAGATCCTTGTCGATGCTCGAAGCGGCGGCGAGGGTCCTGCCCTCGGCGTCGTCGATCACCTGAACGTAGATCTGCTTCGAGGAGCGGAACACCGAGAGTCTCGGACGTCCCTTGGCCGCGGCCCGCAGCGCGCGGCGCACACGCGCCTTGCGGCGGTCGAGTGCATCGATTTTGCGTGACATGATCGCCGGCCCTTACTTCTTCTTGCCTTCCTTGCGGAAGATGAACTCGCCCGCGTACTTCACGCCCTTGCCCTTGTAGGGCTCGGGGCCGCGATAGTCGCGGATCTCGGCGGCAACCTGACCGACCACTTGCCGGTCGATCCCCGAGATCACGATCTCCGTCGGCTTGGGCGTCACGATCGTGATGCCGGCCGGGATCTGATACTCGATGTCGTGGCTGTAGCCGAGCGAGAGCTTGAGCGCCTTGCCGGCCATCGCCGCGCGATAACCGACGCCCGTGATCTCGAGCTTCTTCTCGAAGCCCTTCGACACGCCCTCGACCAGGTTCGCGACCTGGGCACGGGAGGTGCCCCACAGCGAGCGAGCCTGCTTGGTCTGGTCCTTGGGCTGCACCGAGACGGCGCCGTCCTCGAACGATACGTTCACCAGGTTGGGAACGACGAACGCGAGTTCGCCCTTCGCACCCTTAACAGTCACCGTCTGACCGTTCACCGTCGCCGTCACACCGGACGGGACGGGGACGGGCTTCTTGCCTACGCGAGACATGGCCTTTCCTCCTTCGTCCGAGATCAGAACACCTTGCAGAGCACTTCGCCGCCGACGTTGCGCTCGCGCGCCTCGTGGTCGGCCATGACGCCCTGCGGGGTGGACACGATGGTGACGCCGAGACCGTCGGCGACGCGGGGCAGTTCGCCGACCGACGAGTAGACCCGACGGCCGGGCTTCGAGACACGCTGGATCGAGCGGATGACGGGCTGGCCGTCGTAATACTTCAACTCAATTGCGAATTCCGTGCGGCCGTTCCCGTAATCGGTGGTGGCGTAGTCACGGATGTAGCCCTCGGACTTGAGGACGTCGAGAACGCTGGCGCGCAGGCGCGAGCCGGGCGTCTGCACGACGTTGCGCCGGCGCTGCTGTCCATTGCGGATGCGTGTGAGCATATCGCCCACGGGATCGTTGACCATGGTACGTGCTCCTTACCAGCTCGACTTGACGAGACCGGGGATCAGACCCTGGTTGCCGAGTTCGCGCAGCGCGATGCGCGACACGCCCATCTTGCGATAGAAGGCGCGGGGCCGACCGGTGATGCCGCAACGATTGCGGACACGGGTCGCGGACGAGTTGCGGGGTAGTTCCGCGAGCTTGAGGCGCGCCTCGAAGCGCTCCTCCATCTCCAGGGACTCGTTGTTGGCCGTGGCCAGAAGGGCCTTACGCTTCGACGCGTAGAGCTTAACGAGGACCTTGCGGTGGTTGTTCTTCTCGATCGAGCTTTTCTTTGCCATGTCTGTCTCCGGTGTCCGCGTATAAGGACCGCTGGGGTTCTTACTGCCGGAACGGGAATCGGAACTGCGTGAGGAGCGCGCGCGCCTCAGCATCGGTCTGGGCCGTGGTCTGGATCACGATGTCCATGCCCCAGGTCGCCTCGGCCTTGTCGTAGGAGATCTCCGGGAACACGAGGTGCTCCTTGAGTCCCAGGGCGTAGTTGCCGCGGCCGTCGAAGGAGCGCGGGTTCAGGCCGCGGAAGTCGCGGACGCGGGGAAGCGCGATCGTCACGAGACGATCCATGAACTCGTACATCCGGGCCTTGCGCAGGGTGACCTTGCAGCCGATCGGCATGCCCTCGCGAACCTTGAAGGTCGCGATGGCCTTGCGGGCCCGGGTGATGACCGGTTTCTGACCGGCGATCAGCGCCAGGTCCCCGGCGGCAACGGTGGCCTTCTTCGAATCGGCGGTCGACTCGCCGACGCCCATGTTGATGACGATCTTTTCGATCGTCGGTACCTGCATGGGGTTCTTGTAGCCGAACTCTTCGATCAGCTTCTGGCGCACGACTTCGTCGTAGTGCTTGCGCAGACGCGGCACGTAGCCGTCAACATTTGCCTCAGCCATCGATCAGATCCCCCGAGCGCTTGGCGAACCGGACCTTGCGGCCGTCGTCGAGAATGCGGAAACCAACGCGCGTCGGCTGACCGTCCTTGGGGTCGGCGATCGCGATGTTGGAGAGATGGATGGCGGCCTCCTTGGAGATGATGCCGCCTTCCTGGTTCTGGGTCTGCTTCTGATGCTTCTTGACGAGGTTGATCCCGCGCACGAGAGCCTTGTCGTCCTTCGGCATGACCTGAACCACCTCACCGGAGCGACCCTTGTCGCGACCGGTGAGGACGACGACCTTGTCGCCCTTCTTGACCTTGGCAGCCATCACAGCACCTCCGGAGCGAGCGAGATGATCTTCATGTGATTGCGGCCCCGCAGCTCGCGCGGCACCGGTCCGAAGATACGGGTGCCGATCGGCTCCTTCTGATTGTTGATCAGAACGGCAGCGTTCTTGTCGAAGCGGATCACCGAACCGTCGGCACGCTTCACTTCCTTGGCGGTGCGGACGACGACCGCCTTCATGACGTCGCCCTTCTTCACGCGGCCGCGCGGAATCGCTTCCTTGACCGAGACGACGATGATGTCACCGACGCCGGCATATTTACGCTTCGACCCGCCGAGTACCTTGATGCACATCACGCGACGCGCACCAGAGTTGTCGGCGACGTCCAGATTCGTCTGCATCTGGATCACGAGAGTGACCTTTCCTTGTTTCAGACGGGTTTCCGCACACGGACGGTATTGTCCGGCGGACGACGCCTGATGGGGATCTGATGCCCCCGTCCATTAGTCGGACCGCGCTATCGGCGCTAGGAAGCGCCGGCGCGGTCACCGCAGCCAAGTGAGGACGAATCCGTCGTCACGAAAACATATGCGAAGGTCGGTCGCCTACAGGGAACCGACGTTCGATGCAAGCCCTCAGGAGGCGGGAGCCTCGACGGCGGCGGCCTGTGCGGCCTCCACGAGCTTCCAGGTCTTGGTCTTGGAGAACGGACGGCACTCCTCGATCGACACGGTCTGGCCGACCTTGGCGACGTTGGCTTCGTCGTGGGCGTGGTAGTTCTTGGAGCGACGGACGGTCTTCTTCATCACCGGATGGGTGAAGCGACGCTCCACCTTCACGACGATGGTCTTCTCGCCCTTGTCGCTGACGACGACGCCCTGCAATACGCGCTTCGGCATGGTGTACTCCTCAGGCCTGCGCTTGGCCGAGCGTCTTCTGACGCTGCAGCGTGCGGACGCGGGCGATGTCGCGACGAACCTCACGGACCCGCGCGACGTTCTCGAGCTGGCCGGTGGCGCCCTGGAAGCGCAGGTTGAACTGCTCCTTCTTCAGGTTCAGCAGCTCGTCGTTCAGTTGATCCGGCGACAGGGCGGCCAGATCCGATTGTCTCTGCGACGACTTCATGATCCCCTCCTCCCTCAGTCAGCGATACGCTGAACGACGCGCGTGCGGATCGGGAGCTTCGCCGCGCCGAGGCGCAGGGCCTCCTTCGCGATGTCCTCGGCCACGCCGTCGACTTCGAACATGATCCGGCCGGGATGCACGCGGGCAGCCCAGAACTCGGGAGCGCCCTTACCGGAGCCCATGCGGACCTCGGTGGGCTTTGCCGTGACCGGGACGTCCGGGAAGATCCGGATCCAGACGCGGCCCTGGCGCTTCATCTCGCGGGTGATCGCGCGGCGGGCCGCTTCGATCTGGCGAGCGGTGATACGCTCCGGCTCGATGGCCTTCAGGCCGAAGCTACCGAAGTTGAGATCGAAGCCGCCCTTGGCCGCACCGTGGATGCGGCCTTTGAACTGCTTGCGAAATCGGGTCTTTTTGGGTTGCAACATGGCAGCCTCTCAACACCTTCCTTGGGCTGGCGGTAGCGATCAGGCGTGATCGCGACGACCGCGGCCGCCTTCGCCATCGCGCTCACGGCGTCCGCCCGAACGGCCACCCTCTTCCTGAGCACGCTTGTCCTGCGCCATCGGGTCGTGCTCGAGGATCTCTCCCTTGAACACCCACACTTTGATGCCGCACGTCCCGTAGGTCGTGAAGGCGGTCGCGGTGCCGTAGTCGACGTCGGCGCGCAGCGTATGCAGCGGCACGCGACCCTCGCGGTACCATTCCTGGCGCGCGATCTCAGCGCCGCCGAGGCGGCCCGAGCAGTTGATACGGATGCCCTCGGCGCCCAGACGCATCGCCGACTGAACGGCCCGCTTCATGGCACGGCGGAAGGCGACCCGGCGCTCGAGCTGCTGCGCGATCGAGTCCGCCACCAGGGTGGCGTCGATCTCGGGCTTGCGCACCTCGACGATGTTGATCGTCACGTCGGCCTTGGTCATGGTGCCGACGAGCTTGCGCAGCTTCTCGATGTCCGCGCCCTTCTTGCCGATCACCACGCCCGGACGACCGGAGTGGATGGTGACGCGGCACTTTCGGTGCGGACGCTCGATCACGATCTTGGAGACCGCCGCCTGCTTGAGCTGCTTCATAAGCGACGCGCGAATGGCGACGTCCTCGTGCATCAGCTTGGCGTATTCGCCTTTCTGGGCGAACCAGCGGGAGTCCCAGGTCCGGTTGATACCGAGCCGCAGACCGATCGGATTGATTTTCTGGCCCATCAGGTCCTCCTCACGCCGCTTCGGCGGTCGGGACTTCGCGCACCACGATGGTGAGGTTCGCGAAGGGCTTCAGGATGCGTGCGCCGCGGCCGCGGGCCCGAGCGTGGAAGCGCTTGAGCACGAGGGCCTTGCCGACGAACGCCTGGGCGACGACTAGGTCGTCGACATCCAGATTGTGGTTGTTCTCGGCGTTGGCGATGGCGCTCTCGAGGCACTTCTTGACCTCGCGGGCGATCCGCTTGCGGGAGAATTCGAGGTCGGCGAGTGCCGAATCGACCTTCTTGTTGCGGATCAGCTGGGCGACGAGGTTCAGCTTCTGAGGGCTGACACGCAGCATGCGCGCGACGGCCTTCGCCTCGTTGTCCGGCAGCGCGCGGGGGGTGGCTTGCTTGCCCATCTCAGCGCCTCTTCGCCTTCTTGTCGGCCGCGTGACCGTGGAAGGTGCGGGTCGGCGAGAACTCGCCGAACTTGTGGCCGACCATTTCCTCGGAGACATAGACCGGGATGTGCTTCTGCCCGTTGTGCACACCGAAGGTGAGCCCGACGAACTGCGGGAGGATCGTGGAGCGGCGGCTCCAGATCTTGATGACTTCGTTGCGGCTGGATCCGCGAGCGGTCTCAGCCTTCTTGAGGAGGTAGCCGTCGATGAACGGCCCCTTCCAGAGCGAGCGTGCCATGATGGTTACTTCTTGCGGTTGTGACGGCTGGACAGGATGAACACGTCGGTCCGCTTGTTGGACCGGGTCTTCTTCCCCTTCGTGGGCACGCCCCAGGGCGTGACCGGGTTGCGGCCGCCCGAGGTCCGTCCCTCGCCGCCGCCGTGCGGGTGATCGACCGGGTTCATGGCGACACCGCGGACGTGCGGGCGCTTGCCCAGCCAGCGATTGCGGCCCGCCTTGCCCAGCGAGATGTTCATGTGGTCCGGGTTCGACACCGCACCAACGCTGGCGAAGCACTGGCCGTGGACCAGGCGCTGTTCGCCGGAGTTCAGGCGCAGGGTGACGTAGCCCTGGTCGCGCCCGACGATCTGGGCGTAGTTGCCGGCCGAGCGCGCGATGGCACCGCCCTTGCCGATCTTCAGCTCGACGTTGTGGACGATGGTGCCCACCGGCATGTTGCCCACCGGACCGGCGTTGCCGGGCTTGATGTCGACCTGCTCGGCCGCGATCACCTTGTCTCCGGGCGACAGGCGCTGCGGAGCCAGGATGTAGCTCTGCACGCCGTCCGGATAGGTGATCAGCGCGATGAACGCCGTCCGGTTGGGATCGTACTCGATCCGCTCGACGGTGGCGGACACGCCCATCTGCTCGCGACGCTTGAAGTCGACGTTGCGCAGGGTGCGCTTGTGCCCACCGCCACGGAAGCGGACCGTGATGCGGCCGAGGTTGTTGCGGCCGCCGGACGACGACTTGCCCTCGGTGAGCTTCTTGACCGGCTTGCCCTTGTAGAGCTCACGGCGGTCGACGAGCACGAGCTGGCGAAGGCTCGGCGTGACCGGTTTGAATGTCTTCAAGGCCATCGGTGGTAATCCTTAACCCGACTGTCTCAGAGGCCGGTCGTGACGTCGATCGTCTCACCCTCGGCGAGGGTCACGATCGCTTTCTTCACGTCCGAACGCTGCCCGCGCAGACCGCGGAAGATCTTCTTCTTGCCCTTGGTGACGAGCGTGTTCACGCCCACCACCTTGACGTCGAACAGACGCTCGACCGCTTCCTTGATCTGCGGCTTGGTGGCCTTCGGCGCGACCCGGAAGACGACCTTGTTCTGCTCGGTGAGGTTCGTCGCCTTTTCCGTGATCACGGGCGAGACGATGATGTCGTAGTGACGCGGATCGGCACTCATTTGAAACGCGCCTCCAGCGCATCGACGGCGGCGCGCGTCAGCACGAGCTTGTCGCGGCGCAGGATGTCGTAGACGTTGATGCCCTGCACGGGGAGCACGTCGATCATCGGGATGTTGCGGGCGGCGCGACCGAAGTTCACGTCGACCTCGGCCCCGCTGATGATCAGAGCGCTCGACAGGCCCATCTTGCCGAACCGCTCGACGAGACCCTTGGTCTTGCCGTCGGCCAGCGTCACGTCGTCGACGATGATGAGGGTCGAGGCCTTCACCTTGGCCGAGAGCGCATGCTTGAGAGCGAGCGCACGGACCTTCTTGGGCAGGTCGTGGGCATGGCTGCGGACGACCGGACCGAACGCACGACCACCGCCGCGGAACTGCGGAGCGGAGGCGGCGCCGTGACGGGCGTTACCGGTGCCCTTCTGCTTGTAGAGCTTCTTGCGGGTCCGGTTCACGTCCGAGCGGTTCTTCACGGCGTGGGTGCCGGCCTGGCGCTTGGCGAGCTGCCAGCGCACCATGCGCTGAAGAAGGTCGGCGCGCGGCTCGAGCCCGAAGATGGTCTCGTCCAGGTCGACCGAGCCGGCGCCGTCGCCGTCGAGAGTGGTGATATCGAGCTTCATCACGCATTCTCCTCGGAAGCGGGAGCCTCGGGAGCCGGAGCTTCGGTGGCGGGAGCAGCGGAGGAACCGTTCTCACGGAACTTGCCAGGCTGCGGCACGTCGGCGGGGAGCTTGCGCTTCACCGCGTCGCGGATCTGGATCCAGCCGCCGGCGACGCCGGGGACGGCACCTTCGACCAGGATGAGTCCACGCTCGGG
Source organism: Methylobacterium sp. Leaf466 (assembly GCF_001425565.1). Taxonomy (NCBI): domain Bacteria; kingdom Pseudomonadati; phylum Pseudomonadota; class Alphaproteobacteria; order Hyphomicrobiales; family Methylobacteriaceae; genus Methylobacterium; species Methylobacterium sp. Leaf466. The sequence continues at coordinate 1,155 of NZ_LMRC01000005.1, read as the reverse complement.
GTCGGTACGGACGACGCGCAGGTTCTGCGTCGTCACCCGGTCGACACCCATGTGGCCGGGCATCTTCTTGTTCTTGAAGGTCTTGCCCGGGTCCTGACGCCCACCGGTCGAACCGATCGAACGGTGCGAGATGGACACTCCGTGGGTGGCACGCAGACCGCCGAAGTTCCAGCGCTTCATACCGCCGGCGAATCCCTTGCCGGTGGTGGTGCCGGTGACGTCGACGAACTGGCCGGCGATGAAGTGGTCGGCCGTGATTTCCGCCCCGACCGGGATCATCGCGTCCTCGGACACGCGGAACTCGGCGAGCTTCTGCTTGGGCTCGACCTTGGCGATCGCGAAGCGGCCGCGTTCGGCCATCGACACGTTCTTCACCTTGGCCTTGCCGACGCCGACCTGGAGGGCGACGTAGCCGTTCTTCTCGACGGTGCGGTGGGCGACCACCTGGCATTGATCGATCTTGAGCACGGTCACGGGAATATGTTCGCCTGCATCCGTAAAGACGCGGGTCATCCCGACCTTCTGTGCAATGACGCCTGAGCGCATAGGTATCTCCCTCGCGCGATGAAACGGTAAGCTCTAAATCCCTGCGGGACTCAGAGCTTGATCTCCACGTCCACGCCGGCGGCGAGGTCGAGCTTCATCAGCGCGTCCACGGTCTGGGGCGTCGGATCGACGATATCGAGCACACGCTTGTGCGTGCGCATCTCGAACTGCTCGCGCGACTTCTTATCGATGTGGGGCGAGCGGTTGACGGTGAACTTCTCGATGTGCGTCGGCAGCGGGATCGGGCCACGGATGGTGGCGCCGGTGCGCTTGGCGGTCGAGACGATCTCTCGGGTCGACGCATCGAGGATACGATGGTCGAACGCCTTGAGGCGGATGCGGATATTCTGACCGTTCATGACCTGAAACCTTGGCGGGACGAGAAAGGGGCGGGCGCGAGGACCCGCCCCTCGGTCGTTCCTCAGCAGACGTGATCGCTAAGCGAGACTAGTCGTTGATGGCGGCGACGACGCCGGCGCCGACGGTGCGACCGCCCTCGCGGATGGCGAAGCGCAGCTTCTCTTCCATGGCCACCGGCACGATCAGGGCGACCGCCCTCGCGGATGGCGAAGCGCAGCTTCTCTTCCATGGCCACCGGCACGATCAGGG
>NZ_LMRC01000004.1:0-91756 GCF_001425565.1 Methylobacterium sp. Leaf466 | reverse complement strand
GTCGGAGGCGGTGGAGACGCGCTGGCCCGTGGAGACCCGGTTGCTCGTCATGTCGAGCGACTGGTTGATGGACTTCAGGGTCGTCAGGGCGGTCATCGCGGACCGGTTGGTCAACAGGCTGGTCATACGCTCCAGCGTCCTCCCGACGATCCGCGCCGACGTTACGCTCGGCTTGGAATACCCTCCCCGTTAGCCATAGTCGTCAGGTCTTGACCTCCGGTTAAGCCTGCCGCGCGCCCCAACCTCGGGTTGCCGGGGCGGGAGGCCCGGACCTCCCGTGAGCCGAGGGTCCGGTCCGCGGCATGGGCGGACGGCGATCGCGCCGCCGGCCCGTCCGAGACGCGCGCGAAGGCCTTCACGCCAGTCCGAGCTTCTCGGCGAGGCCGATGCGCTGGAGCTTGCCGGTGGCGCCCTTGGGGATCTCGTCGAGGAACAGGATCTTGGCGGGCACCTTGAACGGGGCGAGGCGCTCGGCGGCGAAGCTGCGCAGGTCCTTCTCCGTCAGGCTCTCGCCCTCGCGCAGGACCACCGCCGCGCTGACGTCCTCGCCGAGCTTGTCGTGGGGCACCGCGAAGGTCACGCATTGCGACACCGCCGGGTGGTCCATCAGGATCTCGTCGACCTCGCGCGGCGAGATCTTCTCGCCGCCCCGGTTGATGATCTCCTTGAGGCGCCCGGTGATGGTGAGGTAGCCCTCGGGCGAGAGCGTGCCCTGGTCGCCGGTGCGGAACCAGCCCTGCGGCGTGAAGGCGGTGGCGTTGGCCGCCTCGTTGTTCTCGTAGCCCGCCATCACGTTGGCGCCGCGGATCACGATCTCGCCGGTCTCGCCCACGGGCAGCGGCTCGCCGTCGAAATCCACGATGGCGATCTCGGGCCCGGCGGCGAGGCCGACCACGCCCGGATAATGCGGCCGGGGCGGCAGCGGGTTCGAGGCCATCTGGTGGGCGGCTTCCGTCATGCCGTAGGCCTCGATCAGGGGCGCGCCGAACGCCTCCTCGATCTCCTTCATCACCTGCGGCGGCATCGAGGAGGAGGAGGAGCGGATGAACCGCAGCGGGTTGGCCTTGATGACCTCGGCGTTGCGGGCGGCGCGGCCGAGGATCGCCTGGTGCATGGTCGGCACCGCCGTGTACCAGGTCGGGCGCACCTCCCCCATCCAGCCGAAGAACTTGAGGGCGTTGAAGCCCGGGGTGCAGGCGACCTGCCCCCCCGCCGAAAGCGGCGCCAGGATGCCGGCGATCAGCCCGTGGATGTGGAACAGCGGCATGATGTTGAGGCCGCGGTCCTCGGCCGTGAAGGCGAGCGCGGTGCGGATGTTGCCGGCCGAAGCGCAGACGTTGGTCTGGGTGAGCGGCACGATCTTGGGGCGCGAGGTGGTGCCCGAGGTGTGGAGCACCAGGGCGATGTCCGAGGGTTCGGCCGGGCCGCCGGCCGCCGGGGCGGCGTCCGCCATCGGGAAGGCGAGGGTGAAGCTGCCCGCACCCCGGTTCGGGGTCGGCGTCAGGCGCACCACCGCGATGCCCAGCGCCTCGGCCACCGCGACCGCCGGCGAAGCCGAGCCTTCGGCCACCACCAGCACCTTGGCGCCGAGATCGGTGAGGTAGAACTTGAACTCGTCGGCCTTGTAGGCCGGGTTCAGGGGGGCCGAGGTCGTGCCCGCCGCCACCGCGATGAAGGCCGCGGCCATCTCCGGCCCGTTGTCGAGCACGATTGCGACCCGGTCGCCGCGTCCGATCCCGTGGGCGTTGAAGTCGGCGACGGTGCGCGTGGCCAGCGCCCGCAGGGCACCGTGGGTGAGGGGCACGCCGCCGGGGCTCGACAGCGCCGTGGCCTCGTCGGCGCCGGCCTGGATCAGGGCATGGAGGGTTGTGGCGGTCTCGGCCATGGATCTGTCACCGTCCTTAAGCAGGTTTCGCAAAAGTGGCCACCGGTTCTGCGTCAAAAACCTGGGACACATCAAAGACTTAAGCAGGGCGAGGCGGTGCCGCGCCTACCTGGACCCGCCTGAGGGGATCGACCGCGTCCGTCCGGGCCGTGCCCCCTCCCTGAGTGTGGGAGGGGAGGGGGGAGAAGCGTCAGGCCGGCGCGATGGCGAGACGCCCCTGCGCGCGATCGAGGCTCTGGGAGAGCAGGCGCATCAAGGCATAGACCGTGCCGATGTGCGGGGTCGGCGTGCCGGTGAGGCGGCCGAGTTCGATGATCGAGCCCACCAGCGCCTCGAGTTCGATGGGCCGGCCGGCCTCCACGTCCTGCAGCATCGATGTCTTGTGCGCGCCGACCTTCTCGGCGCCCGCGATGCGTTTTTCGATGCCGAGCTTGAACGTGACGCCGAGCGCGTTGGCGATGGTCTGCGCCTCGCGCATCATGTCGGCGGCCAGTGCCCGGGTCTCGGGGAACTGGCAGATGTCCACGAGGGTGGCGTGGGAGAGCGCCGAGATCGGGTTGAAGCTGAGGTTGCCCCACAGCTTGAGCCAGATCTCCGCCCGGATGTCGCTGGTGACCGGCGCGCGGAAGCCGGCCTTGATCAGGCGCTGCGCCAGGGACTGCACCCGCGGGCTCATGCTGCCGTCGAGTTCGCCCAAGCCGAAGCGGTGGCCTTCGATGACCTGCACCACGCCGGGCTCGGTGAGCACGGCCGCCGGATAGACCACCGAGCCGATCACGTGCCTGGGGTCGAGGTGTTTCGCGATGAGGCCGCCCGGATCGGCGGTCTCGAGGTGCGTGCCGGCGAGATCGCCACCGTGGCCGCCCGAGAAGTACCACCACGGGATGCCGTTCTGCATCGTCACCACCATCGTCTCAGGGCCGATGAGGTGGTGCAGGTCGGCCGCGATCGGCCCGACCTGGTGCGCCTTGACGGTGAGCAGGACCACGTCGTGCGGGCCCGCCTCCGCCATCGAGGCCGTCGCCTTGAGGTTGGTGACGTGGATCTCGGATCCGTTCTCCTCGATCAGGCGCATGCCGTTCTCGCGGATGGCCGACAGGTTGGCGCCGCGCGCGATGAAGGTGACGTCCTCGCCGGCGTGGGCGAGCCGAACCCCGAGGAATCCGCCGATGGCGCCTGCGCCGACGATGGCGATGCTCATGTCACTGACCTTGCGTTCTGCTGGGCTTGGCGTTCTGCCGGGCTTGAAGACGGCCGGCGCGCGGAGGTTCCCCCGCCCGGGCCAGGCCGAGGGCGGCGGCACGGATATCACCCGCGGCGAGAGATGCCGGCCGTCGGTCGAAGCGCGGGTCCCCTCTCCTGGAAGGAGAGGGACAGGGTGAGGTGAGAGGTCTGTCCGGAGAGGTCGCACACCTCACCCCTACCCTCTCCTTCCAGGAGAGGGAGCCTCGGCGCGCACCCTGTGGTCGTCCACCGAGCGGTGCGCGAATCCGATGGGCGGGGATGGGCCGCGCGGCGGCCGCGGTGACGTTCCTCATGAAAACCGGTTCTCGAGCACGCCGATGCCCTCGATCTCGACCGCCACGGTCGCGCCCTTGGGGATCGGGCCGGCGCCGTTCGAGGTGCCGCAGGCGATGAGGTCGCCCGGCTCCAGGGTCATCCCCTGCGAGACCAGGGAGACGATCTCGGCGGGCTTGAGGATTATGTCGGAGAGCGGATAGCTCTGGCGCTCGCGACCGTTGACCCGGACCCGCACGGTGAGGGTGTCGGAATCGAGCCCGGTGGCGATGACCGGCCCGAACGGGCCGAACCCGTCGAGGCCCTTCGAGCGGGTCCATTGCACGAAGCTCGGGTCGGCCTTGAGGACGTCGAGGGCGGTCACGTCGTTGACGCAGGTGTAGCCGAAGATGTGCCCGGCCGCCGCCGCCACCGTGAGGTCGCGCCCGGCCTTGCCGACGACGATGCCGAGTTCGCCCTCGAACAGGATGCGCCCGATCCCCTCGGGGACCGCCACCGCCTCGCCGCTGGCGCAGTAGGTGTTGGGCGGCTTCACGAAGAACAGGGGCGCCGCCGGCCGCTCCAGCCCCTGCTTGTCGGCCATCGCGTGGAAATTGTTCCACAGGGCGATGAGCTTGGAGGGGCGGCAGGGCAGGGCGGTCGTCACCGCCGCGACGGCGAGGGTCTCGCCGGTGGCCGTCGGCGTGCCGAACAGGTCGCCCGTGAACACCGCGATGGTGTCGCCGTCGAGGTGTCCGAAACCGTCCCGGCCCTCGTGCCGGTAGGAGATCCATCGCGCCATCGCCTCAGAGGCTCCGGGCGGGCGCGGAAGCGGGACGCACGGCGTGCATCGTCATGGCGTGCTCTTCCTCGTCGGCGGTGTCGCCAGCGGCGGTTCTAAAGATCCGGATCGTCGATTCAAGGCGCTATAGAGCATCGCGGCAGCATCGACCCTCATAAAAATTTTGTCGACCAAGGACAAAATTCTTTAGACCTGACGAAATCGTGACGTTCGACAGGTCATGCCGCGCCCTGCCCGCTCCTCATCGCTGCGCTGCCGCAAAACCGATCCCGCAGTCGTCCGGGGAACAATCGGTGCGCTGCACCGTTCCGGTTGCCGACGGTGAGCGGGCACGGTGTGCGACGTCGCCGCCTCCTCAACCAAGGATGGAACGTTTCCCATGAGCAGCACCACGGACAAGATCAAGGGTCTCGCCAACGAAGCCGTCGGCAACATCAAGCAGGGCATCGGTTCGGCCACCGGCAACGAGAAGCTGCAGGCCGAGGGCAAGGCCCAGGAGCTGAAGGGCGAAGCCCAGAAGACCGTCGGCGACGTCAAGGACGGCGCCAAGAGCGCCGCCCAGACCGCGGCCGACGCCGTCAAGAAGATCTGATCGTCCCAAGACGATTAGATCCCCGACGAATCGCCGGACACGACGACCATGGCGCGGGGCGGCCTCGGTGCCGTCCCGCGCGGGACTGGGCCTGACTTCGTCGTACCCACGTTTGAACCATCTACGAACGAAGGATCGTTCAGCATGAACAGAGATCATCTCGAAGGCGGCCTGCGCCACCTCAAGGGCCGCGGCGAGACCGCGATCGGCGCCGTGACGGGCCGCGCCCGCCAGCAGGTCGAGGGCGCCTACGATCAGGTCGCCGGAGCCGCCCAGCACGCCTACGGCGATGCCCGCGACACCGCGCGGAACCTGCAGCGCGACGGCCGCCACCTCGCCGACGAGGCCGCCGACCGCGGCCGCGCCCTGCTCGACGACGTCCAGGACCGGGGCCGCGACCTGCGCGACCGGAGCCGCCACCTGGCCGACGAGGCCACCGACCGCGGTCGCGCGCTCTTCGACGACGTTCAGGACCGGGGCCGTCATCTCCGCCACGAAGCCGCCCGCCGCAGTCGCGCCGTCGCCGACCGCGCCGAGGAGAACAAGGCCGTGACGCTGCTGCTGGTGGCCGCCGCCGCCTTCGGCGCGGGCTGGCTGCTGCGCCGCACCCGCTGACCCGCGAACGACCGGCAGCTCACCGGTGACGAAAGGCGCCACCCGCATGCGCGGGGGCGCCTTTTTCGTCGGCCCGATAGGGCCTATGGCCGGCGGACAGCTTGGTCGCGAGGAGCGTCCCCGATGCCGATGCAGCCCTGGTCCGCCCTCACGACGCAGGAGATGCGCGCGCGCGACATGAGCCGCACGATCGCGGTGCTGCCGGTGGCGGCGGTGGAGCAGCACGGGCCGCACCTGCCGCTCTCCACCGATGTCACCATCGCCGAGGGCTATCTCGCCCGCGTCGCCGCCCTGGTCCCCGACGACCTCGACGTGCTGGTCCTGCCGGTGCAGGCGGTGGGCAAATCCGACGAGCACGACGAGTTCGCTGGCACCCTCACCCTCACCACCGAGACGGCCCTGCGCGCCTGGATCGAGATCGGTGCCTGCGTCCATCGGGCCGGCTGCGGCCGCCTCGTCATCGTCACCTCGCACGGCGGCAACAGCGCCCTCATCGACCTCGTCGCCCTGGAGCTGCGCGGGCGCTGCGGCCTCATCGCCGTCACCACCGCCTGGAGCCGGTTCGGCTATCCCGACGGTCTGTTTCCGGACGCCGAGGTCCGCCACGGCATCCATGCCGGCGGCATCGAGACGGCGCTGATGCTGGCGCTCGCGCCCGAGGCCGTGCGCACCGAGGCCATCGCCGACTTCACCCCGCGCACGCTCGTCATGGAGCGGGATTTCACCCACCTGCGCGCCGGCCGGCCGGCGGCCTTCGCCTGGAAGGCGGGGGACCTCAACCCCGCCGGCGCCATCGGCGACGCCCGCCTCGGCACGGCGCAGGCCGGTGCCGTCGCCCTCGACCACGGGGCGCGGGCCTTCGTCGCGCTGTTGCACGACGTCTCCCGCTTCGACCTCGCCCCGGCGACGTAACCGGCCACGGGTGGCGGGCGAACATCGGGCATCCCGTCCCGCGGTTCGAGAAAAGCCCTCTCCCATGCGCGCCCTCCTCCTCGCCCTCGCCGGGCTGACGCTGTTGTCTGCCCCCGTCGCCGCGGCCCAGCGGCCGGTGGTGGTCGAGCTCTTCACCTCGCAGAGCTGCTCGTCCTGCCCGCCGGCCGAGGCGGTGCTGACCGACCTGCGCGACCAGCCCGACGTCTTGGCGCTCGGTTTCCACGTCACCTACTGGAACCGCCTGTCCTGGCGCGACACCGTCTCCCTGCCCGCCGCTACGGACCGGCAGGAGGCCTACGCGCGAACCCTCGGCGAGACGCGCGTCTTCACGCCGCAGATGGTGATCGACGGCCGTCGCAGCGTCCTCGGCTCGCAGCGCGGCGAGGTCGCCGCGGCCATCGCCGAGGCCCGGCGCGCCTCCCCCGTCGCCGCGATGACCCTGGTGCGCAAGGGTGGCGACCTCGTCGTCGGCCTCGGGGCGGGCGCGGGCAGCGGCCGGATCGTCCTCGTCGGGTTCGACCGGGAGGTCCGCACCGCGGTCGCCCGCGGCGAGAACGCGGGGCACGACCTGGTCCAGTCGAACGTGGTGCGCTCGGTGCGCGACCTCGGCGGCTGGACCGGCGCGGCCAGGACCGTGACCCAGCCTGCCCCGGCCGGGTCCGACGCCGCGGTGCTGCTGCAGGCGGCCGACGGTCGCATCCTCGGGGCCGCGCGCCTGACCGGCGCCGGGTCCTGATGGGAGCGGCATGGCGCGGGTTGGACAAGCGGAGGTGCAACCATGATGATCGCGTCCGTCGATCCGGGGCCGTCCCTGGCGACTGTCATGCGGAGCCGCGACAGGTCCACCATGGTGCTCGACGAGAGGCTGTCGTCCGCGATGGCCGCCGCCCAGGGCGGCGATGCCGCCGCGTATCGCCGCCTGCTCAAGGATTGCCTGCCGGTGATCGCGGGCATGGCACGGGCGCAAGGGGTGCGCCCGGATGCGGTGGACGACGTCGTGCAGGAGACCCTCGTCACCATCCACCGGGCGCGGGCGACCTACGATCCCGCCCGGCCGTTCCTGCCCTGGCTGCGCGCCATCACTCAGCGCCGGGCCATCGACGCGATGCGCCGTACCGGCCGCCGGCCGCAGGAGGTCCACGATCCCATCGCCTACGAGGCCCATGCCGATCTCGGGCCGGCGCCGGGCGCCCGCCTGGAGACCGGGGAGCGCGACCTCGCGCTGGCTCGGGCCGTGGCCGGACTCTCGCCGGGCCAGCGCGAGGCGGTGGAGCACCTGGCGTTCCAAGAGCGGTCCCTGGAGGAGGCCGCGGCCATCACCGGGCGCAGCAAGGGCGCGCTCAAGGTCAACCTGCACCGGGCCCTGAAGGCCCTGCGCGGGACGTTGTCGGGCACCAGGGGAGGGACCGATGTCTGACACGCGGAACATGACCCGCGTCGGTCGGGACGGTCACGACGATCTCGTCGAGGATCTGACCGGCCGGCTCGCGCCTGTCCGGCGCCTGCCCGCCCCGTGGCTGCGGGCGTCGTCCTGGCTCGGCGCGGCACTGGCGGTCGGCCTCGTCCTGATGCCGCTCGCCGACCTCGACGGACTCAGGGTGCGCATGGCGGTGCCGGACCTCGGGCTGGCCGCGCTCGGCGCCCTGCTCACCGCGCTGACGGCGGCCGTCGCCGCCTTCCACACCAGCGTGCCGGGCCGCAACCCCGCATGGGCGCTGCTACCGCTGGGGCCGGCCGTTGTCTGGATCGGCGCCAGCGGCGTCGGCTGCCTGCGCTCCTGGACGGTGACCGGCATCGAAGTCGCCGACGCCTACGAGATGGGCGGCTGCCTCGTGTTCCTGCTGTGCGCCTCGGCGCCGCTGTCGCTCGCCCTCGTGCTGATGCTGCGCCGGGCCTGCCCGCTGCGGCCCAACCTCACCGCCGCCTTGGGGGGGCTCGCGGCGGCCGCGGCGGCGGCCGTGCTGCTGATCCCGTTCCATCCCCACGACGCGACGCTCACCGACCTCGCCATCCATCTCGTGGTGGTCGGCGCCGTCATCTGCGCCAACACCCTGGCCGGCGGCCGCCTCCTCGCGGAGCGCTGACGCGACGACGCCCGGGACCCCTGACGGTCCCGGGCTATCGCGCTGCGGGTCTTCGGTCTTGGACTTCGGTCTCGGGGCTCGGCCCTCAGGCGGCGGCGCGGCTGTTGACGCTACCTTCGGCGAGGGCGGTGAGCACCGTGTCGGTGGCACGCTCCTCGTCCAGGGTCTGCTGCAACAGGCCGACGACCTCGTGGTGGCCGAGCTGCTTGGCGAAGGCGACCAGCGTCCCGTAACGGGTGATCTCGTAGTGCTCCACCGCCTGCGCGCCGGCGATCAGGGCCGCATCGAGCACCTGCGGATCGTCGACGTCGCCCATGATCTCCTTGGTCTCGGCGATGATGCCGTCGATGGCGGCGCAATCGACGCCCTTGGCCGTCTTGCCGAGCTTGGCGAACACCTGGTCGAGGCGGCCGATCTGGGCTTCCGTCTCGCGCAGGTGGAGCTCGAAGCCGCTCTTGAGCTGCGCGTTGGTGGCCTTGTCGATCATCTTCGGCAGCGACTTGGTGATCTGCTGCTCCGCGTAATAGATGTCCTGCAGCATGTGCGTGAACAAATCGTCGAGCGTCTTGATCGGCTTGGAGAAAATACCCATGGTATCGACCCTGTATGCTTGAGCTTGATCGGATTTGGATCGCGATCCAGTCCGTATCGTCGCTAGGGCAACGGGGTGGAGATTGCCGGGTTCCTCAGGCGGGCCGCATCTTAACTTGCGTGAAGACGATCAGGCGTCCTCGTCCGGATCCTCGGTCTCGGGCGTCCGGCCCGGCCAGGTGACGATGCGGTCGAGCAGTTCGTCGGTGGTGAACTCCTCCTCGTTGCCCGAGACCCGGCCGCGCACCGAGATGCCGGCCTCGTGGACGCTGGCGGCCCGGCCGGTGACGAGGGGGTGCCAGTCGTAGAGGTCGCGGCCCTCGCGCAGGAGGCGGTAGGCGCAGGTCGGCGGCAGCCAGGGGATGGTGCGCACCGCCTCCGGCGTCAGGCGCACGCAGTCGGGCACCCGCTTCTGCCGGTTCCTGTAGTCGCTGCAGCGGCAGGCGTGGGCGTCGAGGAGGGTGCAGCCGACGTCGGTGGGGTAGACCTCGCCGGTGTCGTCGTCCTCGAGCTTGAGGAGGCAGCAGCGGCCGCAGCCGTCGCACAGGCTCTCCCATTCGGACGGCGTCATCGCCTCCAGGCTCTTGCGCTTCCAGAACGGCGCGGAGGCCGGGTCGCTCGCCTGCCCGGCGGGAGTGGTCTCGGCGCGCGCGGCCGTGCGGATGCGCATCGGCGCCACCTTGAGGGTCACAGGAGGGAGATCGGCGATCGGCCGACTCTCGCCCTCCTGCCGCATGGCGCAGGCCAGAGCAAGCGTTGCCATCGGCGCGGCCGGATCCGTTCGAGGCTCCGGCCGGCGTCGTGCGACGCGGTTGGTGGTGGTCGACCGCCGTGGCATGGTGGGGGCATGCAGATCCCCACACTCCCCGACCACAGCGTGGCCGTCTTCGCATGCCGCAGCGAGAGGGACCGCTTCCGGTGGGCGGTGACGACCGCGGGGTATCACCCCTATCGCTCCGCGAGTTCGTATGCCTCCGCCGCCATCGCTCTGGCCGCGGGCATCTCCCACGCCCACTTCCTCGCGGACCAGCACCCGATCAGGTCGCGGATCAACGACGGGACCTGGATGTAGCCCCGGCATGGGCTCCACCCCAACCGTACCCGCCCAGCCGTACCCGCCCGATGGCGATCACGGCCCGATCGGTCGCCTCGCGCCTGCCGCGGGGCTTGGCTCAGGGCTCGACCGACCCGAACCTCCGAACGAAGCGCGGGCCGTCCCAGAGCTCCAGCACCCGCCCGTCGAGCATGGTGCGCGTGATCCCGAACGCTTCCTCGTCGTCGCCGGCCGCGAACATGCGGACGCGGATGACGTGTCCGCCCATGTCGAGCAGGAGCGCGCGGTAGCGATGCGCCTCCGGCAGCGCCCGCGGGAACGGGTGATCGGGCATGGGCGGGCCTCCGGCAGGAAGGCGGGAGCATCGAGGCTCTCTGTCATCGGCGCCTGACACTGCCAGCCCATGATCGGCGGACGCTAGCCGGTTTCGACCCGAAGTCCTACGCCTCATCGCGGACGGGGCCCGCGCTCCGCCAGGCGGCCCCGCCTGGGAAAGCCACGCCGCCGTCTTTGCCGCGCCCCAATCGCGAATCAATGTTAATGAAAGATTGCCGGCGCGCGGCGATGGACCGGGGCTGCGCCGGTCGCGTTGTTCCGGCATGAATGGTGGGCGGCACGACCCGGTCCGTCGGACCGGGTCGCCGTCGCGGTGACCGAGGACGAGAGACGCCGTGCGCCTGCCCCCTGCCACCGCATTGCTGACCCGGATCAAGCGAGGGGCGCTGGCCTTCGACGCCTGGGTGAACGCCAGCCTCTACGAGAGCGGCCGTTCGGCAGGGGAGGGGTACGAGACCTTCTCCCGGCGCATGAACGTGTTTTCCGTGCGCGGCTGGAAGCGCGGCGTCCTCGATCTCACCAGCGAGGCGATGACCCTTGGCACGGGCGGTGCCATCGCCATGCTCGCCCTGGCGCAGCCGGCCTTCAACCTCACCAGCGACAACTGGCTCAAGACCCAGGACCTCGCCGTCACCTTCCTCGACCGCTACGGCACCGAGGTCGGGCGCCGCGGCATCAAGCACGACGATTCGCTCAAGCTCGACGACTTCCCCGACACGATGATCAAGGCCCTGGTCTCCACCGAGGACCGGCGCTTCTACGAGCATTGGGGCATCGACCCCATCGGCACCGCCCGCGCCCTGGTCTCGAACTCGCGCGGCGGCGGCTCGACGCAGGGCGGCTCCTCGATCACGCAGCAGCTCGCCAAGAACCTGTTCCTGTCGAACGAGCGCTCCCTGGAGCGCAAGATCAACGAGGCGTTCCTGGCGCTCTGGCTCGAATGCCATCTGACCAAGAACGAGATCCTCAAGCTCTACCTCGACCGCGCCTACATGGGCGGCGGCACCTTCGGCGCCGTGGCGGCGGCGGATTATTATTTCGGCAAGCGGCTCAAGGACATCAGCCTCGCCGAGGCCGCGATGCTGGCCGGCCTGTTCAAGGCGCCCACGAAATACGCCCCCCACGTCAACCTGCCCGCCGCCCGCGCGCGGGCCGTCGACGTGCTCCACAACATGGTCGAGGCGGGCTTCCTCACCGAGGGCCAGATCCAGACGGCGCTGCGCAACCCGGCCACCCCGGTGACGCGGACCCGCGACATCACCGCCGACTACTACCTCGATTGGGCCTTCGGCGAGATCAAGGGCATGGCCGACGCGGGCCGCCTGCGCAGCGACCGCGTGCTCACCGTCAAGACGCCCCTCGACCTCGCCATCCAGAAGCGCGCCGACCAGGCGGTGGAGAACACCCTGCGCCAGTACGGCGACCAGTACGAGGTCGAGGAAGCCGCCATGGTCATCCTCGACCCCGACGGCGCCCTGCGGGCGATGGTCGGCGGCTCCGACTACGGCCAGAGCCAGTTCAACCGCGCCACCGACGCGCTGCGCCAGCCCGGGTCGTCGTTCAAGCCCTACGTCTATGCCGCGGGTCTCGCCGCCGGCCTGTACCGGCCCGAGACCCGGGTGGTCGACGCGCCGATCTGCATCGGCAACTGGTGCCCGCAGAACTACGGCCGCTCGTTCTCGGGCGCCACCAACCTCACGGTGGCGGTGGCCAAATCGATCAACACCATCCCGATCCAGATCTCCATCGCGCTGGGCAAGGCGCTTGGCATCAGCCACCAGGCCAACGCGGCCAAGGCCGGGCGCGCCAAGATCATCGATCTCGCCCACCGCATGGGCATCACCACGCCGCTCATCGACACGGTGTCGCTGCCGATCGGCTCGGCCGAGGTCAACGTGATCGACCAGGCCGCGGCCTATGCCGTGTTCGCCAACGGCGGGCGCAAGGCCAAGCCCTACGCGGCGATGGAGGTGAAGAACTCGGCCGGCGAGATCATCTACCGGCACGCCGACGAGAAGCCCGAGCAGATCCTGTCGACCCAGGTGGTGGCCGACATGAACTTCATGCTCAACAAGGTGGTGGAGGAGGGCACCGGCAAGCGCGCCCAGCTCGAGGGCATCAAGGTCGCGGGCAAGTCCGGCACCACCAACGCCTACAAGGACGCCTGGTTCGTGGCCTACACCGGCAACTTCGTCGGCGCGGTCTGGTTCGGCAACGACGATTCAACCTCCACCAACAAGATGACCGGCGGCTCCCTGCCGGCCATGACCTGGCGCGAGGTGATGGAGAGCGCCCACAAGGGCATCGAGCTCAAGCCCCTGCCGGGCGTGAAGGAGCCGGGCCGGCCCGCCCTCCAGGCGAGCGTCGACGCGGCCGCCGCCCCCGTCAACGCCGCGGCCAGTGCCGCCGGCAAGCTGTCGCGGCGCTCGTTCGAGGTCATCGGCGGCCTCAACGGCCTGTTCCGCACCGTGGAGGCGCGGCCCTCGCCCCGCGCCGGCTTCGAGCCGGTGACGCCGCTGGCCGAGGGCGCCCGCCCGGTCTCCGGCCGCATCGGGATGCCGTGACAGCGCCGCCGGACCGGTCCATGAGGGGGCGACCGGGTCGCCGGAGACCCAGGGGACGAGGAAGGCGCCGTTGGTGAGCAGGCTGGCTGAGATGGCCTCGATCGCGGGGCGTGGCCGGCCGCTGGCCGAACGCGCCCGCTCCCTCCTGCGCCGGACCTCGAACGTCGGCCTGTTCGTCTACGCCTTGGCGCTGGGGGCGGGGCTGGGCCTTGCCAGCGCCGATTACGCCACCCGCGGCGGCTATCCCTTCGGCGGGGTCGTGGCCGGGTCCTGGACCGCATGGCCCCGGGCCGGGGCGGTGGGCGCCGATCCCTACACCCGGGCGGTGAACTCGCGGCGCGGCGAGATCCCGCTGGGCGTCGGCGAGGGCCTGCTCCTCACCGCCTCGCAGGACTCCGACGGCCGCGCCATGGACGCCGGCTGCACCTACGCCGTGGCCGGCACCACCCCCCCGGCCCGCGCCTGGACGCTGACGGTGGCCGGGCGCGGGCCGAGGCCCGCCGACGCCCCGCTTCTGCGCGAAGGCTTCACCTCCACCGAGATCCTGCGCGAGGCGGACGGCCACTTCGTCATCGCCCTGGCGCCTGAGGTCCAGCCCGGCAACTGGCTGCCGATGCCGCGTGCGAGCGGGCCGGTGCGCCTGGCGCTGCGCCTCTACGACACCCCCGTGGCCGCCAGCGCGGGCACCCTCGACCGGTCGGCCCTGCCCGAGATCCGCCGGACGGGGTGCCGCTCGTGAGCGCGAGAAAGCCCTCCGGGGGCGACACCGGCGAGGATATCGGCGAGGATTTCGGCATGAGCCCGCGCGGCCGCCTGTGGCTCGCCACCGCCTGCGGCCTGGTGCTGGCCGGGCTCGTCCACATCGTCGTGGTGCTGGCGATCCCGAGCCTGTCGGAATCCGACGCGCTGTCGCGGGCGCGTGCCGGCCAGGGGGGCGAGGGCGGCATGCGGATCTTCGCCCTCGCCACCGGCGACACGCCGCCCGCGGCCGAGGCGTGGCTGCCGATCCCCGATCCCGTGGTGGCGGTGGGGCTGTGCCCCTACGACCTCACCGACGGGCCCCTGCGGGTTGCGGCGCGCACCGGGCCGCTGATGATGTCGGTGGCGGTCCACGGGCGCCGGGGCGCCTTCTATGCCGTCACCGATCAGGCGGCGGTGCGCGGCGCCCTCGACCTCGTGATCCTGACCCGGCGCCAGTTCGACGAGGCCCTGGCCAACGAGGACGAGAACGAGGTCAGCCGCGACGTGCGGGTGGTCGCGCCCAACACCAAGGGGTTCGTCGTGGTCCGGGTGATCGCCGACCTGCCGAGCCAGCGCGCCGCCGCCAACGCCGCCGTCCAGGCGGTGTCCTGCACCGTCGAGGGGGCGGGCGAGGACACCAAGGCCGGCGGCTGATCGGGCCTGCACCGGATCGGGGCCGTCAGCAGTCGAGGGTGGTGTCGCGCTCCCACTGGGTCAGGTGGCGGGCGTAGGCCTCCCATTCCTGGGTCTTGAGCTTGACGTAGGACGGCACGAACGGCCCGAGCGCCTCGCACAGGACCGGGTCGGCCGCCAGCGCCCGCAGGGCGTCGAGGAGGTTGAGCGGCAGCCGCGTCACGCCCTCCAGGGTATGGCCGTGGGTGTACATGTTGATGTCGAGCGGCGGGCCCGGGTCGCGCGCGCGGCGCATCCCGTCGAGGCCGGCGGCCAGCAGCCCCGCCTGGAGCAGATAGGGGTTGGCGGCCCCGTCGGCGAGGCGGAACTCGAAGCGGCCGCCGTCGGGGATGCGGATCATGTGGGTGCGGTTGTTGCCGCCGTAGGTCACGGTGTTGGGCGACCAGGTCGAGCCGGAGGTCGTGGTCGCCGCATTCAGCCGCTTGTAGGAATTCACGGTGGGGTTGGTCAGTGCCGCGAGCCCCTGGGCCGCATGCATCACGCCGCCGATGAAGTGGGTGCCCACCTGCGACAGGCCGAGCGCGCGGTCCGGATCGGAGAAGACGTTGGTGTCCCCGCGCCAGAGCGAGACGTGGGCGTGGCAGCCCGAGCCGGTGAGCTCCGCGAAGGGTTTCGGCATGAAGGTGGCGCGCAGGCCGTGCTTCTCGGCGATGGAGCGGGCCATGAACTTGAAGAAGGCGTGCCGGTCGGCCGTGACGAGGGCGTCGTCGTAGGCCCAGTTCATCTCGAACTGGCCGTTGGCGTCCTCGTGGTCGTTCTGGTAGGGCGCCCAGCCGAGCGACAGCATGGCGTCGCAGATCTCGGTGATGACGTCGTAGCGGCGCATCAGGGCCGATTGGTCGTAGCAGGGCTTGGCCTGGCGGTCGGCGGTGTCGGCGGGCGACAGGCCGTCCGGCGTGATCAGGAAGAACTCGCATTCGACGCCGGTCTTCATGCGCAGGCCGTCCTCGGCCGCCCGGGCGACCAGGGCCTTGAGGAGGTTGCGCGGCCCCTGCGCGACGGCCTCGCCCGCCATGGACAGGTCGGCCGGCAGCCAGCCGACCTCCGGCTTCCAGGGCAGCTGGATCAGCCCGTCCGGGTCGGGCCTCGCGAAGACGTCCGGGTCGGCCGGCGTCATGTCGAGCCAGGAGGCGAAGCCGGCGAACCCCGCCCCGTCCCGCATCATCCCCCCGATGGCGCTGGCCGGCACCAGCTTGGCGCGCTGGGTGCCGAACAGGTCGGTGTAGGAGATCAGGAAATAGCGGATGCCCCGCTCCCGGGCGACGGCTTCGAGGTCCGGCGTCATCGCAATGTCCTCTCCTGATCCAGGCGCATGGACCCTCCCCCGCAGCGGGGGCGGGTTTTAGAACCCCCTGCCCGGCACCCAGTCCGTCCCCGCAAG
This sequence comes from Methylobacterium sp. Leaf466, assembly GCF_001425565.1. Lineage (NCBI taxonomy): Bacteria > Pseudomonadati > Pseudomonadota > Alphaproteobacteria > Hyphomicrobiales > Methylobacteriaceae > Methylobacterium > Methylobacterium sp. Leaf466. The sequence goes on along the minus strand of NZ_LMRC01000004.1, from coordinate 75,988 downwards.
CGGGACCCGTGCCATCGCCGCCGCTTCGATGGTCAGCGCCACCAGGTCCTCCGGTTCGAGGTTGTGGAGGTGGCTCTTGCCGCAGGCGCGGGCGATGGTCTGGGCCTCCAGCGTCATCACCGCGAGGTAGTTGGCGAGCCGCCGGCCGCCGAGCACCGGGTCCAAGCGGCTGGCGAGCTCGGGGCGCTGCGTCGTGATCCCGGCCGGGTCGTTGCCCTCGTGCCAGTCGTCGTAGGCGCCGGCGGTGGTGCCGAGCGCCCGGTATTCGTCCTCGTAGGCCGGGTCGTTGTCGCCCAGCGCGATGAGGGCGGCGGTGCCGATCGCCACGGCGTCGGCGCCCAGCGCCAGGGCCTTGGCCACGTCCGCGCCCGAGCGGATGCCGCCCGAGACCACGAGCTGCACCGTGCGGTGGAGGCCGAGGTCCTGCAGCGCCTCCACCGCCGGGCGGATGGCGGCGAGGATCGGCAGGCCGACGTTCTCGATGAAGACGTCCTGGGTCGCGGCGGTGCCGCCCTGCATGCCGTCGAGCACCACCACGTCGGCCCCGGCCTTGGCCGCCAGCGCCGTGTCGTAATAGGGCCGGCTCGCGCCGACCTTGACGTAGATCGGCGTCCGCCAGTCGGTGATCTCGCGCAGTTCCTCGATCTTGATGGCGAGATCGTCCGGCCCGGTCCAGTCCGGGTGGCGGCAGGCCGAGCGCTGGTCGATGCCCGGCGGCAGGTTGCGCATGCCCGCCACCCGGTCGGTGATCTTCTGGCCGAGCAGCATGCCGCCGCCGCCGGGCTTGGCGCCCTGGCCGATGACGATCTCGATGGCGTCGGCCCGGCGCAGGTCCACCGGGTTCATGCCGTAGCGGGAGGGCAGGTACTGGTAGACGAGTGTCTGCGAGTGGCCGCGCTCCTCGTCGGTCATGCCGCCGTCGCCGGTGGTGGTGGTGGTGCCCGCCAGGGTCGCGCCGCGCCCCAAGGCCTCCTTGGCCTGGCCCGAGAGCGAGCCGAAGCTCATGCCGGCGATGGTGATCGGCGTCTTCAGGGTGATGGGGTTCTCGGCGAAACGCGCGCCCATCACCACCTGCGTGTCGCAGCGCTCGCGGTAGCCCTCCAGGGGATAGCGGCTCATGGAGGCGCCGAGGAACAGCAGGTCGTCGAAATGCGGCAGCTTGCGCTTGGCCCCAGCTCCGCGGATGTCGTAGATGCCGGTGGCCGCCGCGCGGCGGATCTCGGCCATCACGTCGGGGGTGAAGGTCGCCGACAGGCGCGGCCGGGTGCGGGGCGGCTCGCTCATCAATAGGCTCCCGCGTTGTCGACGGTGAAGTGGTAGAGGCGCCTGGCCGAGCCGTAGCGGCGGAATTCGGCCGGATCGACCTCGCCCGCGAGCCCCGCCGCAGCCAGCTTTTCGGCGAGCTCCGCCCGGTGCTCGTCGCGCATCGCCTTCTCGATGCAATCGGCCCCGAGGCTCGTCACCGCGCCGCGCACGTAGAGCCGGGCCTCGTAGAGCGAATCGCCCAGCGCCTCGCCCGCGTCCCCCAGCACCGTCAGGGTGCCCGACTGCGCCATGAAGGCCGACATGTGGCCGACCGAGCCCTTCACGACGATGTCGACGCCCTTCATCGAGATGCCGCAGCGGGCCGCGGCGTTGCCGTCCACCACCAGCAGGCCGCCGTGCGCGGTGGCGCCGGCCGCCTGGCTGGCGTCGCCGCGCACGTGGACGCGGCCCGACATCATGTTCTCGGCGACCCCGACCCCGGCGTTGCCGTGGACGACCACCTGCGCCAGGGCGTTCATGCCCGCGCAGTAATAGCCGACGTGCCCCTCGATCTCGACGGCGATGGCCCGGTCGAGGCCGGCCGCGACGGCGTGGCGGCCGTCGGGGTGGCGCACGGTCCAATGCGTCTCGTTGGTGTCGGGAGGCAGTGCGTGGAGGCTGCGGTTGAGGTCGCGCAGCGTCGTTTCGCGCAAGTTCACCAGGGGCATCAGAGCAGGATGCCAAAAAGTGGGGCGCGGTTTTTGGGTTCCATCCTGCTCATTCCTCACCCTCGCTCCCAGGCATAGACGGTGGCGGGCTCGGGCTCGAACACGCGGGCGCCCTCGATGCCGGGCAGGCCGACCAACGCCCGGTATTCGGAGCCGAAGGCGACCCAGGCGTCGGTCTCGGCCATGATCGCGGGCTTGCAGGCGATGGGGTCGCGCAGCACCGCGAACCCGTCCTGCGTGCCCACCACGAAGGTGAAGAACCCGTCGAGGTCCGACAGGCTCGCCTCCAGGGCCCCTTTCAGCGAAGCGCCCTCGCGCATCCGCCAGGTGAGGTAGCCGGCCGCCACTTCGGAATCGTTGTCGGTGGCGAAGGTCAGGCCCTCGCGGCGCAGGGTCCGGCGCAGGGCGTTGTGATTGGAGAGCGAGCCGTTGTGGACGAGGCACTGGTCCGGGCCGGTGGAGAAGGGGTGGGCACCGTTCGTCGTCACCGCGCTCTCGGTGGCCATGCGGGTGTGGCCGATGCCGTGGGTGCCGGCCATCGCCGACAGGGAGAACCGCCGCGCGACCTCGGCCGGCAGGCCGACCTCCTTGTAGATCTCCATGCGTTGCCCCGAGCCGACCACGTCGATGCCCGGATGGGCGGCGAGCCAGGCCCTGATCTCGCCCTCCCGCCCCTCCGGTGCCACCAGCACCGTGTGGGTGTCGCGCGCCTGCGACGCGAGGGTGAAGCCCAGGGCCACCTGCAGGGCGGCGACCGCCGCCTCCAGGCCGGCGGCATCGGGACCGCGAAGCGTGATCTTGGCGCCCTCCGCCGGGGCGCCATAGACCGCGAAACCGGCGCTGTCGGGGCCACGGTCGGTCATGGTGCCGAGCATGCCCGCCATCAGGGCGCCGAGCCGCGGCTCCAGGGCCGGGTCCTTGAGAAAGAGGCCGACGATGCCGCACATCGGGAGGGGGCTTTTTTTTTCGAACACCGGCTCGCTGCCGTCGCCGAAACCCTAAGCCCGCCGGTTGTCGCCGGTCAATCCGAGGAAGGAATATTTCTTCACAGGAAAGTCGTCGCAGGCCGGTTCCGCTCAGTCCCGCCGGATCAGGCAGGTGGCGACCGCATAGGTGACGCTGGCGCCGCCCGCCTCGAAGACCTGCAACACCCTTCGCAAAGCGCCCGGCGAGAGGGCGCGGCGTCCGGCCGGCGTACCGGCGCCGATGGCGCGCAACGACCGCAGGAAGGCGCGGCCGTCCCCATGGGCCTCGACGAGGGGGGCGACGCTCACGCGGGTGGTGCAGCCGGCAAACGACATCGCGCGCAGCTCGGACACCTCGGGATAGGCCGGCGTTCCCGGCATCAGGCCGAGCGCCGCATGCGCATCGGCCCACTCGCGAAAGGTGCCGGCGGCCAGCGTCGTCACCGCCAGGAGGCCGCCGGGGGCGAGGAGGCCCGCGAGCCCCGCCAGGGTCGCGGGCAGATCCTCGAACCATTGCGCGGCGAGGTTGGAGGCGACGAGGTCGAAGCCGGGCGAGAGGCACGGCGCTTCGGCGTCCATCACGAGGAAGCGCCCCGCGAACCCCTGGCCCATGCGGGTGCGGCAGCGCGCGACCATGGCGGGGGCGATGTCGGACACCACCATCGCGGCATCCGGCAGCGTTTCCCGCAAGGCCCGCGTCAGGAGGCCGGTGCCGCAGCCGATCTCGAGGACGCGCGGGGCCGGTGCGAGGGTCTCGGCCGCGATGGAGCGGGCGAGGCCGGCGGCGGCCACGGGCTGGATCGCCGCGGCGGATTCGTAGTCCTCGGCGCGGTCGAAGGCCCGGGCGACGGCGCGTTTCCAGGGTGGCATCGGAGATCCGGTCCATCCGGCGAGAGGGGAGGCGCCCCGGCAGCGGGACGCGGGAGGGGTCGATCTATGCCATCCGCCCCGAAAACGGCACCCGCTTCGGGGGGGGGCGGCGCTTGCCTCATCCGGCATCGCGAAAGGTCCGGTCAGCGTCGCGTGCTGTAGGCGAACCAGAGGGCGATCGCGGCGAGCGCGAGGGACAGGGTGCGCCGCAGGACGCGGTTGCGGGCCGGGTCTTCGAGGAACGGCCGGGCGATCCCCGCCAGGGCGACGATGCCGGCGTGGATGGCGGTGGCGATGGCGACATAGACGACGGACAGGACCAGGGTCTGGCGCAGGACCGGTGCGCCTGCGTCGACGAAGCTCGGGAGCACTGCGACGTAGAACACCGCCGCCTTCGGATTGAGGAGGTTCGTCACGAGGCCGCGGCGGAAATAGCGGATGTCCGCCACCGGGGCTTCGGTCTCGACCGCCGAGGTCTCGGCGTCGCGCCAGCCGTCCCAGGCCAGCCACAGCAGGTAGGCGACGCCGCCCCAGCGCAGGGCCTCGTAGGCGAGGGGCGAACCGGCGATCAGCGAGGCGAGGCCGAAGGCGGCCGCCGACCCCACCGCCAGGAGCCCCAGGGCGATTCCGGCGGTGGCGGCGAACCCGGCCCGCCGCCCGCTGCCCGCGCTCAGCACGGCGAGGTAGGCCATGTTCGGCCCCGGCGTCACCTCGATCAGGAAGCAGGTCCCGGCAAAGGCGAGGAGGGTCTCGGCGGACATGGTGCTCCTTCCCCGGACCGCCCCGCGGTCAGGCGGCCAGCGCCGCCTCGATCATCGCCGCCGCCGCCAGCGCCCGGCCGTCGTCGCCGAAGCGGGCTATGACCTGGACGCCGAGCGGCAGGCCCGGCCCCGGCACCGGGACGGTGACGCAGGGCACGCCCATCAGGGTCCAGAGGCGGTTGAAGGTGGAGGCGCCGGTGCTGGTCAACCCGGCCGGGGCGCGGCCCGGGGCGGAGAGGGTGAGCAGCACGTCGACCTCGCCGAACACGTCCTTGAGGGCGCGCCGGCCGCGATGGGCGCTGCGGCGGGCCCGGTCGTAGTCGGCGGCGCCGATCCCTTGCGCCGCATCGAGCTGCGGCCCCAGCATCGGGCCCAGGGCGGCGCGATGGTGGGCGTATTCCCAGGCCAGCGCCTGACGCGCCTCGACATCCTGCACGATCCCGTGGGCGGCGAAGGCCTCCGCCAGGACATCCGGCAGGGCCAGGTCGCGCACGCTCGCCCCGGCGGCCTCGGCGGCGCGCACGGCCGCGGCGAGGGCGTCGTAGGCGTCCGCCTCGGCGGTGCCGGCGAACGCCTGGCGCACCACGCCGATGCGCGGCGCGCCGGGGGCTCGCGGAAGATCGATCTCGGGGCGGTCGGCCAGGAGCGCCAAGGCATGGGCGACGTCGCGCACGCCGGCCCCGAACAGGCCGAGCGTATCGAGCGCCCAGGAGAAGGTCTTGACGCCGACCATCGGCAGCAGCCGGAACGACGGCTTGACCGCCGCGATCCCGCAATAGGCGGCCGGGCGGATCACCGAGCCGCCGGTCTGGGTGCCCAGCGCCAGGGGCAGCATGCCGGCGGCCACCGCCGCCGCCGAGCCGGCCGAGGAGCCGCCGGGGGTATGGCGCAGGTCGCGCGGGTTGCGGGTGCCGGTCGGGTCGAGGCCGGCGAAGGGGCAGGTGGTGGTCTTGGCGAGGGGAACGGCGCCGAGCGCGCGCAGCCGCGAGACGATGGCGGCATCGGCCTTGGGCCGCCAGCCGGCGTAGATGGCCGAGCCCATCTCGGTGGGCATGTCGGCGGTGTCGATGATGTCCTTGATCCCCACCGCGATGCCGGCCAGCGGGCCGGAGGCGGCCACCACCGGATCGGGCAGGTGGCGCACCAAAGCGCCGACCTCCGCTTCGCGGGCGGCGATCGCCTCCTGGCACAGGGCGACGGCGGCCTGCGGCGAGAGGGCGCCGGAGGCGATGCGGGTGCGCAGATCGACGAGGGACAGCATGGCCCCTCCCGTGTTGCGCCGCGCACGATCTGTCAACAGCCGTCCACAGGCCGCTTGGCAACGGCCCGTCAGCGTTGACGCCCCGTTTACGCGATCGCTCGCATTGTCTCCGTCATGTGGCGTAGCGTTCTCGCGTTTTCCGCCCTTGCGCTGTCCGGCGCGGGGCTCACCGGCTGTGCGCTCAACAAGTTCGAGCAGCGCGAGCCCTGGCGCGACCAGGCCGAACAGGCCTGCCTCGCCAAGAAGCTCGTGGAACAGACCGAGTTCGTCACCCCCGCCAAGGCGATCGAGGGGCCGGGCACCTGCGGCATGCAGCAGCCGTTCCGGGTGACGCGCCTGGGCAAGGGCTCGGTGGCGCTCAAGCAGCGCATGACGCTGGCCTGCCCGGCGATCGCCGAGGCCGAGGCCTGGCTCGCCGACACCATCCAGCCCGCCGCCAGCCTGTACTTCGGGCAGCCGGTGGCCGAGATCAACGCCGGCTCCTACGCCTGCCGCGGCCGCAACAACCAGGTCGGCGCCAAGCTCTCCGAGCATTCGTTCGGCAATGCGCTCGACATCATGTCGTTCAAGCTCGCCGACGGCTACGTCATCACCGTCAAGGGCGGCTGGCGCGGCACGCAGGCCGAACAGGGGTTCCTGCGCGAGGTCTTCTACGGGGCCTGCCAGCGCTTCTCGACCGTGCTGGCGCCGGGCTCGGACATGTTCCACTACGACCACATCCACGTGGATCTCGCCCGCCACGACCCGCGCGGCCTGCGCCGGGTCTGCAAGCCGATCCTCAAGTTCGAGCCGCAACTGAGCGCCGACGGCAGCGTCCGTCCCGCCACGCGCCGCCCCGCCCCGGCCTACCAGCCGGCGCCGCCCCAGGGACCGGTCGACCTCGAGGAGGACGACCCCTACGGCGCCAGCCCGATGTCCTCCCGGCAGGCGCCGCGCGCGCCCAACCCGGTCGCCCGCGCGCCCGTGGCTCCGTCGGCCTACGCCGCCGCACCGCCGCGCGCGCCGGCCCCGCGCCGTCCGGCCATCGCCGCCTACGAGGAACCGGCCCCGGGCTTCGCCGAGCCGCTGCCGCTCGCCGCGCCCGGCGCGATGCCGGGGCCGATCTACTAGAGATAAGGCCCTCCAGGCGCGGTTCGGACGGACAATCCGTGCCGATCCCACGGATTCCGGCGATCGGATTGTCCATGCCCCGCTTCGTGCGTTGACGGTGATTCCGTGTTTCAAGCATGACTGAAGCTTCGAGCAGGAGCTTTGCGATGTTGAAGACGGCAGGCGCCCGGGGACATCGGGTGTCACCTCGGTCGGCCAAGACGGTTGAGTTGGCCAAGACGGTTGAGTTGGCCAAGACGAACCCGACCGGGGCGTCCGGCCGTGTCGCCGCCGCCACCGCCCTCGCCCTGTTCGCCGGCCCGGCGCTGGCGGCGGGCGAAATCCCCTTCGAGAAGGCCGGGGGCTGGGAGATCGAGCGCGCGGCGCGCGGCCCGGCCTGCATGATGAGCAAGTCCTACAAGGACCCGGCCGACGACAACGCCGGGAACGCCTTGGTCTTCGCCCTGGCGGGCGACAAGGTCGTGATGACGTTCGTCTACGAGCACTGGATCTGGGACAAGAACGAGAAGATCCGGGTCCCCCTCGTCCTCGACAAGACGACCGCCATCGCGAAGTCCGCCTGGACGGGCGATGGCCAGACCCTGACCGCGGAGCTGCCGGCCACCATCGTGCCGAACCTCCTGGCCGCCAAGACGATGATCCTGAAGCTGGACGGCGCCGACGCGGACTTCAACCTCGCCGGCTTCCCGCAGGGCTACGAGTCGCTGCGGCGGTGCGACAGCGCGCCGGCGGCGGCCGTCGCGGCTGCGGCGCCACCGCCACCGGCACCGGCCCCGGCGGGGGCTTCCCCCGCAGCCGCGACCCCCTCCGCCCACGTCTCGCAGGCCATGACCTTCCCGGGCGACGGCGACGTTCCGCCTCAGGCGGTCTTCGCCCGCGATACCCCAAAGATCCTGGTGGCCGTCGAGGTGCGCGGCGTGAAGCCCGGCGACACCCTCACGGCGACCTGGGTCGCGGAGAAGACGGGCGCCGCCGCCCCGCCGAACTTCACGATCGCGTCGGTCGCGATCCCGCTGGGGGCGGGTCCGTTGGTCTCGTCCAGCGTCAGCAAGCCCGACACCGGCTGGCCGCCCGGTCAGTACCGGGTCGATCTGAGCCACAACGGCGGCCCGGTGGAGTTCAGCCAGCGCTTTGCGATCAAGGAATAGCCGGGCTGGCCCCGCTGCCCGGATTCGCGCCCGTCACGGCGATCCCCGGTGGTGCCATGGCCGCACTGTGCCCGCCAAACCCCAGGCCGTCGCCAAAACGCGGTGCCCCGCCGCCGTGCGCTTGACAGCGGGGCGGCAGGGACCATCGTCCCGGGGAACCGAAAAAGCCCTCCAGCGGACGACGCCGGCATGCGCCCGAATCCCCTTCTCACCGCCTTCGCCCTCGGCCTGACCCTGGCCGGCGCGCTCCAGCCGGCCCTCGCCCGCTCGGCCCGCGAGGAGATCACCCCGGCCGAGGAGCGGCTGTTTCCCTTTGACGGCGACATTCCCGGCTGCCAGGACACCGCCGTCCTGGAGAAGGTCGCGACCCAGTTCGCCGAGAAGGAGGCGAAGTTCTGGAACTCCTCGCTCACCATCGTGTCCTACGACCGGGTCGAGCGTACCGCCTGGCGGCCCTGGGGCCTCGACACCTACCCGCGCCGGTTCTGCTCGGCGGTGGCCACCACCTCGGACGGGGTCCGGCGCAAGGTCGATTATTCGGTGCGCGAGGGGCTCGGCCTGATCGGGGCGGGCTTCGGCGTCGAGTTCTGCGTCCACGGCCTCGACCGCAACCTCGCCTTCGCCTACGCCACCGCCTGCCGCGAAGCCCGGCCTTGAGGCGCCTCGTCGCGCTGGCCGCAGCCGTCCTCCTGACGGGGCCGGCGCTGGCGCAGGGGTTCGGCGGCGGCTTCAACGAGGACCGCGGCGGCACGCCGGGCACGTTCGACTTCTACGTCCTCGCCCTGTCGTGGTCGCCGGCCTATTGCGAGGGCACGGGAGGGCGCCGGGACGGCGACGGCCAGTGCCGGCCGGGGCGCGGCCTCGGCTTCGTCGTCCACGGCCTGTGGCCGCAATACGCCCGCGGCTACCCGTCCGATTGTTCGAGCGTGGTGCGCGCGCCGACCCGCCAGGCGATCGAGGTCGCCGGCGAGGTCTATCCCTCGGAGGGGCTGGCCCGGCACGAGTGGCGCAAGCACGGCACCTGCTCGGGCCTCGACCCGACCGCCTATTTCCAGGCGGCGAAGCAGGCGCGCCTGGCCGTCACCATCCCCGACGCCTTCAAGAGCGCCACGGAGGAGCGGCGCGCCGCCCCCATCGAGGTCGCCCGCCAGTTCGTGGCGGCCAACCGCGGCCTGCGCCCGGACATGATGTCCGTCACCTGCACCCGCGGCCGGCTGCAGGAGGTCCGCATCTGCTTCTCGAAGGACCTTCGCGATTTCACGCCGTGCCCCGAGGTCGCCCGCCGGAACTGCCGGGCCGGCGAGGTAACGATCGAGGCGGCGCGGTAGGCGCATGAACTACCGCCACGCCTTCCACGCCGGCAATTTCGCGGACGTGCTCAAGCACCTCGTGCTGACGCGGGTGCTGGTGCATCTCCAGGCCAAATCCACCGCGTTTCGGGCCATCGACACCCATGCGGGGCTGGGCTTCTACGACCTGACCGGCGACGAGGCCGGACGCACCGGCGAGTGGCACGACGGCTGGGGCCGCCTCGACGCGCCGTTCTCAGGCGAGGTCGAGGCCCTGCTCGCCCCCTACCGGGCGGCGGTGGCGGCGGTGAAGGCCCGCCACGGCGGGTCGGTCTATCCGGGCTCGCCCGCCCTGATCCGCGAGTTCCTGCGGCCCGGCGACCAGGGCGTCTTCGTCGAACTGCACCCCGCCGACGCCGAGATCCTGCGGGCGCGCTATAACCAGGATTCGCGCACCAAGGTGATGCATCTCGACGGCTGGACGGCGCTCAACGCCATGGTCCCGCCGCCGGAGCGGCGCGGCGTGGTGCTGATCGACCCGCCCTACGAGGAACTCGGCGAGATCGACCGCCTCGGCGCGGCCCTCCTCAAGGCGGTCGCCAAGTGGCCGACCGGCACCTACCTCGCCTGGTACCCGATCAAGGACGTGGTTCTCGTCGACCGGATGGTGGCCGACCTCCACCGCGCGCTGCCCCGGCCGGCCCTGCGCCTCGACCTGATGGTGTCCGAACCCGACCCGACCCGGCTCAACGGCAACGGGCTCATCGTGATCAACCCGCCCTGGCGCCTGGCGCAGGAGGCCGACCTGTTCCTGCCCGCCCTCGCCGAACGGCTGGCGCGACGCGACTACGGCGCGTTCCGCTGCATTCCGTTCGGCGTGGAGGCGTGAGCGGCCTCGCCCGCCGTCATCCCACCCCCGCTCCCGCCAAGGCCCCGCCGATCACCACCAGCCAGGGCGGTGCCCGCCACACGACGAGGGCGAGGTACGCGCTCGCCGCCAGCGCGACGTCGGCGGGCCCACGGATGCCGCCGGTCCAGACCGGGTCGTAGAGGGCGGCGAGCAGCACGCCCACCACGGCCGCGTTGACGCCCGCCAGGATGCGGCGCGCCAGCGGCCGGGTCCGTAGAGACTCCCAGAAGGGGAGGGCGCCGAACACCAGCAGCACCGCCGGCAGGAAGATCGCGCCGAGGCACAGGAGGCCACCGATCCAGCCGTTGGGCTGCGGCCCCATCGCCGCGCCGAGATAGGCGGCGAACGTGAACAGCGGGCCGGGTACGGCCTGGGCGGCGCCGTAGCCGGCCAGGAAGGTGTCGTTGCTCATCCAGCCCGGCGGCACCACCGCGCCCTGGAGGAGGGGCAGCACCACGTGCCCGCCGCCGAACACCAGGGCGCCGGCCCGGTAGAACGCATCGACGAGGGACAGGCCCTGGCTCGGGACGGCGGCGGCGGCGAGGGGCAGCCCGGCCAGGAGGAGGGCGTAGAGGCCGAGGGAGACAAGCCCGGTGGTCCGGCTCAGGCGCGTCCGGGTCGCTTCCGCAGTGGCCGCCGGCGGCGTGCTAGGCAGGAGGGAGGCGCCGGGCAGGAGAGATGCGCCGGGCAGGAAAAACCCGAGGGCGGCGCCGAGCAGGATGGCGCCGATCTGGCCCGTCGTCCCCGGCAGCGCCAGGGCGAGGATCATGGCCGCCACGGCCAGCGTCGCCCGCGTCCGGTCGGGGGCGAGGGTGCGGGCCATCCCGAGCACGGCCTGGGCCACCACCGCCACGGTCACCGCCTTCAAGCCATGCAGCCAGCCGCCGCCGAGGCCCGCGCCGAGCGCCGTCAGCCCGTAGGCGAAGGCGATCAGCAGCAGCGCCGAGGGGAGGGTGAAGGCGGTGAAGGCCGCCAGCGCCCCGAGCGGGCCGGCGCGCAGGAGGCCGATGGCGATGCCGACCTGGCTCGAGGCCGGGCCGGGCAGGAACTGGCACAGGGCCACGAGATCGGCATAGGCTGCTTCGTCGAGCCAGCGCCGGCGCTCCACGAACTCGGTGCGGAAGTAGCCCAGATGCGCGATCGGCCCGCCGAAGGCGGTGAGCCCGAGCCTGAGGAACGCCAGGAAGACCTCGCCGCCGCCGCCGGAAGGAGGGGCCGGCCTCACCGTCCACCGCAAATATTGACCATGATGCGCAATCGTCCCCCGCGAAGGGATTTAGCGGATGTCGCACTGCGGCCGGAACGGATAGCCTGCGGAACGATTATCCCCGTCAGAGTGCTCTTCCTTCCCAAGGTGCGCGCTTCGACAGCGGCCGGCGATCAAGTCTCAACAGCTTTCCGATCTCCGTCCCACCACTCGGCCCCGCCACCGGATCGCTCGCGATCCCTTCGCGGGGCCTTTTTCGTTTCCGCTCAGGCCGCGACGCGATTGTCGAGGGGAAACACCTTGGCGGGGTTCATCAGCCAGCGCGGGTCGAACACGTTCTTGACCCGCATCTGCTGGTCGAGGTCGGCCTGGGTGTACTGGAACCGCATCAGGTCGCGCTTCTCGATGCCGACCCCGTGCTCGCCGGTGAGGCAACCGCCGACCTCGACGCAGAGCTTGAGGATCGCGTCGCCCGCGGCCTCCGCCTTCTGGAGTTCGCCGGGCGTGTTGATGTCGAACAGGATCAGCGGGTGCAGGTTGCCGTCGCCGGCATGGAACACGTTGGCGACGCGCAGGCCGTGGCCGGCGCAGATCGCGCCGATCCGCTCGAGCACCAGCGGCAGCTGCCCGGTGGGGATGGTGCCGTCCATGCAGATGTAGTCGGAGATCCGGCCGGTGGCGCCGAAGGCGGACTTGCGGCCCTTCCAGATCGCCGCGCTCTCGGCCTCGCTCTGCGAGACCTTGAAGCTCGTGGGGTTGAAGCCCCGGGCGATCGCGACGATGCGCGCGAGCATGTCGGTGCACTCGGTGTCCGAGCCCTCGACCTCGATGATCAGCATCGCCTCGGCATCGCGCGGGTAGCCGGCCTGGGCGAAATCCTCGGTGATCAGGATCGCCTCGCGGTCCATGTATTCCATCGCCACCGGGATGATGCCCGCCGCGATGATCGCCGCGGTGCAGGCGCCGGCGTCCTCCACCGAGGAGAAGCCGAACAGGGCCGGGCGGGCGCCCTCGGGCCCGCGCAGGATGCGCACGGTGGCCTCGGTGACGATGCCGAGCTGCCCCTCCGACCCGCACACCAGGCCCAGCAGGTCGTAGCCGGCGGCGTCGAGGTGGGCGCCGCCGATCTCCACCACGGTGCCGTCGTGGGTGACGAGGGTGACGCCCAGCAGGTTGTTGGTGGTGACCCCGTACTTGAGGCAATGCGCCCCGCCCGAGTTCATCGCGATGTTGCCGGCGATGGTGCAGGCGAGCTGGCTCGACGGATCGGGGGCGTAGAAGAAGCCCTCGTGGGAGACCGCACCCGAGATGGCGAGGTTGGTGATGCCCGCCTCCACCCGCGCGGTACGGTCGGCGTAGTCCACATCGAGGATGCGGTTCATCTTGGCCACGCCCAGGATCACCGCATCGGCCTGCGCGATCGCCCCGCCGGCCAGGGAGGTGCCGGCGCCCCGCGCCACCACCGGTACGCCCTGGGCGTGGCAATAGGCCATCACCGCCGAGACCTCGGCGGTGGTGGAGGGCAGCACCACGGCCAGCGGCATCTGGCGGTAGGCGGTGAGCCCGTCGGTCTCGAAGGCGCGGCGCTCGTCCTCGGTGACGATCAGCGCCTCGGCCGCCACCAGGGGCCGCAGGCCGGCGACGATGGCGTCGCGGCGGGCGAGGATGGCGGCATCGGGAACGGGGAAGGCGATCGTCATCGGGCGTTCTCCTCGGGGGCTCCTCGACGGTCCGTCCTTCAGCATTCGCTCATCATCGCCCGGCTAGAACGGGGCGTCCGAGGGCGAGGCGAAGCCGAACCTTGATCGGCATCCTAAAGCAGGTTGCGCGAAAGTGCGCGGCGGTTTTGCCCCGATCGTCATCGAGAGCGAACCTGTCGGGCGCCAAAGGGTTATCGAGCGGGTGCGGACTTCGGGCGTGGGGCGGCGAGGGCTTCCTTTCGCCGCAGGCGCCGGATCCCGGTGGTCCGCGTTCTCAGTTTCGACCTGTTCCAAACGGGCAAGCTCTGCCATAAGCCGGTCGGCCATAAGCAAGCGGCGGTTGCCGCACATGGAGGAATACATCGATGCGTCATCTCATTCTCGGCGCCGCCTTCGCGCTGCTCCTTCCCCTGTCGGCTCAGGCGCAGGATGCCGCCGCCGGTGAGAAGGCATTCGTGGCCTGCAAGGCTTGCCACGCTTTCGGCAAGAACGGCGTCGGCCCCAACCTCACCGGCGTCGTGGGCCGCAAGGCCGCCTCCGTCGAGGGCTACAGCTATTCGGCCGCTCTCAAGGACTCGGGCCTGACCTGGGACGAGGCCACCCTCAAGGAGTGGCTGATCGGCCCCGCCGCCAACAAGGTGAAGGGCACCAAGATGGTCTATGCCGGCCTCAAGGACGAGAAGAAGGTCGCCGACGTGATCGCCTACCTCGCCACCATGAAGTAAGCGCCGCCCTCGACGCGTCGGCCGGACGTTCGATCCGTACCGACGTGCCGAGACCTAGCGTGCAGAGACCGTACGTCGAAGCCGTCTCCGATCGATCGGAGGCGGCTTTTTTTCATGGTCCGGGGCGGCATCCTCAGGGGTCGTCGGACTCGAGGCTGCCGTGCAGGGAGCCGCGCAACCCGACGAGCAGGTCGAGAAGGTCGCGGCGTGCCTCCGGGCTCATCCCGCTCATCCCGCCGGCCTTGGCGGGAATGCAGTCGAGCCGGCCCTCGAGTTCCCTGCCCTTGGCGGTCAGGAAGATGCTGACCTGGCGCTCGTCGGTGCGGTCGCGGGCCCGGCGGACGTGGCCGGACGCCTCCATCCGCTTGAGGAGGGGCGTCAGCGTGCCGGAATCGAGGAAGAGGCGATTGCCGATCTCCTTGACGGTCAGCCCCTCGCTTTCCCACAGCACCATCAGGACGAGGTATTGTGGATACGTGAGGTCGTGGCGCGTCAGCAGGGCGCGGTAGGCGCGTCCGAAAGCGTGGGCGGCGGAATAGACCGCAAAGCAGAGCTGCGCGTCGAGCCGCTGGGCATCCCCGGCCGGGGGCGCCTCGGCGGGGGCGTCCTGCGCCGTTGCGATGGTGTGCCGGCCCGTCATGATCCGCCGTTCCGCCGGGCGATGTCGCCACGATTTTTTGCATTCATTCCGGACCTTAGGGATATCCGGCATGCGGCACAATCCAGGGGCGGGGATCGTTCGGGGCAATCGGGTTCACCCGATCGCCCTGGGGGATCGTGTCAGAGTTCCGAACCCAGCGGACTGTCATCGGGTGCGGCCGAGACGGCCACGATCCCATCATTCCGGGTCTGGGGAGCAGGGCCCGGAATCCAGGACCACCACATGCGTCCAAGACGGCTTGCGTCGGCGGCCCCGGGTTCCGGGTTCGCCTGCGCGGCGCCCCGGAAAGACGGGGAGGGGGCGTGACCGGTACGGCTCGCCGTTTCGCTCGGCGCGTCGTCGACCCGGGTTCGGAGTTCCACGGTACCCGTCCCTGGCACGGGCACGCCGCCGCGGTGGAGCGCACGCGCCCCCTTGCAACGAACTCGATTGCGCACAATCTGGTTCTGAGGCAAGGCGGCGGTCGGCGCGTCCGGTCACCGCATCGGCGCGGAACGGCAGGCCGCCCTCGGGCCTTTTACCGACGCCACCGTCCCACGCGACAGCCGGCCCCCGCGCACAACCAGGAGATCGACATGAAGGCTCTCTATACCGCCCACGCCCATGCCACCGGCGGCCGCGAAGGCTCCGCGGCCACCGACAACGGCGCGCTCAGCGTCGGCCTCTCCACTCCGAAGGAGCTCGGTGGCGGCGGCGGCAACGGCACCAACCCCGAGCAGCTTTTCGCGGCCGGCTACGCCGCCTGCTTTCTCGGCGCGATCAAGTTCGTGGCGGCCAAGGACAAGGTGAAGATCTCCGACGACGCCAAGGTCGAGTCCACCGTCGGCATTGGCCAGCGCGACGACGGCGCCGGTTTCGGCCTCGTGGTGACCCTCAAGGCGACCCTGCCCGGCGTCGACCCCGAGGTCGCCGCCGACCTCGTCAAGCGCGCCGACGTGGTCTGCCCCTATTCCCACGCCACCCGCGGCAACATCCAGGTCGACATCTCGGCGGCCTGATACGGTTTCCGCTTGGATCAAGCGGGAACCGTATCACCGAGCCCGGGCGGCGCCTGAGCGAAACCCATGTCCGCATCACGAAGTGATCAACCGGAAATGGGATGAGGCGGCGGCCCGCGCTCAGTTGAGCTGCCAGAGCGCCGCGTTGAGAAGGGTCGCGAAGGCGACCCAGGCGGCGTAGGGCACCAGCAGCCAGGCGGCGATCCGGTCGTAGCGCCAGCTCGCCCGGATCGTCCACAGGATCATCACGAGCAGCGCCACCACCACGACGAGGCCCGCGCCCATGGCGTGGGCCGAAAAGAACACCGGCGTCCAGGTGGCGTTGAGGACGAGTTGCGCCGCGAAGGCGGCGACCGCCAGCCACCAGCCGCGCGAGGTGGGTCCGGTACGGGGCCGCGCCCCGAGCAGCCGCCAGGCCGAGGCGACGATCATCAGGTCGAGAATCGTCCAGGCGACGGGAAACGCCCAGTTCGGCGGGTTGAAGCTCGGCTTCTGCAGATGGGCGTACCAGCCCTCGATGTTGGGGGTCGTGGCCATCGACCCGATCACCGCGGTGGCGGCCACCGGCAGGATCGCCAGGGCGAGGCGCGGAAACAGGGGAGGCGGCGCGCTCGGCACGCTCGTGACGGTGGTCATGGAACCGCGGGTTCTCCAGGTGGGGCGGGGCGGGCCCGCGCGTCATGCCTGAGCTTGCGATCCCGATCCCGTTCTGCAAGTCCCGATCGACAAGGCCCGATCGACAAGGCCCGATCGACACAGTCCGATCGACACCGCCTCGCCAGGAGCATCGACCATGACGCAGTCCGACCCGCCCGACGAGGCCGGCCGTCCGGTGTGGGCGCGGCGCAGCCTCGCCGCGCAGGCGATGGGCGCCGTCGACCCGGCGACGCGGGCGGTGGTGGCGCCGCTCCACGTCTCCACCACCTTCCTGCGCGATCCCGACAACGGCTACAGCTCGGGCTATTCCTACGCCCGGCCCGACAACGCCACGGTGCGCGACTGCGAAGCCGTGGTCGCGATGCTCGAGGGCGCGCCGGCCGCGATGCTGTTCGGCTCCGGCATGGCCGCGGCCACCGCGGTGTTCGGCGCCCTCGAACCCGGCGACCACGCGGTGGTGCCGCGCGTGATGTACTGGGGCCTGCGCCGCTGGCTCATGGCCGAGGCGCCGCGGCGGGGTCTCGAGATCGACGCCGTCGCCATGGACGATCTCGATGCCCTCAGGGCGGCGATGCGGCCGGGCCGGACCAGGCTCGTCTGGATCGAGACCCCCGGCAATCCGCTCTGGACCATCACTGACATCGCCGCGGCCGCGGCCATCGCGCATGAAGCCGGGGCACGTCTGGCCATCGATTCAACCGCCGCCTCGCCGATCCACACCCGGCCGCTGGCGCTCGGCGCCGACATCGTGATGCATTCGGCCACCAAGATCCTCAACGGCCATTCCGACGTGGTCGCCGGGGTGCTCGCCACCGCCATCCGCGACGCCACCTGGGAGCGGATCGGGGCGATCCGTTCGGGGGGCGGGGCGATCCTCGGGCCGTTCGAGGCCTACCTGCTGATGCGCTCCCTGCGCACCCTGCCCCTGCGGGTGGCGGCCCAATCGGCCACGGCCGCCGATCTCGCGCAGCGGTTCTCGCGCCATCCCCGCATCACGGGGGTGCTCTATCCGGGCCTGCCCGACGACCCCGGCCACGCCGTCGCCGCCCGGCAGATGCAGGGCGGTTTCGGCTTCATGCTCTCGATCCGGGTGGCGGGCGGCGAGGCGGCGGCCATCGCCGCGGCGGCGCGGGTGCGGCTGTGGAAGCGGGCGACGTCGCTCGGTGGCGTCGAGAGCCTGATCGAGCACCGCGCGTCCGTCGAGGGGCCGGGCACGCCGTGCCCGCCGGACCTGCTGCGGCTCTCGGTGGGGATCGAGGACGGCGACGACCTGTTTTCCGATCTCGACGCGGCGCTGCAATCCTGACGCGATCGAATTCCCCCCTCGCGCGTTGGGGAGGGCCCTTCTCGCGAGACCGCCAGCCCATGACCCTCCACCGCCTCCTGACGAGCGCCGCCGTCCTCGTCGCGCTCGCCCAGCCGCTGCATGCGCAGGGCGCGCCCCCCGACCTCGACCTCGAGGCCACCTGCCGCTCGGCCGGGTCGATCAGCACCGGCACGCAGAAGGAGAGCCGGGACGGCTGTCTGCGCTCCGAGCGGGAGGCGAGGGACGAGGTCAAGCGCCGGTGGGGCGAGTTCACCCCGGCGGCCAAGACCCAATGCGGCAAGCAGGCCCAGCTCGGCGGTTCGCCGGGCTACGTCGAGATGGTCACCTGCCTCGAACTGGCCAGCGGCAACCAGGGCACCGGCACCGATGGCGTCAAGGGCAAGCCGAGCCGGACGACGCCGGTCCAGCCGGCTCCCGAGCAGCGCACCAACCCCATCGACGTCCTGGGCAGGCCCGCCGGGAAGTAGGACGACCGGCGGGTATCAGTGCGGCGAGCCCGCCCGCACCTCCTCCGGCCGCCAGACCGGCTCGCCGGCGCGGGTGGGGCGCCCCGGCTGCCCGCCCGCGGCGGCAGGGGCGCCGCCCCGGCTCTGGGCGAGATCGATGAGCTCGGGCGCCTGGGCGGTGTCGTCGGCGGTGAGGAACAGCCCGCGGGACCGCGCGGCGCGGCCGAGGTCGGCCCGGCTCGTGAGCACGCTCTGGGCGGGGCTCGTGAGAAGGGCGAGGGCGATCGGGCCCAGCCACAGGGCGAGCCAGAGGTCGCCGGCATAGACGAGGAGGCCTGCGAGAACGGCGCCCACCACCAGGGCGTCGGCCTGCAGGCGGCAGGCCTCGCGCCAGGGCACCTGGCGGTCGTCGCGGACCTGGACGTCCCAGCGCACCACCCGGCCGAGGAAGGTGGTGGCCACGGCCCCGGCGGCGAATAGCGTCATCACCGGCCACAGCAGCACCCAGACCACCT
The DNA here is from genome assembly GCF_001425565.1 of Methylobacterium sp. Leaf466. Classification (NCBI taxonomy): domain Bacteria; kingdom Pseudomonadati; phylum Pseudomonadota; class Alphaproteobacteria; order Hyphomicrobiales; family Methylobacteriaceae; genus Methylobacterium; species Methylobacterium sp. Leaf466. The sequence continues at coordinate 57,465 of NZ_LMRC01000004.1, read as the reverse complement.
GTTCGAGGGCCGCGCTGATCAGCAGCGAGCGGGTGCCGCCGAAGGCCGCCCGGCGCTCGGCCGAGGCGAGGACGTGGCCGAGGCTGAGCAGTTTCGGGAGCGCCATCGTGCCGATGGTCAGGGCGGCGAGCGCATGGGCGGCGAGGCCGGTGCCGGTCAGCCCGTAGGCGAGCAGGCCGAGGTCGCCGGTGAGCGCGGCCTGGGTTCCGGCGGCGGCCAGGAAGGCCAGCCACAGCGGGCAGGCGAGGTAGGAGAGGATGCCGACGCCCAAGTGCCAGCGGCTGGCGCCGCGCAGGCCCGGCATGCCGAGCACCCGCAGGTGCTGCATGTTGCCCTGGCACCAGCGGCGCTCGCGGCCGAGGAGATCGACGAGGTTGGTCGGCATCTCCTCCCAGGTGCCGCCCATCTCCGGCAGGAGGCGGACCTCCCAGCCGGCCCGGCGCAGGAGGGCACCCTCGACGATGTCGTGGCACAGGATCTCGCCGCCCAGGGGCGCCTTCCCCGGCAGCACCGGCAGCTCGGCGTTCTGCGCGAAGGCCTCGATCCGCAGGATCGCGTTGTGGCCCCAGTAGCTCCCGTCCGGTCCCTGCCAGGTCTCGAGGCAGCGGATGGCCAGCGGCGCGTAGAGCCGCACCGCGAACTGCTGGATGCGGGCGAACAGGGTGTCGCGGCCGGCGGCGTAGCTGACGGTCTGGATCAGGCCGACCGCGGGGGCTTCCTCCATCAGCCGCACGAGGCGGCGCATGGTGGCCCCGGTCATCAGGCTGTCGGCATCGAGCACGATCATGAAATCGTACTCGGGGCCGTAGGTCTTGCAGAACTCGGTGATGTTGCCGGCCTTGCGGCCGGTGTTGCGCTCGCGGCGGCGGTAGCGGAACCGCGGGAGGCCGGGCCCGTTCTGCGCCGCCCAGGCGGTGATGCGCGCGAACTCGTGCTCCTCCACCGCGGCGATGGCGCCGTCGCGGGTGTCGGACAGGACGAAGAGGTCGATGTCGTCGCCGTGCCCGCCCTCCCGCTGGAGCGAGCGGGCCATGACGCGCAGGGCGGAGAACACCGCCACCGCGTCCTCGGCATGGATCGCCACCACCGCGGCGGTGCGGCTCTCGCCCGAGGCCCGGGCCGGCACGGTGGCCGCGCGCCGTTCCAGCGCCGATTGGGCACGCGCGCCCATTCCCGCGGCGATCAGGCCGTAGAGGTACTGCCAGGCGACGAAGGACTGCCAGGTCATCACAAGGGCGAACAGCGTGAACACGCTCCAGCCGAGGGCGCCCTCCGGGCGGCCGTAGGCGGCAAGGGCCAGCCCGGCGATGGCGCCGGCGGTGCCCAGCGTCGCCAGCGCCAGCGCCATCCGGCGGCGGGCCAGGGTCGCGGCGAGGCCGGGCTCGTCCCGGATCTCGGGCGCCTCGACCTCGGGGTGGCGCGCATCGTGTGGCGACCGGAGAAGCGACATGGCGGAACAACAATCGCGAGCGGGACAAGGCGGCTTGCAGCCTGGGGACGACATAGGGGTCGCACGCCTGAATGTCGCCCGAACGAGCGCGAGGGCTCGGCTTCAGGCGCCGGGGCGTCCATAACGCTCCCGACGCAGCGGATGACGAGGGTTCGACGATGGGACGACGAGCGACGGCGGCGGGGCGCCTCCTCCTGTGCGGCGCATTCCTATGCGGCCCGCTGTCCGTGCCGGTCCGGGCGCAGGTCTCCGTGCCACCGACACCCGCGATGGAGTCGGTCGGCCAGGTCCGCGAGATGCTGGCGCCGGACCGGGCCGGGATCGCCTTGCGGATCGAGGCGACGGGGGCCACCGCCGATGCGGCGAGCCGAAGCCTCGCGGCCAAGGTGAACCGGGTGCTCGGCGTCGTGACGGCGGCGGGCATCGCGGAGGCCGACACCGAGAGCGACGGCCCCACCGTCCAGGAGCTCTACGAGACGGTGCGCGACGAGCGCGGCCGCGAGCAGGTCGAGAAGCGCCGCCGCACCGGATACAGCGCCGCCTACGGATTGACCCTCACCACGTCGAACCTCGCGGGCCTGCCCGAGCTGCTGCCCCGTCTGTCCGAGGCCGAGGGCCTCGTCAGCGGGGTCGAGTTCAGCCTGAGCGACGCGCGCAGCCGCCTCCTCGCCCTCGAGCAGCGCGCCGTGAAGGACGCGCTGGAGCGGGCCGGCCGGCTGATCGCGGCCTCGGGCGCCAGGCCCGGCCGCATCCTGGCCATCGCCATCCCCGGCGACGAGGGCATGGACATGCGTCGGGCCGGCAGGCCCATGAAGGCGGCGGCCCCCGCGGCCGACCGCGAAATCCGCCTGCCGGTCCGGCCCGGCCGCATCACGATCGAGGCGCGGGTGAGCGTGACGGTGGAGATCGTGGCGCCGTGAAACGATCGTCCGGCGATCGGATCGGTTCTTGCCGGCCGCCCTTGTCCGCACGGGCGGCCCCCGACATGAGACGGTGCGAAGCGTCACAGCCCCACGTTCGTTCGAAGCCTGCACGATCGTTCCGAGAAAGAACCGATGACGGATACCTCCCTCCCGCCCGATCCCGACGCCCTCTCCCGGCGCGGCCTGCTCCAGGCGGGTCTCGCCACGGCCGCCGGGGCGCTGCTGCCCGCCGCCGCCCTCGGCCAGGAAGGCGCACCGATGACCTTCGAGGGTGTCGTCGCCCAGGCCCGCGCGCTGGCGGAGGCGCCCTACCAGCCCCAGCCCGACGACCTTCCGCCGGCCCTGGCCAAGCTCGACTACGACGCCTATCGCGCCATCATCTTCCGGCCCGAGGCCGCCCCCCGGCTCAACCGCCTGTTCTCGGTGCAGCTGTTCCACCGCGGCTTCCTGCAGAGGAAGCGCGTCGCCCTCTACCTTCAGAGCGACGTCGGGGCGCCGCGCCGGATCGCCTACGCGCCGGGCCTGTTCCAGCTCGGCGACAAACTCGCCGGCCGGAGCTTCTCGACCGAGCTCGGCTTTGCCGGCTTCCGGCTGCACTACGCCTTCGACCCGGCGAATGCCGGCCGCCAGGAGGAGTTCCTGGTTTTCCTCGGGGCCTCGTATTTCCGCTTGCGCGGCAAGGGCCAGGAGTACGGCCTGTCGGCGCGCGCGGCTGCGATCGACACCGCCAACCCCGGCCACCCGGAGGAGTTTCCCGACTTCACCGCCTTCTGGATCTGTGAACCGGAGCCCGAGGCGCGGGCGGTGACGGTGCTGGCGCTGCTCGATTCGCCGAGCCTGTCGGGGGCCTACCGGTTCGACATCGCGCCGGGCGACCCCTCGCGCATCACGGTCACGTCCTCGCTGCACCCGCGCCAGGCGATCGGGCGGCTGGGGATCGCACCCCTCACCAGCATGTTCCTGCACGGCCAGAACGGGCCGGGCGCGCGCAACGCCGTGCCCCTCGACGATTACCGGCCGCAGGTCCACGATTCCGACGGGTTGGTGGTGGCCACACCCGGCGACCGGGCATGGCGGCCGCTCGTCAACGGCCGGGCCGGGCCGCAGGCGTCCCTGTTCCGGGCCGACGACCTCGTGGGCTTCGGGCTTCTGCAGCGCGAGCGCCGCTTTGCCGCCTATCTCGACGTCCAGGCCCGGCAGGAGGCCCGTCCCGGCCTGTGGGTGGCCCCCCAGCAGCCGGGCGGCTTCGGGCCGGGCGCGGTGGAGCTGTTCGAGATCCCCTCCCGGGAGGAATACGCCGACAACATCGTGGCCGCCTTCGTCCCGAACGGACCGGTCGCGCAGGGCGCGCGCCTCTCCTTCGACTACACCCTGACCACGGTGGGCCAGGAGCCCGACCCGGCCATCCCCGGCGACCTGGCGCGGGTGGTCTCGACCCGGGTCGGGTCACCCGACCAGTTGCGCGTGGTCAAGCCGCCGATCCCCGGGCGTCGCCTCTTCGCCATCGACTTCGAGGGCGCGAACCTGCCCGACAGCGCGGAGGCCGACATCACCGCCAGCGTCTCGGCCAGCGCCGGCAAGATGGTCGATCCGGTGATGGAGAAGGTCACGCCCACCGGCGGCTGGCGCCTCTACGTCGAATGGCGTCCCCCGACCCCGCTGCCCCCCGGCGACATCGTGCTGCGCGCCCGCCTGATGTTCGGCGGCAAGCCGGTGAGCGAGACCTGGGACGCGGTGGTGTAGCGGTAGGATCTCGCGCTCAGAGCCTGTTTGATCTGTATTTCCAAGGCTTTCCCTCATCCTGAGGTGCCGCGAAGGCGGCCTCGAAGGAGACCTCCAGGGATCGCGGCGTCCCCTGGAGGTCTCCTTCGAGGCTCCTTGCCAAGGCAAGGAGCGCCTCAGGATGAGGGAAGGAGCCGGGACACGCTGTCTTGGCCCGCGGGGATGAGCTGATATCGTTGGTCGAACAGGCTCAATCCAAACGCCAGTCGATCGGCGCGACGCCGTTCCGCACCAGCCAGTCATTCGCCTTGTCGAAGGGTCGTGAGCCGGCAAAGTCGCGCAGGCGGTTGAGGGGCGAGGGGTGGCCGCTCTCGACGATGCCGTGGCGGTTCGTGTCGATCAGGGCGGCCCGCGCCCTCGCCGGGGCGCCCCACAGCAGGAACACCACCGGGCGGCCCTGGGCGGAGAGGTGGCCCACGACCTCGTCGGTGAGGGCCGACCAGCCGTAGCGCAGGTGCGCGCCGGCTTTGCCGGCCTCCACCGTGAGGGCCGTGTTGAGCAGGAGCACGCCGCGCCGCGCCCAGGGGGAGAGGTCGCCGGTGGGCGGCACCGGCGCGCCGCCGGGGCATTCGGCCAGGATCACCTTGAGGGAGGCCGGAAGCCGGCGCGGGCCGACGTAGGAGAAGGCGAGGCCATGGGCGTCGCCCGGCGTCGGGTAGGGGTCCTGTCCGAGGACCACGGCCTTCACCGCCTCGGGCGGCGTCAGCGCCAGCGCCGCGAAGATGTCGTCCGGGGCGGGCAGCACCGTGGCGCCCTCGGCGATGCGCGCATCGATTCTGGTTGCCACCGCGTCGGCCGCTCCGCCCTTGAAGAACGGCAGTTCCAGCCAGCCCGACCCGCAGGCGCGGAAGCGGGCGAGCGCGGTGGCGACGGGCCCCGTCACCGGATCACGATGCGGCCCTGCGCCTCCACGCCCAGGGGGGCCTTTTCGCGGATGAAGGCCATCACCTCGTTGGCGAGCAGCCTGCCGTCGCTCGGAGAGACCAGGGTGCGGCCTTCCGAGAGGGCGCTGTAGCCGTTGCCGCCGTCGAACAGGAAGCTGTTGGAGGCGACCGTGTAGCTGCGCGATTCGTCGAGGGCGCCGCCGGCGACGCTGATGGCGCTGATGCGCCGGCCCGGCGGCCTGGTGGCATCGACGGTGACGGCGAGACCCGAGACCTGCGGGAAGCGCCCGGCCGGCCGGCCGACCTCGCCGAACCCGGTCTCGAGCAGGCTGCGGATCTGGGCGCCGGTGAGCGAGACCAGCACGGTGGTGTTCCCGAACGGCAGCTCGCTCAGGATGTCGCGGCGGGTCAGCACGGTGCCGGCCGGGTAGAGCTTGTCGCCGCGGATGCCGCCGCCGTTGGTGATCGCGATCTCGGCCTTGTGGGAGGAGCGCAGGGCGTCGGCCACGAGGTTGCCGAAGCTGGACTCGCGGGCCCGCACCGTGGCGATCCGGCTGTCGAGTTCGCCCTCGGTGACGCCGACCGGCACGTCGAGCTCGCGCGACAGCCGCGATTCGAGGCGCGCCACCACCGCGGCGGCCTCCGGGTCCGGCGGCACGGTGCTGGTGTCGTGGATGCGAAAGCTCGGCCGCCACGCGACCTGCCGGGTCTTGCCCTGGCCGGTGACGGTGGCGAAGACGTCGAGGGCGGTGACGAAGCGGGCGTCGAAGCTCGATTCGACCATGGCGCGCTGGCCGTCGTAGCGCACCACGAGGTCGTGGTCGTGGCCCGACAGCAGGATGTCGACGAGGCCGGTGGCCAGGATCGCCTCGTCGAGGGCGCGGCCGGTGTGGGCGACGCAGACGACGAGGTCGGCGCCGGCGGCGCGCAGGGCCGGGGCCTCCCGGGCGATCGCCTGCAACTCGGGCTCGAACACAAGGTCGCCGGGGCTCGATTTCTCGGCGGTGGTGGAGAGGGTAAGGCCGAGGAGGCCGACCTTGACGCCGCCGAGGGTGACGAGGGTGCTGTCGCGCAGGCCGTGCAGGCGCTGGCCCCCGGCATCGCGCAGGTTGGCGGCGAAGACCGGGAAGTTCGCCTCGCCCATGCGCTGGACGAACACCGCCGGGCCGAAGTCGAACTCGTGGTTGCCGGGCACGAAGATGTCCGGCGGCGCGATGTTGAGGAGTTCGACGATGTGGGCGCCGCGATCGAAGCCGGACATCAGCGAGGGCGAGAGCGAATCGCCGGCGTGGGCGTAGAGCATCGGCACCCCGCGTGCCCGCTCGGCCCGCACCACGGCGGTGAGGCGGGGAAAGCCGCCGCGCCCCTCGTGCTCGGCCATCCGGTAGACGTCGTTGACGAGAAGGAGCGTGAAAGTCGGCTCCTGAACCGGCGCCCGGATCGCCGCATGCGCCGGCCCTGCGATGCCCGTCGCGAGGCCCGCTCCGAGACCGAGACCGAACGTCTGGCGGCGGTTGGGAGGGGACATGATGGCGATCGTCTCCGGAACGTGGTTGCGACCACGATGTGGTGAATACCTTATACCAGCGACCTTCGACCGCGTCCGGTCAAGGGCACCCGCACACCGGACGGGACAGGATCGCTGGTGGTGACCGTCGGTCTTAGACCGACGATCATGAAGGTCAGACAACAGCCGGGCGGCGGCTCCCGCGAAAAAACCGGCTCAGCGCGAGGAGAAAGTGTCGCGCACCGCCTTGGCATTGCGCCGCAGCATCGGCAGCACCCAGGCGCCCGAGGCCAGGAAGGCGCCCGGCGCCATCGGTTCCAGGTCCACCGCCAAGCGTTCGGCGAGGCCGGGGTTGGCGAGGGCCGGCATCGGCGCGTCGGTGCGCCGGTAGACCACCGTCGTGTCCTCGCGCCAGAAATCGGGGTGCGGCACCAGGCCGGCGCGGCGGGCCGTGAGGTCGAGGGTCTGGCGCACGAAGCCGTGGACGTGGGCGAAGTGGAAGCGCTCGTGCGGCGGTTTGCCGGTGGCGGCCATGTTGGGCACGGCGATGTAGAGCAGCCCGTCCGGCTTGAGCCAGCGCACGAGGCGCAGGGCGACGTCGGCGGGATCGCGCAGGTGCTCGAAGACGTGGTGGGTGGTGATGACGTCGAAGTAGCCGGGCGCGAAGCGGTCGTCCTCGGCGTCGTCGAGGACCTCGATGCCGTGGTGCGTCCGGGCGTAGGCCGCGTAGTCGCGCCCCGGCTCGACGCCCACCGCCTCGCAGCCGAGCCCGCGGGCCGCGGCCAGGAACTCCCCCGAGCCGGACCCGAAATCGAGCACCCGCGCGCCGGGCTTGAGCTTGGGCGCCAGGAGTTCGGCCCGGAACGCGGCCTCCCGGGCGCTGCGCTTGAGATGGTGGCGCGGCGGCCCGCCGGCGAAGGCGAGCTGGTAGTCGGCCCGGTAGGCGTGGGCGTAGTAATGCGCCAATTCGTCGGGCGTCGGCATCGGGTCGGTGCGGATCAGGCCGCATTGGGCGCAGGCGACGGAGCGCAGCGTCTTCAGCCGGCGGTCGCTCTTGGCCACCACCACCGCCTCGGCCGAGCCGCAGAGATTGCAGGCCGTGGCCTCACCCCTGTACGGATAGCCGGTGAACGGCATGAAGTGGTTCAGGAAGTACCGGGGAGACGGCATGTCGCGCCTTGATCGATCGGGGCATCGCTGGCAGGGCCTGTGATCTAGTTAGATATGCACGGGTAGACAACCGTGCCCTATGTGGCCGGTCAGGCCGCCGCCGCGTCGGTGCCCCAGCGGGAAGTGTGATGAACGAACGCGTCGAACCGGCCCAGGTGAATCCGGCCCAACTGCAGCCGGCCCCGATGAAGCAGGCCCAGGTGCATCCGGCGTCGGCGCCGGTGAACCAGCCCGTCGCCGGCACCCTGCCGCCCGAACATCCGCCCGTGCGCTGGGGCCGCGTCGGCGTGCTCCTGATGAACCTGGGCACGCCCGAGGGCACCAGCTACTGGCCGATGCGCCGCTACCTCAAGGAGTTCCTCTCGGACCGGCGCGTCATCGAGGTGCCGCGCCTGATCTGGTGGCCGCTCCTCAACCTCGTAATCCTGACCAAGCGCCCGGGTCCGAAGGGCCGCGACTACGCCAGCGTCTGGAACAACGAGCGCAACGAGGGCCCCCTCAAGACCATCACGCGCGGCCAATGCGAGCGCCTGCAGGAGATGATGGGCGACCGCGTCGTGGTCGATTGGGCGATGCGCTACGGCAAGCCGGAGGTGTCGCTCCGCCTGCAGGCCCTGCTCGACCAGGGCTGCGACAAGATCCTCTTGGTGCCGCTCTACCCGCAATACGCCGCCGCGACCTCGGCCACCGCCTGCGACCAGGCCTTCAAGGCCCTCATGCAGATGCGCTGGCAGCCCACCGTCCGGGTCTCGGCGCCCTATCACGACGACCCGGTCTACATCGAGGCGATGGCCCAATCGATCCGCGAGGGGCTGGCCAAGCTCGACTTCGACCCGGAGGTGATCCTGACCTCCTTCCACGGGGTGCCCAAGAGCTACCTCCTCAAGGGCGATCCCTACCATTGCCAGTGCGTGAAGACCGGCCGCCTCATCCGCGAGGCGCTGGGGTTCTCGCCCGAGCGCATGCGCACCACCTTCCAGTCGCGCTTCGGCAACGAGGAATGGCTCAGGCCCTACACCGACGAGACCGTGCAGACCCTGGCCAAGGAAGGCGTCAAGCGCATGGCGATCGTGGCGCCGGGCTTCACCGCCGACTGCCTCGAGACGCTGGAGGAACTCGACGGCGAGAACCGCCACTACTTCGAGGACAACGGCGGCGAACGCTTCGCCTATATCCCCTGCCTCAACGACAGCGACCTCGGCATGAAGGTCATCGCCAACGTGGTGAACCGGGAGTTGCAAGGCTGGGCGTGAGGGAAGGCCGTCAGCCGCAGGACGGCGGTGGTCGAGCGACGGCACCGCTTCGCGGCACTCCCTCGGCGGCGTCCCGGATCATCCCTCCCGTCGCTACGGGCATCCGGGAGAGGGTCGGGTTTCACGCGTCGCGCTGAAGCGCTGCTTTCCGGAAAGGCGCCTGCCCATATGCCGGGCGCCGCCCTTCCACCGCCATGACGGTGCAGGGGGCGACGACGGGTAAAAGACCTCTGTCGCCAAACACGGCCCGGGTTGATAAGGGCTCACCATCGACACGATGCCCCACCTCGAAGGCGGCGAGCGGACCCATGACGAGACCGGAGGCGGGCGGCGCCAGCGACGACGGCCGGAGGCAGGCGGCCCTGGCCGCCCATTTCGCCGCGCAGGGCTACGGCGCGGTCACGCCGCCGGTGCTGCAGCCGGTGGAGCCCTTCCTGGAACTGTCCGGCGAGGACATCCGCCGGCGCATCTTCGTCACGCAGGATGCGGCGGGCGCCGAATACTGCCTGCGACCCGAGTTCACGATCCCCGTCTGCCGCCATCACCTGACACGCGGCCTCGGGGCCGGCGCCGACTACAGCTACCTTGGGCCGGTGTTCCGGCTCGCGCGCGGCGAACCCGACGAGTTCTTGCAGGCGGGCATCGAATCGATCGGACGCGTCGACGTCCCGGCGGCGGATGCCGAGGTGGTGGGATTGGCGCTGGAGGGGCTGGCCCTGTTCGGCCGCACCGAGGTGGTGGTGCGCCTGGGCGACATGGGCCTCACCCACAGCTTCCTCGACGCCCTCGCGGTGCCCCCGGCCGCCAAGCGCCGCACCCTGCGGGCGCTCGCCGGCGGGCGCTCGCTGGACGAGGTCGCCAACGCGGCCAGCGTCGAGGACCCGCACGCGGGCCTGCTGTCGGCGATCCAGGGCCAGGACCCGCGCGGGGTGCGCGCCTTCGTCGAGGACGTGCTGTCCATCGCCGGCATCTCGCGGGTGGGCGGGCGCAGCGCCGGCGAGATCGCCGAGCGCTTCCTCGCCAAGGCCGCCGCCCAGGCCAACGGCGGCGCCGGACTCAACGCTGAGAACCGCGCCTTGATCGAGCGCTACCGGGCGATCGACGCCGATCCCGACCGGGCGGCGGGCCAGATCAGGGCCTTGGCGCGGGACGCGGGCCTCGACCACCCGCCGCTCGACGAGGCCATCGGCCTCGTGGAGGAGCGCACCGGCTTCATGGCCGCGCGCGGCCTCGAGGTGGAACGGTTCCGGTTCTCGGCCGGCTTCGCGCGCAACCTCGATTATTACACCGGCATGATCTTCGAAGTGACGGACACGGGCGCCGCCACGGTCCTGGTCGGCGGCGGCCGCTACGATGGCCTGCTGCAGCACCTCGGCAGCCCGGTGCCGGTGCCGGCGGTGGGCTGCGCCTTCTGGCTCGCCCGGATGGCGGCGTGAGAGGGACATGGTGATGCCGGACAGCCCCCAGATGCCCACCGCCCTCGTCCTCGCCGTGCCCTCCAAGGGCCGGCTGCAGGAGAACGCCTCCGCCTTCTTCGCCCGCGCCGGGCTCAAGCTCGCGCAGGGGACCGGCGCGCGCGACTACCGCGGTCGCCTCGTCGGCGTGCCCAACGTCGAGGTGCGCTACCTGTCGGCCTCCGAGATCGCGAGCCAGCTCGCCAGCGGCGCGGCGCATCTGGGCATCACCGGCGAGGACCTGATCCGCGAGACGCTGCCGGAGGCGAGCGGCCAGGTCGAGCTGATCACGCCGCTGGGCTTCGGCCAGGCGACGGTGGTGGTGGCGGTGCCCCAGGCCTGGATCGACGTGCGCGCCATGGCCGACCTCGACGAGGTCGCCGCCGAGATGCGGATCCGCCAGGGCCGGCGGCTGCGCATCGCCACGAAATACGTCAACCTCACCCGGCGCTTCTTCGCCGACCACGGGGTCGCCGACTACCGCATCGTCGAGAGTCTCGGCGCCACCGAGGGCGCCCCGGCGGCGGGCTCGGCCGAGATCGTGGTCGACATCACCACGACGGGCGCGACGCTGGCGGCCAACGCCCTCAAGGTGCTCGACGACGGCACCATCCTGCGCTCCGAGGCCAACCTCGTGGCCTCCTTGAAGGCCGAGTGGGGCGCGACCCAGCGGGCGGCCCTGCGCACGGTCCTCGGCCGCATCGCCGCGGAGGAGCGCGCCCGTATCGGCCGCGAGGTGCGCGCCGGAATGCCGATGAGCGGCGACATCGATCTGGCCGGTATCAGTGCCCTGCACGACGCCACGCTGCCCTACGGCGCGCCCACGGGCCGCGACGGCGAGATCGTGATGCAGTGCCCGGTCGACGCGGTGTTCGACCTGGCCGACGCCCTGGTGGCGGCCGGCGCCAGCTCGGTGAGCGTGCGCCGGACCGACTACGCCTTCACCGCCGAGAACCCGCTCCTCGACCGCTTGCTCGCGCGCCTGCCGCCGGCCTGAAGGCCGGCCGCCTACTGCGGACCCTGCTTGGCGAATTCGGCGAAGACCGCGCGCAGGGTCGTCAGACGGGCGTCGTAGGCCCCGCGCAGGCAGGCCTTGTCGCCGGCACAGCTGGCCCGTTCCTTCAGCCAGGCCTCCTGGTCCTCGCGCAGCTTGGCGTTGCCGCCCATCGGCAGCATCGCCCGCAGGATCTCGAACCGCGTCGCCATCTCGACGTCGCGGTCGTTGAGCCCGAGGTCGGCGCAGATCGCGACCTCGTCGGGCGTGCGGGCCTCGGCGCAAGGAAAGCTGGCGGCGGACGCCGGTGCCGCGCCGGACAGGGCGGCGGCCAGGACAAGGCCGGGGAGGACGGACGGGCGCATGCTCATGGAGCGAGAACGGTGCATCGACCGATCCCGTTGCATCGACGTGGCGACCATCGTGAGAATCGGGGAAAGCCGACGGGGATGGCCAGCACCGGCACCGAACGTGCCCGGCCGGCGATAGCCTCGTCACGGCGGCTGACGTGTAAGAAGTGAATGGTGGAGCCTAACGGGATCGAACCGATGACCTCTTCCATGCCATGGAAGCGCTCTCCCAGCTGAGCTAAGGCCCCACATTCAGTGGCCGGGACCCTCGTAAAAGGTCCGTCCCGGCTGTCGTTCCGGCCGGGCGTCTTGGGCGACGTCCGGCGGAGGCGGTTCTATATTCGGGCCGTTGCCCGGACTCAACCCCTTCGATGCCGATCGGAGAGGATTTTTTTAGCCGGCCTCGTCGGGGGAGGTCCGGGTCGACGAGACCGATCAGGTCTCCTCGTCGTTCTCGATGTCGCCGTCGATGAGGTCGGCCACGTCGTCGTCCCCGGCATCCTCCTCCTCGAGGAAGGTGTCGTCGGCATCGGCGGTGTCGCCGTCGGCGTCGTCCGCCACGGGATCGGCCTCGTCCTCGGCCGCCTCGACCTCGTCGAGGGAGACGATCTCGGGTCCGCCCTTCTCGGCCTCGACGTCCTCGTCGTCGTCGGCCGGCACCGCGGCGGCGCGGGCGGCGAGGGCGGGGGCGGCGATGCGGCTCGACGCGGCCGTGACCTGGTAGATCGTCCCGCATTTCGGGCAGGTCGCCGGATCGCGGTCGAGGTCATAGAACTTCGCGCCGCAGCTCATGCATTGACGCTTCAAGCCGAGTTCCGGTCTGGCCACGGGCGAAAACCTCTAAAGATGTGCGGGCTTGGGGGAGGGGGTCCGTTAGTCGGGCGCAAAGGTCCTGTCAAATCGCTCCTGCGCCGCGCCTGCCGGCCGCTCGCCGGTCCCGTGTCCGTCCCTCGTCTCTCCCTTGCCGGTCTTCGGCGGTCTGATGACGGCGCAGCCCCTGCGTGATAACCGGCGCCGAGGTGATCGGTCCGCCCCCGGCGCGGACCCGGCCGCCGACCCCGTCGCGCGCCGGCCCCGACATGACGTCGTGGTCCGGCGATCGAGCCGAAAAGCAAAGCCCCGTGTCGCACGCCTCCGCTCCCCATCCCCTCACGGCCACGGCCGGCGCCCCCTTGCGCGGCGCCCTGCGCCCGCCGGGCGACAAGTCGATCTCGCATCGGGCGATGATCCTGGGCCTGCTCAGCATCGGCGAGACCCGGGTCGAGGGCCTTCTGGAGGGCGACGACGTCCTGCGGACGGCGCAGGCGGCCAAGGCCCTGGGCGCGGGCGTCGATCGCCTCGGCGAGGGCCGCTGGGTGGTGCGCGGCGTCGGCATCGGCGGCCTGTCGGACCCCGCCGGCGTCCTCGACTTCGGCAACGCCGGCACCGGCTCGCGCCTGATGATGGGCGTCGTCGGCGGCCAGCCGGTCACCGCCACGTTCGACGGCGACGCCTCCCTGCGCAAGCGCCCGATGCGCCGCATCCTCGACCCGCTGCTGCGCATGGGCGCGCAGGTGGTCTCGGAAGGCGAGGGCGGGCGCGTTCCCCTGACCCTGCGCGGCCCCCGCGAGGCCATCCCCATCACCTACGAGACGCCGGTGGCCTCGGCGCAGATCAAGTCGGCGGTGCTGCTGGCCGGCCTCAACGCGCCGGGCACCACCACCGTGATCGAGGCGGCGGCCACCCGCGACCATACCGAGCGGATGCTGCGCCTGTTCGGGGCCGAGGTGGCGGTGACGCACACCGGCGAGGGCGGCCACGGCCGCACCATCGCGCTCACCGGCCAGCCGACCCTGCGCGGCACCGACGTGGTGGTGCCCGCCGATCCGTCCTCGGCCGCCTTCCCGCTGGTGGCCGCTCTGATCGTGCCGGGCTCGGACGTGACGATCGAAGGCGTGATGATGAACCCGCTGCGGATCGGCCTCGTCACCACGCTGATCGAGATGGGGGCCGACATCGAGCGGCTTCGCGAGCGCGAGGAGGGTGGCGAGACCGTGGCCGACCTGCGGGTGCGGGCGAGCCGCCTCACCGGCGTCGACGTGCCGCCCGAGCGCGCGCCCGCGATGATCGACGAATACCCCGTGCTGGCCGTGGCCGCGGCCTTCGCGCAGGGCACCACCCGCATGACCGGCCTGCACGAACTGCGGGTGAAGGAATCCGACCGTCTCGCGGCGGTGGCGGACGGCCTGGCGGCCAACGGCGTGGCGCATCTCGTGGAGGGCGACGACCTCGTCGTCCACGGCGACGGTACCCCGCCGCGCGGCGGGGGCACGGTGGCGACCCACCTCGACCATCGCATCGCCATGGCCTTCCTGGTGATGGGTCTGGCCAGCGCCGAGCCCGTCACCGTCGACGACGGGGCGATGATCGCCACGAGTTTCCCGAGCTTCCTGCCGACGATGCAGGCCCTCGGCGCCGCGATCGCGGAGTGAGTCGGATGCCGATGGTGATCGCGATCGACGGGCCGGCGGCCTCCGGCAAGGGCACCCTGGCCAAGCGCCTGGCCGCCCACTACGGGCTGCCCCACCTCGACACCGGCCTGCTCTACCGGGCGGTGGCCCTGACGGTGCTCGACGCCGGCTACGACCTCGACGACAAGGCCGCCGCGGCCCGCGCCGCCGCGAGCCTGATCGCCGACCGCCTCGCCGACCCGCGCCTGCGCCAGCGGGCGATGGGGGAGGCGGCCTCGCGCATCTCCTCGGTGCCGGCGGTGCGCGCGGCACTGCTGGCCTGGCAGCAGCGCTTCGCCGGCGGCGAGAGCGGTGCCGTCCTCGACGGGCGCGACATCGGCACCGTGGTCTGCCCCGATGCCCGGGTGAAGCTGTTCATCACCGCGGCCCCCGAGGAGCGCGCGCGCCGCCGCCACCTCGAACTCGTGCGCCGCGGCGAGACGAGCACGCTGGCCGCGATCCTTGAGGACATCGTCGCCCGCGACGCCCGTGATTCCGCGCGCAGCACCGCCCCGCTCAAGGCCGCCGCCGACGCCGTGGTGCTCGACACCACCGATCTCGATGCCGACGAGGCCTTCGAGGCCGCCCGCGCGGTGGTGGACCGCATGCGCTCACACTGACGGCGGGCCGTCCTCGTCCGGCTGCCGCCCGTAGCGGTTGGGGCCGGGCGTGCCGGGACGCAGCCAGGTCTCGACCAGGAACCACAGCTCGAACCCCGCCATCGCCAGGGCGGTGGCCAGTGTCTCCAGCGGATACGCCTCGGTGAGGTCCTCGATCGGCGCGAAGCCCGCCAGCGCCACCGCGCCGTAGGCCGCCAGCCACCACGGGCTACGGTCCCTGTCGCGCAGGCGTCCGGCCGTGCGCGCGAGCACGGTGAGCGCCAGGGGCAGGAGGCCGGCCGCGGCGGCGATCGCCGGGCCGCGCCAGCCCTGCCCGGCCAGCCACACCGCCAGGCACAGCAGGACGGCCACGGCCAGGAGCGACCGCAGCATGTGTCGCCGGAAGGCACGGGCACCGATCCGCGGACGCGGATCGAACGCCGCCGCGAGCCGGTGATGGCTGAACCTGTCGATCATCGGTGCGGGCATCCGGGGGTGGACCTGACGGGTGGGCCGAGGGCGGCGGGCAGGGCCCGGCTCCCCTCGCCCACGGTGGGCTGGCGTCGCGAGGCCCGCCGACCGCGCCGCCGACCCTCCTCGGGAGCGAAAAATGCTGCAGGATCGCGGGGTACGGCGCAGCTTGGCGCGTGCAAGGGGACGATAACCTGTTTAGGGACGATCCGCCCGGTGCTGTCCGGGCCAACAATCGATGAACTGGGGGCTTTTGACCATGATGGGAGTTTTGAGATCGGGTTTCGTCGCCCTGGCGATGGGTTTGAGCCTGCCGGCCCTGGCCGGGGGCCCGGGCACCTATTCGGTGAAGGGCAACAACGGCACCGCCGATACCGAATACGCGGGCACGCTGGTCATCACCCAGACCAGCAAGGACACGTTCCGGCTGAACTGGAACATCGGCGGCGACAAATACGTCGGCTACGCGGTCGGTGACGCCCGCATCATGGCGGCGAACTTCACCAGCAGCGGGTCGAGCGGCACGGCGCTCCTCGTCGAGGACGACGCCGGCGGCTACAAGAGCATCTGGGCCTTCAACGGCGAGACCAAGCTCGGCGTCGAGATCATCAAGCCGAAGTAGGCGTGTCGTACCATGTCCGGTTGATCACGTCGTGCTGCGGACATGGGCTTCGCTCAGGCGCCGCGCGGGCGCGGTGATACGGTTCCCGCCTGATTGAAGCGGAAACCGTATCACCCCACGCGAGGCCCCGCCGCCGGATCGGCGCGCGGGGCTACGGCACGCCCGCCCGCTTCGCCGCGGCGATGCGCTCGGCCAAAGCCGCGACCTCGGTCGCCAGCGCCTCGGCGGCCACGATTTGGACCATGTGGCCGATGCCGGGCAGCACCACGAGCTTCGCCTGCGGGATGAGGCCGGCGAGCGGCTTGCCCTGTCGTTCGGTCACCACCACCGGATCGGCATCCCCCGCCACGATCACCGTGGGCACGGCGAGGGTGCCGTAGCGCGGGGCCTGGCGCGCGAGGGCCTTGGGAAGGGCGACGAGATCCTGGACGTTGGCCCGCAGGGTCGCGGGCCGCAGCACCAGGGCCGCCCGGCTGGTGTCGATGTAGTCGTCCGGCGCCGCCTGCGGCCGGAACACCGTGCCGCCGACCCGCGGCAGGGCATAGAGGCCCACCGGGCTCGCCAGGGTCCGGCTGAGGACCCACAGCACCGGGGGTTCGAGCGCGAGGGTCCAGTACCAGGGCAGCGTGATCGCCTGCGGGAACGGCAGGGCCACCGGCGAGACCAGGACGAGGCCGGACACGGCGCCGGGATGGTCGAGGGCGATGGCCGCGGCCAGCGCGCCCGCCCAGGAATGGCCGAGCACGATCGCCGGTCCGGTCCCGAGATTGTCGAGGGCCTGCGCGATGGCCCTGGCCTGCGCCGCCGGGGTCGCCATCGCGCCCCCGTTCAGGCGGTCGCTCCAACCGAAGCCCGGCCGGTCGAAGGCGATCACCCGGAAGCCCTGCGCGGCCAGGCGCCGCCCGACGCCCTCCATCGGGTCGGAGGCATTGGCCGAGGCGCCGTGCAGCAGCACCACGGTGCCCTTGGCCGAGGGGTTTGGCCCCGCCTGGATCGTGGCGAGGCGCCCACCCTCCACCGTCACGAACGGCCCCTGCGGCGGCAGGCGCGCGCCGATGCGCAACTCGATGATCAGCGTGGCGACGGCTGCGGCCGCGAGCACGCCGGCCACCACGGCGAGCAGCCCCGCGGCGAGGCCCGCGATTCCCTGGAGGAGGCTCACCGACGCGCTACAGGTCGCGCCCGTCGACGTCCGGCACGAGCTTGTCCAAGGCGGATTTGAGGTTGGGCATGCGCGGGTAGAGAGCGGCGGCGCGGCGGAAGCAGTCCAGCGCCCGGCCCTTCTCGTCGATGGACATGTAGATCCGCCCGAGCGCCGCCCAGGCCTCGAAATGGCGCGGCTCGATCACCAGCGTCCGCTTGAGGTCGGAGATCGCGCTCGCGGAATCCTGCAGCAGCCAGAACACGGTGGCGCGCCGGTTCCACCCCTCCGACCAGCCGGGCTCGAGGGTGGTGGCACGGTCGAGCAGTTCGACGGCCAGGGGGAAGTCCCGCCCGCTCATCGCCTGCCGGGCGCGTTCGGTGAGGAGGTCGGCCGTGGCGCTGCCCGACCGGTCGAGCCGGCGCTCGATCAGGCCGGCGATGCCCTTGGCCTCGGCGTCGTCCTCCGCCGCCCTCAGGCGTGCGTACAGTTCGTCGAGGGTGAGGGGCTGGGCCTTGGGCGCGGGGGCCGGTTCGGGCGCCGCCGATGCCGGCGGGATGGCCGCCGGCACGACGGCGACGGCCCATCCCAGGCAGAGAAGCGAGGCGGCCGAGCGGGCGAGGAAGGATCGCGACATGGTGCGAGCATTCCCGCACCGGCCGGTCCCGTCAACGTGCCGCGCTGACGCGTCGATCCGATCCGCGTCGGTCGACGCGAGGGCCGGCTCAGCCCTGGCGGGCCTTGAAGCGCTTCTGGGTCTTGTTGATGATGTAGACCCGGCCCTTGCGACGCACGATCTGGTTGTCGCGATGGCGGCCGCGCAGCGACTTGAGGGAGTTGCGAATCTTCATCGGTCTCACGTCGGCCCGGTCCGGCCGCCTGTCCAAAGGGTCACGGGAACGGAGCGCCCATGGCCGCCCCGGCGATGAGTGCTGACGCATCGCGGAAAGGCGGTCGCCATACCAGCATTCGAGGCGGAAAAGCAAGGCTTTCGGCGACGCTTCGTGTCGGGGAGCTGCGGCCCGCGGTTCTCTCGCCGGCGCCGGCCGCCGGGGCAGGGCGGGGCGAAGGCCGCTACGGGCCGACCGGCCCGATGCCCGGCAGGGAGCCGCTGGACTCCTCCGTGAAGGTTCCGAACACGGGGTCCCAGGCCGCGATCGACACCGCCTCGTTGACCCCGTGGACGGCGAAGGGATCGGCCTCCACTAGGGCCCTGACCTCGGCTTCGTCGGCGGCGGAAAAGATCAGGAACCCCATGCGCTTCTGCGTTCCCTTGAGGGGGCCGGCGGCCTTGAGGACCCCGCGCGCCACGAGGTCGTGGAGGTAGTCCACGTGCGGGCGCAGATGGCGCTCCCAGCCGTCGCCGTCGGGGTGGGTCAGGGTGACGATGAAGACCGGCATGGGACGTCCCTCAGCGCTCGCGCCAGGCCTTGGCGACCTGATCGGCCAGCGGTTTCGTCAGATACGACAGCACCGAGCGGTCGCCGAGCTGCATGAAGGATTCCACCGGCATGCCCGGCACGAGGCGGACCTTGCCCAGTCGCGCCTTCTGGTCCTCGGGAATCGCGATGCGGGCGGTGTAGAAGGTCAGGCCGGTCTTCTGGTCCTGGGTGACGTCGGCCGAGACCCGGCTGACGATGCCGTTGATCTCCGGCGTGACGTGCTGGTTGAAGGCGGCAAAGCGCAGGACCGCCGCCTGACCCAGGCGGACGTTGTCGATGTCCTGGGGCTGGATGCGGACCTCCACGGCGAGCTGGTCGGCCTCCGGCACGATCAGCATCGCCGGCTCGCTCGGGGTCACGAGGCCGCCGATGGTGTGGACGGTCATCTGATGGACCGTGCCGTCCTGGGGGGCGCGCATGTCGACGCGCTTGAGCTGGTCCTCGGCCGCGACCTTCTTCTCGACGTATTCCGACCAGCGCCCGCGGATCTCGGCCATGTCCTTGCCGACCTCGCTGCGCATGTCGGTGTCGATCTGGATGATCTGCAGCTCCGTCTCGGCGATCTTGCCCTTGGCCGAGGCGATCGAGGCCACGAGCTGGCCGCGCTCGCCCACGAGGCGGGCGCCGTCGCGCTCCAGGGCGTTGACGCGGGCCAGGGAGACCAGGTTCTTGGCGAAGAGCTCGCGCACGCCGGTGAGTTCGCCGCCGATGAGGGCGATCTCGCGTTCCTTGGCGGCGGCCTGCTCGGTGAGCCCGTTGATCTCCTGGCGCAGCTGGGCGACCCGCTCGCGCAACTGCGACTTCTGTCCCTCGCGCCCGGCCACCCTCGCGGCGAACAGCCGGCCCTCGCCCTCGATCAGATGGGCGACGGACGGGTCCATGTCCTTGCGGGCGACGAGCTCGGGCGGGAAGGTCACGGCGGCGGCCCCGTCGCGCTCGGCCTCGCCGCGGGCGCGGCGGGCGGAGAGCTCGTCGAGGGCCTTGCGGACGATGTCGAGGTTGGCCCGCGTCTGGGTCTCGTCGAGGCGGATCAGGATGTCGCCGGCCTTGACCCTGGCGCCGTCGCGCACCCGCAGTTCGCCGACGACACCGCCGGTGGGGTGCTGCACCTTCTTGACGTCGGATTCGACCACGAGCTGGCCCGGCGCGATCACGGCGCCCGAGATCATCGTGAAGGTGGCCCAGCCGCCGACGCCGACCACGAGGGCGACGCTCAGGCCCACCGCCAGGGCGAGGTGACGGCGGATCGAGCCGTGGGCGGCGTCCCGCGGCAGCGCCGGCGCGACGGGGGAAAAGGCGACGGTCTGGACGGCGGCGGTCATGGGGGCGCTCTCTCGAAAAGGGTCAGGCGCTTTCCTGCAGCGTCACGGCACCGGGGGTGGCCGCCCGCGGCACCGCCGCCTCCGCCGGCGCGGTGCGCAGGACGCGCTTCAGGACCTCGTCCTTGGGACCGAAGGCCTGGGCGCGGCCGTCGGCCATCATCAGGATCAGGTCGACGGCGGCGAGCGCGCTCGGGCGATGGGCGACGACGACGCAGATGCCGCCGCGCTGGCGCACGCCGAGGATCGCCTGGGTGAGGGCGTTCTCGCCCTCGTTGTCGAGGTTGGCGTTGGGCTCGTCGAGGACGACGAGGAAGGGATCGCCGTAGAGGGCGCGGGCGAGGCCGACCCGCTGGCGCTGGCCCGCCGAGAGGCCGGCGCCGTTCTCGCCGAGCCGGGTGTCGTAGCCCTCCGACAGGCGCAGGATGAGGTCGTGGACGCCCGCCGCCTTGGCCGCGGCGATGATGTCGGCCGAGGACGCGTCGGGGTCGAAGCGGGCGATGTTCTCGGCGACCGTGCCGCCGAACAGCTCGACCTCCTGCGGCAGGAAGCCGATGTGGGGTCCGAGGTCCGCGCTCGACCACTGGTCGAGGGCGGCCCCGTCGATGCGGACCTTGCCACGCAGCGGCGGCCACACCCCGACGAGGGCGCGCACCAGCGAGGACTTGCCCGATGCGCTCGGCCCGATGATGCCCAGGCCCTGCCCGGCCTTCAGGCCGAGGCTGAGGTCCTGCACCACGAGGCGCTGGGCACCGGGGGGGGCGATGCTGACGCCCTCCACGGTGACCGACTGGCTCGGGGCCGGCAGGGAATGGGGCTGGCCGGTGGCCGGGATGCGCGCGAACAATTCCGACAGCCGCGCCCAGCTCTGGCGGGCCTGCACGAACCCCTTCCAGTTGGCGATGGCGAGCTCGGCCGGGGCGAGGGAGCGGGCCACCAGGATCGAGGAGGCGATGATGATGCCCGCCGAGGCCTGGTTGTTGATGACGAGCCAGGCGCCCAGCGCCAGAACCCCCGACTGCAGCGCCATGCGGAAGACCTTGGAGCCGGCACCGTAGCCGCCGGCCACGTCGGCGACCTGCTGCTGCGAGTCCATGTAGTCGCGGTTGGCGACCCCCCAGCGGGTGGCGAGCCGGCCCTGCATGCCCATCGCCGCCAGCACCTCGGCGTTGCGCCGGCCGGCTTCGGCCAGGCCGTTGCGGCGCATGCCGTGGGCGGTCGAGGTCTGCGAGGGCTCCCGCGTCGAGCGGTCGGTGAGATAGGTCAGGACCGCCAGGATCGCGGCGCCGGCCACCGCGGCGACGCCGATCAGCGGATGGAACAGGAAGCAGATGCCGACGTAGATCGGCATCCACGGCAGATCGAACAGGGCGGAGGGGCCGGTGCCCGAGAGGAAGGCGCGCAGCTGGTCGAGGTCGCGCAGCGGCAGCAGCCCGTCGCCGGGGGCGGCCCCCTTGAGCGGCGCCCTCACCACGATGTCGAACACCCGCGCGCTCAGGGCCTCGTCGAGGGCGGCCCCGACGCGGGCCAGGATGCGCGAGCGCAGCATCTCGAGGACGCCCTGGAAGGCGTAGAGGACGAGGGCCAGGACCACGAGGCCGACCAGGGTCGGCACGCTCCGGCTCGGGATCACGCGGTCGTAGACCTCGAGCATGAAGAACGAGCCGGTCAGATACAGGACGTTGATGAGCCCGCTCATCACGCCGACGCCGATGAAGGCCGCGCGGCAGCGGGCCAGGGCCGAGACGATCTCCGTCGATCCGCGCGTCTTCATGCTGCGCCCACCCGCCCTGCTGGTCCGTTCGTCCGACCGGTTCCTAACCGTCCGCCCGCATCACGAATATGACGTTGGTCACACACGTTAGCCGCCGAATCGATCGGACCGCCGATCGATAGCAGAAATTCGTCATCGCAACCTTAGGCCGGGGCGCCCCCGTGCCGCCGGCCGTGGGCCGTGAGTTTTGGATGTCGGGTCTCGGGTCTCGGGTCTTGGGTCTCGGGTCTTGGGCCGTCACCGGTCGGCGGCATCCGCCGCACGCGCGGCGGGGCTCGGCCGGCGGCTTCGCCCGCCAACGCGAAAGGCCGCCGGACCTCGGGTCCGGCGGCCTCGTCGTCGTCTCGGGCCTTGGGCCGGGCGCGGCTACTGCGGCGGCTTCTGCTCGGGGGTCGGTGCCGCGGGCGCCGGTGCCGGGGGGGCCGGCTCGGTGGTCGCGGCCGCCGCCACCACCGGTGCGGCGAGTTCCGGGTAGGCGTCGATCACGTTGGCGCCGTTGAGGGGCTTGCTGACGCCGTTGTGGCAGGTGGTGCAGTTCACCTTGGGCACGTCGCCCAGGGCGCCGAGGCGGTTGGCCGGGAAGGTCGAGGTCAAGGGCTCCATGTAGTCGCCGTTGATGTCCCGGACCATCCGGATGCCGTGCCAGGCGGTGGTGCGCTGGGGCGTGCTCTGCGACCAGTCGGAGACCGCCCGGGTGTTGTGGCAGAAGGTGCAGTTGACCCCCAACCCCTGCGACATGTGGATCATCAGGCCGAAGGTCTTCTCGGCCTCCTGGATCGGCTTGCCCTTCGAGGTCGGCAGCGCCGTGGTGGCGTTCACGCGGATCGCGGTCTCGTCGATGTTCTTGGTCGAGAAGTACTCGGTCAGGGTGTCGTAGGGCAGCGAGGCGAGGCCCACCGAGGGCGAGGCCATGTTCTGCCCGTTGTTGCGGGGTACGAAGCCCGAGGTGGCGTTGGGGCCGGGGTCGGTGAACCAGATGTTGGCCGGGACCGGCTGGCCGCGGTGGCAGGTGTAGCAGGTGACGCCGGCGCCGCCCACATGCTTGTCCTTCCAGGTGCTGTTGATGTGCTGGGTCATCTGCAGCATCCGGCGGGCGACCTTCTTCTGGTAGAGGCTGTCGTCGGCCATGTTCTCGGTGTTGTGGCAGTAGGTGCAGCCCTGTTCGGGGGAGACCCACTCCGTCATCGAGGCCATCAGGCGGTTGAACTCGTTGGTGGTGATGTTCTGCAGGACCTGGACGTTCTCGTAGGTCTTGCCGGCGAGTTCCTCGCCCGGCTCCGCCGGATCGGCGGGGGCGGGCGCCACGTTGGCGGCCTTGACCTCGGCGGCGTCCGCCTTGGTCTCGACCTGGGCCATCGCGGTGCCGCGATAGCCGTTCTGGCTGGTGACGAGGGGCGGGCGGTCCCACCCGGCGGTCCCGAACATCGCGACCGTGAGGAAGAAGGCGATCGCGGCCCCGACGACGGTGAAGAAGACTCTCATTTGGCTGCCCCCGTGGCGCTCAAGGGATCGACGATCGGGGCGTAGACTTCCGGATAGCTCGGCGCGACGCCGTGCTTGACCGCCCAGAGGTACCAATTGTCGACGACGGTGCCGGTGAGCAGGATGCCGATGCCGCCGGTGAGGGTGGTGAGGACGGCAAACCACCAGGCCCAGCGGTGGATCGATTCCATGGTGGCGTTGAAGCCCATGGTCCAGCGCCAGAACAGGGCGGCGCGCTCGGTGGCCGTGCCGCGATCGACGATCTGGTCGATCTCACGCTCGCCGCCGAAGCGGCTCACCGCCAGGATGGTCGCCCCGTGCATGGCGAACAGCAGCGTCGACCCGTAGAGGAAGACGATCGAGAGCATGTGGAACGGGTTGTAGAAGAGGTTGCCGTAGCGCAGCGAGAAGGCGGCGGTCCAATCGAGGTGCGGGAAGATGCCGAAGGGCACCGCCTCGCTCCAGGAGCCCATCATCACCGGCCGGATGAAGCCGAGGACGAGGTAGAGCCAGATCGCCGAGGCGAAGGCCCAGGGGACGTGGTAGCCCAGCCCCAGGGCCTGAGCGCGGCGGAAAAGGCGCACCCACCACAGCATCACCGAGGCGGTGAGGAAGAAGCCGGCGATCAGCCACCAGCCGCCTTCGTTGAGCGGGGGCAGCACCCGCAGGCCGTGCCTGGGCAGGGGCGGCTCGAGGGCGAGCCAGGGCAGCTGGCGGACGAACTGGATCGGGTCCCAGTTCACGCTGGCCCACATGTTGAGGCCGATGATCTCGAAGGCGATGAGACCGCAGGTCAGGGAGAGGATACCGAGGTATCCCCCGTAGATCGGCCCGACCTGGGCGTTGCCGATGAGGCCCATCAGGTAGCTGTTGAAGGGCTTGCCCCAGCGCTTGTCGGAGTCCACCGGAACCCCGAGGTCGGGGACGACCGGCCTGACCTGCACCGCTGTGAAGATGTTCTGGTAATATGCCATGGCGGGTGTTTCCCTTTCCGCTCGTCAGCGCCAGACCGGGAGATTGAGCCACCAGCCCCACCATTCCGGCCAGCCCTGGGTCCAGAAGGGTCCGCTGATGATGATGCACACGGCGCTCCAGAAGCCCGCCGAGAGCGCGAGGAACAGGCCGAGGCGGTGGATGCCCAGCGTGCCGATCGAGTAGCCGATGGTGTCGCGGAAGAAGGTGTCCTCGTGCTCGGGGGTCTTCACCACCTGGCCCTTGCCGGGGTTGGTGGCCGAGAGGATGAGCGAGCCGTGGAGCGACAGGGCGAAGGTCGTCGTGAAGAAGAACGACACCGCCAGCATGTGGGCCGGATTGTAGTGGAAGTGCAGGTACTGGTAGCCGGTGTTCGACACCCAATCGAGGTGGCTGAGGATGCCGTAGGGGAAGCCGTGGCCCCAGGCGCCCATCAGGAACGGCCGGATCACCACCAGCGCCACGTAGGCGAAGATCGCCACCGCGAAGGCGAACGGCACGTGGTAGCCGATGCCGAGCTTGCGGCAGATCTCGACCTCGCGCAGGGCCCAGGACACGAACGAGCCCACGGCACAGAAGGTGATGATCTGCCAGAGCCCGCCCTCCTTGAGCGGGGCCAGCGCCAACCCGTACTTCAGGTCGGGGGGCGCGATGTTGATCTGCCAGATGTTCCAGGTCGGTCCCAGGGCGGCGCCGTAGACGATCAGCGCGGTGCCCAGCACCGAGAAGAACAGCGTCGTGACACCGAAGAAGCCGACGTAGAACGGCCCGACCCAGAAATCGAACAGGTCGCCGCCGACGAGGGTGCCGCCGCGGACCCGGTATTTTCGTTCGAAACTCAGCATCGCCATGGCGGAGACCTCGACTTGGTTTCCGGCGCGCTATGGGACTGCGGCGCCGGCATGGGACGCCTCGGGCGGGGCCGACGGAGTGTCGGCGCCCCGCCCGAGGCAGGCCCATCGATGAGGGGATGGGAGGTCGGCACGTCCGGACGGCGAACCGGCCCGGACGCGCGAGGGTGATCCGATCAGGTCGGAGTCGGGGCGACGATGGACAGCGCGTGCGCCGCCTTCTGGGCCTTGGGGCCTTCCAGCCAGTTGAACCGGTCGGTGCTGAGCAAGATGAAGTGGATCAGCAGCGCCAGGATGAACAGGAAGGTGAACAGGGCCACCAGTGTCCGGCGGGGATCGAAAAGAAGCCAAACCTTGTGCATGGTGTGCTCCTCCTTACGAGATCAGCGAGACGAGGCCGTGCGCGGCGCTCGTGACGGTATCGAGGGCGGCGTAGCCCTTGGGGCCGGGCAGCCACGGACGCCACATCCAGACGAGGATATGCGCGACCACGGCGACCGCCGTGAAGATGATGAAGCTCGTCAAGAAGATCGCGTGGAACTCCTTGGCTTCCGGCTCCGTCAGCCCGGACAGGCTGCTCGGTTTTTCGACTATTCCATTTGCCATTGCTGTGAGCCTCCGCTCTGACAAGCCGCGCCGATGCGGTGCGGCGGGTATCGCCGGGACCAGAGTGCGGCCCGGCGGATGGGGGATCCTTCGATGGGGGCGGCCGTGACGGCTGCGTCAGCCCATGAAGGCGAAGGGAATCGCTTGGACCGCCATGGCCTTGGCTTCGGCGAAGACCGAGCGGCGCTGGGCGGGCAGGCGGCGCGCGTCGGATGCGCCAGGCGCCAGGCGCTGGGCCACGGCCGCGATCAGGAAGAACGGGTAGGTCGCGGCCAGGATGACCCGGAACTGAATTTCGTCCTGGTGCTGGCGCGACGACATCGGGTTGAGCGTGCGTTGCATGACGTGGGGCTCCTGTTCGCGGGACGCGGTGCGCGGCGCCGGGAATGCTGTGTGCGGGAAAGCGGATGGAGGGGTGTGCGCGGGTGCGGCGGACGCGGTCATGCGGCGACTCCCTGCTTGAGCCCGTCGTGCGCGCGGGCGACGTGGGTCTCGGCGACCCGTTCGAGCCCCTCGCCGCGGGCGCCGCGTTCGGCGGCGTCGCGCAGGCGCTTGGCCATGGAGATCCGCACCAGGACCGGCTGGCGCTCGACGAAGTCGTCGAGCAGCGTGCGGGCCTCGTCGTCCCAGGGCAGCTCGCGGTGGAGCCGGGCCGGGGTCGCCTCGACCGCATCCATGTCGCGGGCGAGGGGGATGATGTGGAAGAGCATGTCGAACAGGGCGTTGCAGACCTCCTGGACGAGGTAGGTCGCCCCGGAGAAGCCCATGAACGGCGTGCCGGTGTGGCGCCGGATGATGGCGCCGGGGAAGGAGGCCGGCACGAACACCGCCCGGCAGCCGCTCTCGGCCGCGTACATGCGCTCGTTGAACGAGCCGAACAGCACCAGCGGCGGGTTGGTGGCGATGAGCTCGCGCACCGCCGCGTTGTCGGTCTTGGCGCCGGCCAGCCGCGAGACCGCGAAGGTGCAGGGCAGCCCCATCTCGTCCTCGAGGAAGCGGCGCACGCCCCTGGCGTAGGTCTCGGAGGCGACGATGCCGAAGCTCGCCGTCCCAAAGAAGTCCTGGGTCACCGACCGCCACAGGTCCCACACCGGCTTGATGGTGGTGTGCTTCTCACGCTCGATGAAGGGCTCGGGGTCCACCCCCAGGATCTCGCCGAGCTTGCGCAGGAACTTGGTGGTGGCGTGGATGCCGATGGGCGCCTGCAGGTAGGGGCGCTCCAGGGCCTCGCACAGCAGGCGGCCGAACTCGCGGTAGAGGCAGATGTTGGCGTCCGCGTTCACGAGCTTGGGCACGTCGGCCAGGTGCGATCCGAGCGGGAAGGCCAGGTTCACCTCGGCGCCGATGCCCTCGACGAGGCGGCGGATCTCGGCGAGGTCGGAGGGCATGTTGAAGGTGCCGTAGGCCGGGCCGATGATGTTGACCCGCGGCTTCTCGCCGTCCTTGCGGGCGGGCCGTGCGGGAATGCCCTTCTTGGCGAACTTCCTGGCGCCGTACTCCTGCCAGAGCCAGGACATCGCCCGGTCGGCGGTCTGCCACTGGTCCTCGTCGATGGTGCGCGGCAGGAACCGCTGGATGTTGGTGCCCTCGGGCGTCACGCCGCCGCCGATCATCTCGGCGATCGAGCCGGTGACGACCACGCTCGGCATGCCCGGGTCGAGGGTGGCATGGGCCCGCTTCATCGCGCCCTCGGTGCCGTGGCGGCCGAGTTCTTCCTCGGCCAGCCCCGTGACGACGATGGGCAGTTCGTGCGGCGGCAGCGCGTCGGTGTAGTGCAGCACCGAGGTGACGGGCAGGTTCTCGCAGCCGACGGGGCCGTCGATGACGACCTGCAATCCCTTGATGGCGGTGAAGACGTAGACGGCGCCCCAGTAGCCGCCGGCCCGGTCGTGATCGAGGACGAGCATCAGGCCATCTCCCCGATCGGATTGTGCGCGGGCTTCTCGCGCTTGGCCGAGGCGACGTTCTGGCGGAGCTGCGGAACCTCCTCCCAGATGCCGGCGGCATGGCCCTCGCCGACGCCGGCGAAGAAATCGCGCATCCGGTCGAACCGGGGCCGGTTGCCCAGCGCCGCGTTGATGACCTTGGCCAGCGACCCGGCACCGGCGACGCCCATGAGCGGGCGGGCGGAGATGAGGTTGGTGAAGTAGAGGGCGGGCAGCGCCATCTCCTTGGCCTTCTGCACCACCGGGGTGGTGCCGATGGCGAGATCCGGCTTGAAGTGATGCATGGCGTAGAGGTCGTCCTCGAGGGAGGCGCGGTAGCGGACCTCGACCCCGCGGGCCTCGAGCCAGTCGCGGTCGGCCTCCGAATAGGGCGTCCTCGGGCAGGCGGTGCCGACGTAGCGCAGGTCGGCGCCGCTCTCGACGAGGAGCCGGCCCACCAGGAGCTCCGAGCCCTCGTAGCCCGAGAGGGTGATCCGGCCCGCGATCGGGGCGGCGGCGAGCACGCCTTTGATCATCGGCAGGAACCGGTTCTTGGCGGCCTCGACGGTGGCGCGGGGCACCGCGCAGGCCTCGCCGATCCGGTCGAGCCAGTCGGCGGTGCCGTCGTGGCCCACCGGGGCCGAGCCGACGATGGGGCGGCCGGCCAGCGAGAACTCGCGCATGGAGGCGGTGTAGAACGGGTGGATCGCCGCCACGGCCGCGCAATCGAGGGCGGCGTAGAGCTCGCGCCATTCGCGGGTGGGCACGACGGGACCGGCGGCCAGACCCAGCGGCTCCAGCATCGACCCGATCACGACGGGGTCGGCGGGGAACATCTCGCCGAGCAGCGCCACGGTGGGGCGCTCGGAGCGGCCGCTGCGGGGCGCCTGGACCGGGCCCTGCTCGACTTCGGTGCGGGCGACCTTGAGCATCGCGCCGGCCAGCACGTCCTTGGCTTCCGCGTGGGTGGGGACGCCGAAGCCCGGCACGTCGATGCCGATGATGCGGACCCCGTCGATCTCCTTGGGCAGGAGGCGCAGCGGCACGCCGGAGGCGGTGGGGACGCACAGGTTGATGACGACGACGGCGTCGTAGTCGGCGGGCTTGGCCACCTCGAACACCGCCTCGCGGATGTCCTCGAACAGCTTGCCCGTCACCAGGGATTCGGAATTGAAGGGCACGTAGCCCACCGTCCGCTTGGCCCCGTAGAAATGCGAGGTGAAGGTGAGGCCGTAGACGCAGCAGGCCGAGCCCGACAGGATCGTCGCGGTGCGGCGCATACGCAGGCCGACGCGCAGGGAGCCGAAGGCGGGGCACATGCTCTGGGGCTGGTCGTGCGGCCCCTGCGGGTAGTCCGCCCGCAGTTGATCGAGGGTCTCGGACATGCCGGCGGCCTCGGCCGCCGCCGTCATCGCCGCCTTGCCGGAGTGGCAGCCGAGGCCGTCGCCGGTGGTGGCGGCCAGGTTGACCGCCTCGGCCGGAACCGGGGGGGCGGCGAGCGTCGAGGCGGGGCGCTCCTTACGGGCGCGCAGGTCGGCGATGTCGAGGGTGACGGCCATGGTGCCCTCAAACCTCGTCGTAGATGACTTCGAGGGACGGCTTCACGACGTGGGCCGTGCCGCACATGTCCTCGAAGGTGGCGGGCACCAGCGTCACGCCGCGGCCCACCGCCTCGCCCTTGAACAGGCCGAGCAGGCCGTCCTGGCTGAGCGGCGTCGGGTGGTTGGCCTTGGCGTCGTGGACGTTCTGGGCGAGGTCGGCGAACAGCGAGCCCCATTGGCTCTCGGGCCGGCCGATGATCTCGTAGTTCGCGCTCTTCTTGCGGATGTCGTCGTCGGCCGGGATCGAGGCCAGGACCGGGATGCCGACCGCCTCGGCGAAGGCCTGGGCCTCGCCGGTGCCGTCGTCCTTGTTGATGACGAGGCCGCCGACGCCGACGTTGCCGCCGAGCTTGCGGAAATATTCCACCGCCGAGCAGACGTTGTTGGCCACATACAGCGACTGCAGGTCGTTGGAGCCGACGACGATGACCTTCTGGCACATGTCCCGGGCGATCGGCAGGCCGAAGCCGCCGCAGACCACGTCGCCGAGGAAGTCGAGCAGCACGTAGTCGAAGCCCCACTCGTGGAAGCCGAGCTTCTCCAGGAGTTCGAAGCCGTGGATGATGCCGCGCCCGCCGCAGCCGCGGCCGACCTCCGGCCCGCCGAGCTCCATCGCGTAGACGCCGTCGCGCTTGAAGCAGACGTCGCCGATGGCGACCTGCTCGCCGGCGAGCTTCTTCTTCGTCGAGGTCTCGATGATCGTGGGGCAGGCGCGGCCGCCGAACAGGAGCGAGGTGGTGTCGCTCTTGGGGTCGCAGCCGATGAGCAGGACCTTCTTGCCCTGCTGGGCCATCATGTAGCTGAGGTTGGCCAGGGTGAACGACTTGCCGATGCCGCCCTTGCCGTAGATCGCGATGATCTGCGTCTCCTTGGTGGCCTTGGTCGGCACCGGATCGGGCTCGATGCCGGCTTCGATGCGCAGGTTCTGGGACTGCATGGCCTCCGCGCCCTTGAGCGCGGCTCCGTTCAGCGGGATGTTCATGAACGGGTGCTCCAATCGAGGATCATCTTCAGGCACTCCGGCTCGCCGAAGGCCGTGCGATAGGCCTGCTCCGCCGCCGCCGTCGGGCTGCGATGGGTGATCAGGCCGTCGAGACTCAGGCGCCCGCCCTCGATCAGCGCCATCACCGCGGCGAGATCGTCCGGCTGCCATTGCGCGGCGACCCGGATGCGGGCCTCGCGCATGAAGGCCTGGGGGAAGGCGAAGGAGAGGGATGCTTCGTAGAAGCCCGCCAGCACGACCTCTCCGCCGGGCGCCAGCCGCCCGATCAGGGTGTCGAGGAGGCCCGCGTCGCCGCTCACGTCGGTGATGGCGGCGTAGTCGCGGCGCTCGTCGTAGACCGGGTCGATCACCGCGTAGCCGTGGTCGCCCGCGGCCCGGACCGGGTTGGTCTCCCACACGATCGGAAGGCCGCCGGCGATGGCGGTGAGGCGGGCGAGCAGGCGTCCGAGGACGCCGTGGCCGACGATGAGGGAGCGTTGGCCCGGAACCACGTGGCGCAGGGCGTGATAGGCGGTGGCGGCCAGGGCGATGAGGATGCCGCGCTCGCCGAGCGAGGCATCGACCGGCACCAGGCGCGAGCCGGCGCTGACGAGGTGGGAGGCGGCGCCCCCGAACAGGCCGCGCACCGGGCCGAAGCAGCGGGCGCCGGGAACGAAGACGGTCTGGCCGACCCGCAGGCCGGAGCCCTCGCCGGCTTCCACCACCTCGCCGACCGACTCGTAGCCGGGGACCAGGGGGTAGCCCATGCCGGGGAAGGGCGGCATCCGGCCCGACCAGAGCAGGCGCTCCGTGCCGGTGCTGATGCCGCTCCAGCGCACCGCGACCACGGCGTCGTCGTGGCCGGGGGCGTCGATGGCGAGGTCTTCGAGGTTGAGCCGCTCTGGCTCGTGGAGGACGACGGCTCGGGCTTGCATCGAATGATCCTCCCCGCCTTTTGCGTCCGGCTGGTTCTGTCTGTGTCATCCTAGATAGACACTTCGGAACGTCAACTCTTATTTACGGCCGCGAGTGTCAAGTTGGCTTGTCACTCGCACCGGGATGCGTCTCAAACCGCCGTCGCGGTGACGAGCCGGGTCAAGAGCGGGCGGCGGGTGGCGATCTCGCGGGGCCGGGCGAAGCCCGCCTCGGCCAGCAGCGGCGCCAGCTCGGCCGGGCTGCGGCAGCGGCCGGTGCCCATGGCGAGGAGATAGAAGCCGAAATAGGCGTCGGCGATCGGCGCGGCCCCGGGCGTGCCGGCCATCGGCTCGGCGATGAGCAGGGTGCCGCCGGATGCCAGCGCATCGCGGACCTTGCGCAGCAGGACCCGGACGGTGTCGTCGTCGTGGTCGTGGACCACGCGCACCAGGGAGATCAGGTCGGCCCCCGAGGGCAGGGGATCCTCGCGAAAACTGCCGCCGTGGGCGGTGGCGCGCCCGGCGAGGCCGGCGGCGGCGAAGTGGCGGCGGGCCCGTGCCGCCACGGGCTCGAGGTCGAACAGGACGAGGGAAAGGTCCGGCGCGCGGGCCGCGGCGGCGGCGAGGAAGGCGCCCTCGCCGCCGCCGACGTCCATCAGCCGCCGATGCGTGCCCAGGGGATAGGCGTCGAGGATGTCCTGCGCGATGAAGGCCTGGGAGGCGGCCATCAGGCCGCTGTAGGGCGCCACCGATTCGGGGCCGACCGCCTCGGGGCGGCCGCCGTCGGCATAGGGCCAGTAGGCGGACAGCCGGGTCGGGCCGGCCTCGCCCCGCAACAGGGCGACCGGATCGCGCAGGTCGTCGTAGAGCATGGCGTGATGCTCGACCATCGCGGCGATGGCGGGGTTGCCGATCAGCGCGGCGCCGAGGTCGGCCAGGGCGAAGCGGCCGTCGGGCAGGCGGGTGAGGAGATCGAGGGAGGCGGCGGCCTTCAGGAGGCGCAGGCAGCGCTCCGGCGGCAGGTCGAGGCGCACGGCGAGCCAGTCGACGGTGCGCGGCCCCGGCTCCAGCACGGCGAACAGGTCGAGGCGAACGCAGGCGAACAGGGTCTGCGAGTAGACGAAGCCGGCGCACAGGTCGAACAAGGCGCGGGTGTTGGCCCGCGCGATGCCGCGCGTCAGGGGAAAGCCCGCGGCCCAGCGCTGGAAGCCGGGCCGTGCCACCGTGCGGTTGCGGAAGGCGAGCCAGCGTTCGCGCCAGGAACGGGGCGCACCGGTCGCATGGAGGACCGGCGGCGCGCGGAGTTCCGCCATGTCCCGCTCACGCAAGCGCGAAGAGCTTTTCGGAGGCGAGGCTCGGCGGCAGGAACAGGCGGGTCTGGGCGACGATCTCGGCGCGCAGGACCTCCGCGCCGGGGCAGGGCGGGATGACCTCCACCGCCTCGGCCACGAGGTGGCGCAGCCGGGCCATGGCGCCGCCGACCCCGAGCAAGGCCGCCGCGTTGGGGCGGCCGAGGGTGGCGTCGCGGCCCACCGGCTTGCCGATCTCCTCCTGGCGGCAGGCGACGTCGCTCAGGTCGTCGGCGACCTGGTAGGCCTCGCCGAGGCATTCGCCGAGCAGGCGCCAGGGCAGGGGGGGAGCGCCGGCCGCGGCCGCGCCGGTCACGGTGGCGGCGGCGAACAAGGCCCCGGTCTTGGCCTGCTGGTATTCGGTGAGGCCGACCGTGAGTTCCGATTCCCAGGCCTGGCCCGCCACGATGCCGACGGGCGAGCCGACCGCGCGGGCGACGAGGCCGACGAGGGAGGCGAGGCGGGCGGGATGGCGTGCGGCGCCCCGCGCCAGGGTCTCGAAGGCGAGGACGATGAGCGCGTCCCCGGTGAGCACCGCCAGGGGCTCGCCGAAGGCCGCATGCACCGAGGGCTTCTGCCGGCGCATCGGCGCGTCGTCGAAACAGGGCAGGTCGTCGTGAACGAGGGAGGCGCAGTGCAGGAGCTCGATCGCGGCCGCGGCCGCATCGGCCCCGACCGGATCGTCGTCGCCGCAGGCGCGGGCCACCGAAAGGCAGAGCCGCGGGCGGATGCGGTGGCCGCCGGGAAAGACCCCGTAGCGAATCGCTTCCGCCAGGCGCGGTGGCGCACCGGGCGCCTCCGCATGGGCCACGGCATTGTCCAGGGTCCGCTCGATGCGCCGGTTGGCATCCATGTCCGCCACTCCCATGTCTTTTCAAGTTGTCATTTCAAAGTGTCAGATTAAGTTGACACTCGTCAAGCCGTCTCGTGGCGGCGGCAGGGAGGGGACCGGGTGCAGGGTGACAGGGTCGTCGTCATCGGAGCGGGGATCGCGGGGCTGGTGTCGGCGTTGCGGCTGGCCCATGCCGGCCTCGACGTCACCGTTCTCGAACGGGGGCCGAAGCCCGGCGGCAAGATGCGCAGCGTCGGGGTGGCCGGGCGCGCCATCGAGGCCGGCCCCACCGTCTTCACCATGCGCTGGGTGTTCGAGGAGATCTTTGCGGAGGCGGGCGCCGATCTCGGCGCCAGCGTCGCGCTCACGCCCGCCGCGATCCTGGCCCGCCACGCCTGGCGCGGCGACCGGCGCCTCGATCTCTTCGCCGACCACGAGGCGAGCGTGGACGCCATCGGCGCCTTCGCCGGGGCCCGCGAGGCGGAGGGCTACCGCCGGTTCTGCGCCAGGGCCGGCGAGGTCTATCGCACCCTGGAGGGGCCGTTCATCCGGGGCACGCGGCCCAATCCGGTCGAGCTCGGGCGCCGGGTCGGCCTGTCGGGGATCGGCGACCTCTGGCGCATCCAGCCCTTCTCGACCCTGTGGGGGGCGCTGGGCGACTATTTTCGCGATCCCCGCCTGCGCCAGCTGTTCGGACGCTACGCCACCTATTGCGGCGCCTCGCCGTTCGAGGCGCCCGCCACCCTGATGCTGGTGGCGCATGTGGAGGCGCAGGGCGTCTGGACCATCGAGGGCGGCCTCAGCCGGCTGGCGCAGGCCTGCGCCGATCTCGCCGCCGCGCGCGGCGCCAGCTTCCGCTACGGTGCCGATGTGGCGCGGATCGTGGTCGAGGGCGGTGCGGTGGCCGGGGTCGAACTCGCCGGCGGCGAGCGCATCGCGGCGGACGCGGTGGTGGCCAATGCCGATGTCGCGGCCCTGGGCGCGGGCCTGTTCGGACCCGAGGCCGCGCGGGTCACCGACCCGGTGGCGCTCGCCGAGCGGTCGCTCTCGGCGGTGACGTTCTGCATGAACGCCCGGCCCGAGGGGTTTCCCCTCGTGCGCCACACGGTGTTCTTCTCGGACGATTACGCCAGCGAGTTCGCGGAACTGCGCAAAGGCCGGCGCCTGCCGGCCGATCCCACGGTCTACATCTGCGCCCAGGACCGTGGCGACGCGGCCGTGCCGGCGGTCGACGGCCCGGAACGCCTGCTTTGCCTCGTCAACGCGCCCGCCACCGGCGAGCGCCCCCTCGACCCCACGGAGTTGCGCCAATGCGAGACCAACCTGCGTCGTCGGCTGCAGGCCGCCGGACTGACGCTGAACGAGGAGCCGGGGATGGTGGTCACCGATCCGGCGGGCTTCGCGGGCCTGTTTCCGGCGACGGGTGGCGCCCTCTACGGCCGCGCCTCGCACGGTTGGATGGCCTCGTTCAAGCGGCCGGGGGCGCGCACGCGCCTGCCCGGCCTGTATCTGGCGGGGGGCAGCGTCCATCCGGGGCCGGGGGTGCCGATGGCGGCCCAGTCGGGCCGGCTGGCGGCCGACAGCCTCCTGGCGGATCTCCCGGCGGATCGGCCCTCGCGCCGCGCTTCGACACCCCGGTCGGGCCGGGTGGCTACGTCTGGTGGTACGTCGACGCCCTGAGCGAAGACGGCACGCAGGGGCTCACCGTCATCGCCTTCATCGGCAGCGTGTTCTCGCCCTATTACGCCTGGGACACGAGCCGGGACCCGTTCGCGCATTGCGCGGTCAACGTCGTCCTTTACGGCGAAGGCCGCAACAGCTTCTGCATGACCGAGCGCGGCGCGAAATCCCTGTCGCGGGACGCGCGCAGCATCCGCATCGGCCCGAGCGCCATGGCCTGGGACGGCACCAGCCTGACGATCCGCCTCGACGAGGTCACCGCGCCGATCCCCTCGCCGGTGCGCGGCACCATCACCGTGCGGCCGGGCGGGATCACCCAGGCGCCCCAGACCCTCGACGCCGCCGGCCGCCACCGCTGGTGGCCGATGGCGCCGGCCTCCCCCGTCACCGTGGCGCTCAGCGAGCCCGCGGTGAACTGGTCGGGCACCGCCTATTTCGACACCAACCACGGCGACGAGCCCCTGGAGGACGCCTTCTCGCGGTGGACCTGGTGCAGGGCCGACCTCAAGCCGGGGGCGGCGATCCTCTACGACGTGGTCCGCCGCGACGGCACCACCCAGAACCTCACCCTGCGCTTCGACGCCGACGGCACCGCCCGCGAGATCGCGCCGCCGGTGGCCGCCGAGCTGCCGAAGACCGGGTTCTGGCGGATGCCGCGCCCGACGCGCAGCGACGACGGCCGCGCCAGCGTGGTGCGGACCTTCGAGGACACGCCGTTCTACGCCCGCTCGCTCCTGTCCTCGACCCTGTGCGGGCGCCCCGTGAAACCGGTCCACGAGAGCCTGTCCCTCGATCGTTTCAAGAACCCGCTGGTGCGCCTGATGCTGCCGTTCCGGATGCCGCGCCCGTTCGGTGGATGAAGCGCCGGGACGTCAGTCCGCCTTGCGCTCCGCCGCGTTGCGCCTGCGGGTGGCGGCCCCCTTCCTGGCCGAGGCCGAGCGCTCCTCGGCGGTGCGGGTGGAAACCTTGGCCCGGCCCGAGCCGCCCGGCTTCTTGCCGCCGCCGTCGTCCTTGTTGACGGTGGCCCAGGCGCGCGCCTCAGCCTGCGCCTCGGGCACGCCGCGGGCCTCGTAGGACTCGGCGATGTGCTCGGCCTTGCGGACCTGCTTGTCGGTGTACTTCCCCTTGTCGCCCCGTGGCATCGCGCCGTCTCTCGTGTCGTCCGTGCCGCCTCATGCCATTTCCGGACGATCACGTCGCGATGCGGAAATGGGCATCGCTCAGGCGCCGCGCGGGCTCGCCGATACGGCCACCGCTTGAATCAAGCGGAGGCCGCATCAGTCGATCCCGGTCGGTCCGTCGAGGACGGCGCGGATGCGGCGGATCAGGTCGGTGCGGCGGTAGGGCTTGTTGAGGAGGTCGAACTCCGCCCCGTCGGCATCGGTCCGCTCGATGGCCGCTTCGGCGTAGCCGGTGGTGAGGAGCACCTTCAGCCGCGGGCGCAGGCGGCGGGCCTCGCGGGCCAGGGTCACCCCGTTCATGCCGCCGGGCATGATGAGGTCCGTGAACAGGAGGTCGACGGTCTCGGTCTGGTCGAGGATGTCGAGGGCCTCGCGGCCGTTGCGGGCGGTCAGCGTGGTGTATCCGAAGTCGCGCAGGATGGTCCGGGCCAGTTCCGCGACGTCGTCGCGGTCGTCGACGATCAGGACCGTCTCGGTGCCGGTCTGGGGGGCGACGGGCCGGGAGGCGATCGCCTGCATCGGCCGTTCGCCCTGCGCGTTGGCGGGGAAGGACAGACGGACCGTGGTGCCCTCGCCCAGCACGGATTCGATCTGCACCGCGCCGCCCGACTGCTTGGCGAAGCCGTAGACCATCGAGAGCCCGAGCCCGGTGCCCTTGCCCTCGTCCTTGGTGCTGAAGAACGGGTCCATCACCCGCGAGAGCACGTCCGGGGCGATGCCCGTGCCGGTGTCGCTCACCGAGACGCTGACGTGGCGCCCGCCCGGAAGGCCGGGCGAGCGGCCGCCGGCGTCGGCGTCCGCGGCCACGTTCTCGGTCTTCACCGTGACGCGGCCGCCCTCCGGCATCGCGTCGCGGGCGTTGATCAGGACGTTGAGGAGCGCGGCCTCGGTCTGGGTCGGGTCGATCCGGCTGGTCCAGAGGTCGGGCGCGAGGTCGAGGTCGAGGTCGATCCCGGTCCCGAGCGTCCGCGTGGCGAGGTCGCCCATGCCCTCGACGAGGCCGTTGAGGTTGACCGCGCGCCCCTCGAGATGCTGCTTGCGGGCGAAGGCCAGGAGCTGCTGCGTGAGCATCGTCGCCCGGTCCGCCGCCGCGCGGATGTTGTCGGTGGCGCGCCGCATCCGGCCGCGATCGCCGTCGGGTTTGTCCAGGGCGACGCCGAGGATGTCCACGTAGCCGACGATCACCTGCAGGAGATTGTTGAAGTCGTGGGCGATGCCGCCGGTGAGCTGGCCGAGCGCCTCCATCTTGTGGGCCTGCCCCAGGGCGTCCTCGGCGTCGCGGCGGCGCGAGACGTCGAGCTGGGAGCCGAAGAAGTACACCAGCTCGTTGGCGGCGTTGTAGACCGGCGCCAGGTAGAGCGCGTTCCAGAACGTGGAGCCGTCCTTGCGGTAGTTCAGGATCTCGGTGGCGAATTCCTCCCGCCGCGCGATCGCCCGCCGGATCTCGGCCACCGTCCCCGCATCCGTCTCCGGTCCCTGCAGGAACCGGCAGTTGCGGCCCACCAGCTCCTCGGGCGTGTAGCCCGTCATAGCGATGAAGGCCCGGTTGGCGAACAGGATCGGGTTGTCGGGCTGGCGCGGATCGCTGACGATCATCGGCATCCGCGTCGCTTCCACGGCCGCGAAGAAGAGATCGCTGTGAGGATCGGCGACCTCCGACGAGAACCCCGTCCGAACCCGCGCATGCATCCCGATCGGAGGCTTCTCGGGTGAGTCGTTCATGCTGTGCCGGCTTCTCGATCGGTGACGGGCGCCGGGTCGGGGCCGTCGCGGCGGCGCCCGACGACCTGACCGGTTGTTTCGTGTCGGCCTCGCTGTCGGGATGACGGCGGATGGCGCGGTGTTGCCCTGCGATAAGTCCCCGGGCCGATACCCGTTCCGATTGGTGGTCGCCTTCGAAAAAAGCGGGCGCCGCCCCTCGTGGAGGCGGCGCCCGGTGGATGGGATGGAATCGGTGCCGTCGCGCCGGGCTCAGGTGGCCGGCGGTTCGAACCGGACCGTGTCGATGTTTGCCCGCTCGAAGGCCTGCATCACGTGCTGGTAGGAGCGCTCCATCTCGGTGACCTCGTCGCCCTGGGTCTCTTCGGGTTTGAGGACGAACATCAGCATCGAGCGGCCGGTGACGTCGTAGGTGGCGCCGATGTCCACATGAACGACCTCCTGGCTGTCGGGCAGGTTGGTGTCGAGAAGCCGCGTCCAGGCGGCGCCGCCGACGGAGCCCGGCAGGATGAACGACACCATGTCGTGGTACGCGTTGTAGAGGAACAGCAGCGTCGCATCGCCGCCGCGCCGGTGGATGCCCGAGGCCTGGGCCCGGCCGTCGAGCAGCACCGCGATGGCGCGGGCGTCGCCCTGGCCCCAGTTCTCGGTGCTCATCTCGGCCCCGTCGGGCCGCAGCCAGGTCACGTCCTTGACGCCGAGGTCCTCGTCGTAGGCCGCGGTCAGGAACCGGCCGCGGGTGAGGATCGGCAGCGCCGTGCGCAGGTGCATCAGGCGCTGCGTGAACTCGGCGAGGTCGCGTTCGTCCGAGCCGATCGCCTCCCAGTCGATCCACGAGACCTCGTTGTCCTGGCAGTAGGCGTTGTTGTTGCCGCGCTGGGTGCGGGCGAACTCGTCGCCGGCCAGCAGCATCGGGGTGCCGCGCGAGAGGAACAGGGTCGCCAGCATGTTGCGCATCTGGCGGTTGCGCACCGCCTTGATCGCCGGATCGTCGGTGGGGCCTTCGACGCCGTAGTTGTAGGAGAGGTTGTGGCCGTGGCCGTCCCGGTTGCCCTCGCCGTTGGCCTCGTTGTGCTTCTCGTCGTACGACACCGTGTCGTTGAGCGTGAAGCCGTCGTGGGCCGAGATGAAGTTCACCGACGCCCAAGGCTTGCGCCCGCGCTTGTTGAACTTGTCGGCCGAGCCGGTGATGCGCGAGGCCAGCGACGGCAGCAGGCCCTCGTTGCCGCGCCAGTAGCCGCGCACGTCATCGCGAAAGCGGTCGTTCCACTCGGCCCAGCCGGGCGGGAAGCCGCCGACCTGGTAGCCGCCCGGGCCGCAGTCCCACGGCTCGGCGATGAGCTTGACCTGGTTCAGCACGGGATCCTGCAGGCAGGTGTCGAGGAAGCCGCCGCCCTCGTCGAAGCCATGCGCCTCGCGGCCCAGGATGGTGGCCAGGTCGAACCGGAAGCCGTCGACCCGCATCTCCGTCGCCCAGTACCGCAGCGAATCGGTGACGAGCTGCAGCACGCGGGGATGCGACAGGTTGAAGGTGTTACCCGTGCCGGTGTCGTTGATGTAGAACTGCTCCTGGCCCGGCAGAAGCCGGTAGTAGGAGGCGTTGTCGACGCCCTTGAACGACAGGGTCGGGCCCTTCTCGTTGCCCTCGGCGGTGTGGTTGTACACCACGTCGAGGATGACCTCGAGGCCGGCCCCGTGCATGCGCGCCACCATCTCCTTGAACTCGGAGAAGGCGAAGTCCGGCACCGCCGCGTAGCGCCGCGCCGGCGTGAAGAACGAGATCGTGTTGTAGCCCCAGTAGTTCACCAGGTTCTTTTCCTGGAGGTAGTCGTCCTGCACGAAGGCATGGACGGGCAGCAGCTCCACCGAGGTCACGCCCAGCGACTTGATGTAGTCCAGCACCGCCGGGTTGCCGAGGCCGGCATAGGTCCCGCGCAGGCGCTCGGGCACCAGCGGATGGGTCTTGGTGAAGCCCTTCACGTGGGTCTCGTAGAAGACGGTCTTCTCCCACGGCACGTTGGGCTTGCGGTCGCGGCCCCAGGTGAAGGCCGGGTCGATGACGCGGCTGCGGCGGGTGAACGGCGCGGAATCGCGCTCGTCGAAGGTCAGGTCGTCGCCGGTCTCCATCTGGTAGCCGAACAGGGCCGGGTTCCAGGTGATGGAGCCGACCAGGCCCTTGGCGTAGGGGTCGATCAGGAGCTTGTTGTGGTTGAAGCGGTGGCCGGCCTTGGGCTCGTAGGGGCCGTGGACGCGGTAGCCGTAGATGGTGCCGGGCCGGGCGTCGGGCAGGTAGCCGTGCCAGATCTCGTCGGTGTATTCCGGCAGCTCAATCCGCTCGATCTCCTGCTCGCCGGCCTCGTCGAACAGGCACAGCTCGACCTTGGTAGCGTGGGCCGAGAACAGCGCGAAGTTGACGCCCAGCCCATCCCAGGTGGCCCCGAGGGGGTAGGGTGCGCCTTCGCGGATGCGGGAACGGGCCGAACGGGTCTGCGTGGACGCCTTGGCTGCCTGGAACGTCGAATCGTCGGCCATCATTGCTCCGAAGGTCGGCTCCGTTCCGCTCCGGGCGGCGGACGCGAGCCTGAATCCGACGTGAACGCGTCCCGCCATGCCGAAGCTCCCGCGCACGAGAAATTATTGCTGCGTCGCACCGGGGACGATTGCGGCCGTCCGGGCTTTCGTCCAGTCCTGAGAACCGACGTCCCGTAAGGACCGCGCGCGGGTCGCGACGGCCTCGGGGGAGGAGACGAGTCATGACCGATCAGAGCTTCGAGGCGGCGGGCGAACTCCAGGCGCTGGCCGATCGGCACGGCGTCGGGCTCGATGCGGTCCGCCACCTGGCCCAGGCGCTGGAGGCGGGCCACGGCGCCATGGCCCAGTTCAACCATCCCGACCTCGGCGGCTTCGGGCAATGGTCGGCGGGCGGCATGATCATGATCGGGCAGATGTTCGATACCGCCCTCAAGGCCCGCGTCGCCGCCCTGTGCGACGAGCTCAGCCGGTCCCTGCCGGCGCCGGGCCGGACGGGAGGCGCGGCGGGCCAGTGGTGGCCCGCCAACCTCGGGCGGCCCTCCACCTCCGGCGCCCAGAACGGCCTGCGCTACGCGTATTTCCCCGAGAGCCGGCGCCTGGCCGTCGAGTCAGACGGCGCGCTCTCGCTCTACGACACCGGCATCCACGACATCTCCGGCGTCTCGCTGTCGCAGGGCGGCGGCACCAGGCTGCGCTTCAGCGGCCGCGGCGGCCCCGTCGAGCTCGACCAGCTGACGCGCCTCGACGGCCAGACGCCGCCGCGCCCGCCCGAGTCCCGCCCGCCCGAGTCCCGCCCGCCCGAGTCCCGTCCACCCGAGTCCCGCCCGCCCGAGCCGCGTCCGTTCTATCCCGACCCGGTGGTGCCGATGGCGCCGGCCCCCGAGGCGCCCCCCGAGCCCGCGCCGGCGCCCGAGACGGCGGGCGGCGACGTCCTCGCCACCCTGGAGAAGCTCGCGGCGCTTCACGCCAAGGGCGTCCTCACCGAGGCCGAGTTCTCGTCCAAGAAGGCCGAACTGCTGGCCCGGCTCTGATCCGAGACGGACCTCCTGGCGACGCCATGGACCTGCCGCGCGACCTCATCGACGTCGCCACCATCTACCATGAGCCCGTGGTGGCGGATTTCGCGCATGGCCGGGCCATCCTCGACCGGTTTCCGGACGCGGCCCGGATCGAAGTGCCCTCGCACTGGAACATCCCCACCCTCCACGGCAACGCGGGCGCGGTGGAGGATTGGGTCCGCATCAAGCGCTCGACCCTGGTGCTCGGGGTCAAGAAGGGCCTGAGCCTGCGCCCCAACGGCCGCAGCGCCCACTTCATCGCGCCCTCGACCTCGAACGGCTGCGCCATGGCCTGCGCCTATTGCTACGTGCCCCGGCGCAAGGGCTTCGCCAACCCGATCTCGCTGTTCGTCAACGTCGAGGCGATCGGCGAGGCGATCCGGCGCCACGCCGGCAAGCAGGGGCCGCTCACCGCCCCCGACACGATCGACCCGGAGCGGTGGGTCTACGACATCGGCGAGAACGGCGACCTTTCCGTGGACGCCCTCCTCGGGGACGGCGTGCGCGACCTCGTCGCCCTGTTCCGCGACATCCCCAACGCCAAGGCCTCCTTCGCCACCAAGGCGGTCAACCGCGACCTCCTCGCCTACGAGCCCCGGGGCAAGACCCGCATCCGGTTCTCGCTGATGCCCGAGGGCATCGCCCGGATCGTCGACGTGCGCACCGCGCCGATCATGGAGCGGATCGCGGCCATCGACGACTTCGTGGCCGCCGGCTACGAGGTCCACGTGAATTTCTCGCCGGTGATCCTCTACGAGGGCTGGGAGGCGGATTGGGGCGCGCTGTTCGAGGCCCTCGACGCCGGCATCGGGCCGGCGGCCAAGGCCCAGCTCAAGGCCGAGGTCATCCTGCTCACCCACAATGCCGGGCTCCACGCGGTCAACCTCGGCTGGCACCCCAAGGCCGAGGCGCTGCTGTGGCGCCCCGATATCCAGGAGGCCAAGAGGTCGGAGGGCGGGGGCGACAACCTGCGCTACCGTGCCCGCTGGAAGGCCCAGTGGATCGCGCGCTTCAAGGCGTTGATGGCCGAGCGCATCCCCTATTGCCAGGTCCGCTACGCGTTCTGAGCCCGCTAAGCTGTCCGATCGAAGAAGGAGACCCGTCGATGAACACGCCGCCGATGAGCACGCATGAGAATTACCTGCGCGAGGCGGTGGAACTCGCCGCCGCGAACGTCGCGCAGGGCGGCCGGCCCTATGGCGCCGTCCTCGTCCGGGACGGCGCGGTGATCGCCCGCGCGGCCAACGGCATCCACCTCACCAACGATCCCACCGACCATGCCGAACTGCGGGCCCTGCGCGAGGCGGGCCAGGCGCTCGGCACTCCGAAGCTCGAGGGCGCGGTGATGTACGCGAGCGGGCGTCCCTGCCCGATGTGCCATGCGGCGATGCGTCTGGCGGGTATCCGCGAGGGCTATTTCGCCAATTCCGCCGAGACCGCCGCCGGGTTCGGGCTCCTCGGTGCCGAGATCTACGCCGAACTGTGCCGGCCGCTCGACGAGCAGCCGATGCGCCTCGTGCATCTCGACGTGCCGGACGCGGCCGAGCCCTATGCCGCCTTTCGGGCGCGCCACCCAGCCAAGCCGTGAGTGCGCTTCAGTGCGTCCAGGGCGCGGTGCGGCTGAACTTGAAATTGTCGGAGTATGACAATCCCTTGCGCGGGATCGCCTTCTGCGGCTCGTCGATCCGGTAGGACAGGCCGGCGCGGGTGGCATAGGCCACCGCCTCCTCCTGCGTGTCGAAGGTGAGCCGCACCTGTTGCAGCATGTCGCCCGAGCCGGTCCAGCCCATGAGCGGATCGGTCTCGCGCGGCTCGGTCCGGTCGAATTCGAGGATCCACCGGTGCGTGCGGGCGAGCCCGGACTGGGAGGCATCCTTGGCGGGCCGGTAAATGCGCGCGCTCGACATCGGACGGTTCAAGCCTTCGAGAGACCAACGGACGGACAGGCGGCGAATGGTCGGGGCGATAGGATTCGAACCTACGACCCTCTGGTCCCAAACCAGATGCGCTACCAGACTGCGCTACACCCCGACACGCTCGCGCGCTCCTGGGGCATAGAGTTTTCGCCCCCTCTGGGCAAGCGGCGTTCGCCCAAGCGGGCCGGGTAGCCTCGGCATCCCAGGCGCGCGAGCGCGGTCAGACCAGCATGTCGAGGACGCGCTTCTCGGTCTCGATGGAGGACCTCATGACCGCTGTGTTGAGTGCGACGGCGGCCTTCGATTCGATGAGCTCGATTGCGGTCGTCGAGAGATCGACCTGCGAGGCCTGCGGCAGGCTGGTGCCGAGGGTGGCGACGGTCTCGGCCGCCGCGGAATAGCGTTGCGTCGCCGCCGCCAGCCCGCCCGCCGAAATCGATACCGCGCTGATCATCGCCCTGTCCCCGGCCGCTCCGGGGACGACCCTGCCACGCCGGCCGTGAAGCGAGCGTCAGCAATGTCCGTCGCATTCGATCGATGCGGGCCTTCGTTCGACGAGGGGCGTTGACCTCGGCCGTCGCCGAGCCCACCTGCGCGCCCTGAGGGTGCGGACGGTGCACGTCCAAGGAGACGCGATGATCGACCTCTATTATTGGCCGACCCCGAACGGCCACAAGGTGACGCTGTTCCTCGAGGAGGCCGGCCTGCCCTAT
The DNA here is from genome assembly GCF_001425565.1 of Methylobacterium sp. Leaf466. NCBI lineage: Bacteria > Pseudomonadati > Pseudomonadota > Alphaproteobacteria > Hyphomicrobiales > Methylobacteriaceae > Methylobacterium > Methylobacterium sp. Leaf466. The sequence continues at coordinate 13,528 of NZ_LMRC01000004.1, read as the reverse complement.
GCCATCAAGCCGGTGGACATCGGCAAGGGGGCGCAATTTGCGCCCGACTTCCTGGCGATCGCCCCCAACAACCGCATGCCGGCCATCGTCGACCACGCCCCGGCCTCGGGCACCGCGCCGGTCGCCCTGTTCGAATCCGGCGCGATCCTGCTCTACCTCGCCGAGAAGACCGGGCGGTTCATCCCCGCCGACCTGCACGGCCGCGCCGAGGTGCTGCAATGGCTGTTCTGGCAGATGGGCGGCCTTGGGCCGATGCTCGGCCAGAACCACCATTTCTCGCAATACGCGCCCGAGCCGGTTCCCTACGCCATCGACCGCTACGTCAAGGAGACCAACCGCCTCTACGGCGTCCTCGACCGGCGGCTGGCCGACCGCGCCTATGTGGCGGGAGACGCCTATTCCATCGCCGACATGGCGTCCTACCCCTGGATCGTGCCGTGGGAGAAGCAGGGCCAGACGCTGTCCGACTTCCCGCACCTGTCGCGCTGGTTCGCCGACATCGCCGGGCGCCCGGCCACCAAGGCGGCCTACGCCAGGGCGGCGGCCGTCAACCCCGACCACGGCAAGCCGATGAGCGAGGATGCCAAGAAGGTGATGTTCGGCCAGACCGCCAAACGCGACGGCTGACCGAGGAGGGGGGCGGGCGGCCTTACCGCGCCACCGCCCCCACCATCGGCCCGAGCGGCCGGCTAAGGTCCGAGCGGCCCAGACTCGGGGCGTAGAGGCTCGACACGCTGCCGTCGAGGAACAGGGCGTTGCGGCAGCCCAGATCGTCCTTGAACAGGCGCGCGAAGGCGCCGAACGTCACCGGCCGCTCCGAGATCGCGAACACCGCGGTGCGGCCGTCCTCGCGCACGCCGACCCCGTTGCGGATCTTTTGCGAGGGGCCGTCCGTCGAGATCTTCGGATGGATCTTGCCGTCCACCACCAGCATCGGGCCCGATTGCGTGGCGAAGTCGGGTTTCGGGTTAGTCTTGAGGTAGCGGCCGGTCTCCATCACCCCGGCGCGCTCGCCCTTCACGTAGAAGATGCCGTTGGGCTTGAGGTGGAAGTTGCCCGGGCCGTTGGCGGTGGACACCCCCTTCAGCTCGCGCCCCTCCTCCACGTAGAGCCCCACCGGCGCCTGGCCCTTGTCGTACATGCCGGCATTCATCGCAAAGCCGAGCTGGCTCCCCTGCTTGGTGGCCAGGGTCGAGAGCGACGAATAGGGCAGCCCGTCCGCGTCCAGCCAGAACAGGCGCAGGCGCTCGCGGCGCAGGTCCACCGTGCAGACCGTGAAGGTCTCGCCGTCGGACTGGACCGGCTTGCACGGTGTCGCCGCCTGGCCGGAGGAGATCGGCGCCAGGGTCAGGACGACCACCGCGACCCACCCGGCCCGCCGCCGCCGGACCCGCCCTGGGCGTTCGGGAGTCGCGACCCGCCGGGCCGGCGCGAGTGCCTGGGACGGGATGGGGCCTGCGATCATCGGGATGGGTCCTGCCGCATGAGTCCTGCCGCGTCGCGATCCGCTCCGCAGCCAGACGGGCGATGCGAACGGGCCTGCGATAGCAAGGCTGCGACCCCGGCTCAATCGCCGCCGCGCGGTTCGCGGCACGCCGCCGGCCGTCCCGGATCGGCCGATCCGTCACGGCCCGGTCGGCCCGGTTGACCTCATTCCGCCCACCCCCTATTGCAGGCCCGCTTCCCCATGCGCAGGACCCGCGGCCGCCGCCAGGCCCGTCCGTCATGGGGACGCGAGCGCGTAGCTCAGCTGGTAGAGCAACGGACTTTTAATCTGTAGGTCTTGGGTTCGAACCCCAACGCGCTCACCAATCTTTTCCGTCGCTCGGATCGTCCTCGTGAGACGCGAGGGACCAAAATCCTTCTTCGCCGCTTCGCCGCCGGAAGGGTGGGGCAAGCCCAGGTTAAGGAAGCTCGGTTACCATGATCGCCGCATGGGGGCTTCCGGCCTCCGCGTGGCGCGGGTCCGATTTGCTCGCGTGGGTTCGGTATCGCCGCGGGGCCTGGTGCGTTGCACCTCACGAAGCGACGGGCGTTGGAGGCGGGCCTTGGAGGATCGAGCGGGTGAGTGACGACGGCCACGGCCCGGCGGGACCGGAGGCGCAAGCCCCGGCGGCCTGGGAAATCATGCTGACCGAAGAGGGCGCCACCGAGGACCTCGGCCGCTTCCTCTCCGAGCTGCTCCAGCCCGGCGACATCGTCGCCCTCTCCGGCGGCCTGGGCGGCGGCAAGACCACGCTCGCGCGCGCCATCATCCGCGAGCTGACCGGCGACCCCGCCCTCGACGTGCCGAGCCCGACCTTCACCCTCGTCCAGCCCTACGAGGGCCGACACGGGCGCGCCATCGTGCACGCCGACCTCTACCGCCTGCGCAGCGCCGACGAACTCGTGGAGCTGGGCTTCGACGAGATGACGGAGGGGGCCATCACCCTGGTGGAATGGCCCGAGCGGCTGGGGTTTCGCGAAGGCCCGGTCCTGTCGGTCGACCTGTCGCTGCGGCCGCAGTTCGGCGACGGCGCCCGGTTCGCCCGCATGGACGGCACCGGCGGCATGCGCGGCCGGCTCCTGCGCGCGCGCTCCCTGCGCACCCTGCTCGAGCGCAGCGGCTGGGACGAGGCCACCCGCCTGCCGATGCAGGGCGATGCCTCCTCGCGGGCCTACGAACGCCTCGTGAAGGCCGACGGCGCCAAGGCGGTGCTGATGATCTCGCCGGCCCGGGCCGACGGGCCGCCGGTGCGCAACGGCAAGCCCTACAGCGCCATCGTCAAGCTCGCCGAGAGCGTCCACGCCTTCGTCGCGGTGGACCGGGGCCTGCGGGCGCTGGGCTTCTCGGCGCCCAAGATCTACGGCGAGGACCTCGCCGCCGGCCTCCTGATCCTGGAGGATCTCGGGGCCGAGCCGGTGACCGACGCCAACGGCCCGCGGCCGGAGCGCTACGCCGAGGCGACGCGGCTGCTGGCGCGCCTGCACGGGACGCAGCTGCCCGGCGTGCTGCCGGTCGCGGACGGGATCGACCACGTCCTGCCCCACTACGACCTCGAAGCCCTGCTGTTCGAGACCGAGCTCCTGCCGGACTGGTATTGCCCGGCGATGCGCGGGGCCAGCCTGCCGGTGCCCGCCCGCTCCGAGTTCGTCGCCCTCTGGGCCGAGGTGCTGCGCACCGTCGTGCCCGCGCGCCCGACCTGGACGCTGCGCGACTATCACTCCCCCAACCTGATCTGGCTGCCCGGCCGCGAGGGGCTGGAGCGGATCGGGCTCATCGACTTCCAGGACGCGGTGCTCGGCCACCCGGCCTACGACGTCGCCTCGCTGCTGCAGGACGCCCGGGTCGACGCCAGCCCGGACCTCGAGCTGCGGCTGCTCGGCCTCTATGCCCGCGAGCGCCGCGCCCGCGAGCCGGAGTTCGACGTCGAGGACTTCGCCCGCGCCTATGCGGTGCTGGCCGCGCAGCGGGCCACCAAGATCCTGGGCATCTTCGCCCGCCTCGACCGCCGCGACGGCAAGCCCGGCTATCTCGCCCACCTGCCGCGCATCGAGCGGTATCTCGCCCGCAACCTCGCGCATCCGGCGTTGACACGCCTGCGCCTCTGGCACGAGGAACACCTGCCCGCGCTGCTGGCCCCCCGCGACGCGACGCCGACCCCCTGATCCCACACCGATACGGCAGGACCCGCATGCCAGAGCCCGCCGCCCCCGCGATCACCCGCGCCTTCGTCCTGGCCGCCGGCCTCGGCACCCGGATGCGCCCGGTCACCGACACGCTCCCGAAGTCCCTCGTCCCGGTGGCCGGCCGCGCGCTCATCGACCACGCCCTCGACCGGGCCGCGGAAGGCGGGATCACCGACGCGGTGGTCAACGTCCATTACCTCGCCGACCTCGTCGAGGCGCATCTGGCCCGCCGTGCCGCGCCGCCCGCGGTGACGGTCTCCGACGAGCGCGAAGCGCTCCTGGAGACCGGCGGCGGCATCAAGAAGGCGCTGCCGCTGGTGGGCGCCGACCCCTTCGTGGTGTTCAACTCCGATTCGTTCTGGCTGGAGGGGCCACGCTCGAACCTCGCCCGCCAGATCGCCGCCTGGCGCCCGCAGGACATGGACATCCTACTCCTGGTCGCCTCCGCCGCCACCAGCCTGGGCTACGACGGTAACGGCGACTTCGTGATGGACGCCGAGGGCCGGCTGCAGCGCCGCGGCGAACGCCAGGTCGCCCCCTTCATCTATGCCGGCGTCGCCATCCTGAAGCCCGAGCTGTTCGCCGACACGCCCGACGGCCCGTTTTCCCTCAACCTGCTGTTCGACCGCGCCGCCGAGCGCGAGCGCCTGTTCGGACTGCGCCTCGACGGCCAATGGCTCCACGTCGGCACGCCCCAGGCGATCGTCGCGGCCGAGGCACGGGTGAAGGCGAGCGCGCGGGTGCCGTGAGGATGAAGGCGGTGCCACGTCCGGAATAGTCGTCGCGCCGGCCCTCTTTGGCCGAATGACAGGTCATCATGCCCGCCTCCCGCGTCTTCACGATTCCCCCCGGAGTCCCCTTCCTCCCGACCCTCGCCGAGGCCCTCGTCGGGGGGCGGCTGGTGGGCGACCTCGGGGGCGATCCCCTGGCGCTGGCCGGCGTCACCCTCTACCTGCCGACGCGCCGCGCGGCGCGGGCGCTCTCGGGGTGCCTCGCCGAGCGCCTCGGCGGGGCCGCCCTGCTGCCGCGGATGATCCCGCTGGGCGAGGCCGACGAGGCCGAACTCGACCTCGCCGCGACGCCGCTCCTCGAGAACGGCCCCGATCCGCTCGCCCCGGCGATGCCGCCCCTGGAGCGGCGCCTGATCCTGGCGCGCCTGGTCCAGTCCTGGGCCGAGACCGTGGACCGCGCCCTCCTGCCCATCGACGACGACGTGCCCTTCCTGGTGCCGTCCTCCCCCGCGGACGCGGTGGCCCTGGCCGGCGACCTCGAACGCCTGATGGACGCGCTCACCGTGGAGGGCCTGCCCTGGGCCGAGATCGCCGGGGCCGTCGAGGCGGAATACTCGCGCTATTTCGGGCTCACCCTCGATTTCGTGCGTATCGCCGCCGAGAACTGGCCGGCGATCCTGCATGACCGCGGCCTCGGCGACCCGGTGGTGCGCTCGCGCCTGATGGTGATGGCCGAGGCCGACCGCCTGGGGCGCGAGCCCCTGGCCGGTCCGGTGATCGTGGCCGGCTCCACCGGCTCGGTCCCGGCCACCGCCCGGCTCATCGCCGCGGTGGCCGCCCTGCCGCGCGGGGCGGTGGTGCTGCCGGGGCTCGACCAGGACCTCGACGCCCCCGGCTGGACCGCCATCGACACCGGCGAGGGCGCGGAGCGGGAGATCGCCCACGGCCATCCGCAGGCGATCCTGCACCGCCTGCTCGGGCCGCGCGGGCTCGCCCTCGACCGCAGCGAGGTCGTCGTCCTCGGCGCGCCCTCGCAGGAGGCCCGCGCCCGCGCGGCGCTGCTGTCCCAGGCCCTGCGCCCGGCCGAGACCACCGACGCCTGGGCCGATCTCGCCGCCTCCGTGCGTGACGATCTCGCCCGCCGGGGACTCGCCGGGCTCGCGGTGGTGGAGGCCGCCGACGAGCGCCAGGAGGCCCTGGTCGCGGCCATCGCCCTGCGCGAGACCCTGGAGACCCCCGGTGCCACGGCCGCCCTCGTCACCCCCGACCGCAACCTCGCCATCCGGGTCGCGGCGGAGCTCGGCCGCTGGGGCATCGTGGCGGAGGATTCGGCGGGCGAACCCCTCTCGCGCAGCCAGGCGGGGCGCTTCGCCCGCCTCGTGGCGGAACTCGCGACCGACCTGAAGCCGGCAAAGCTCATCGCCCTGCTGGCGCATCCCTACGTCCGCCTCGCCATGCCGCGCTCGGACGTGGTGCGCGCCGCCGCCGCCCTGGAGATCGGCGTGCTGCGCGGCCCCGCGCCGGGGCCGGGCCTTGTCGGCATCGCCAAGGCGCTGGACGACCAGCGCGCCGCCACCGGCCGCCGGCCGAGGCCCAAGCGCCGCCTCGCCGACCGGGACTGGGACCTGGCCGCCGAGCTGATCGCCCGCCTGACCGACGCCCTGGCCGACTTCGTGGTCCCCGACGTCTCCGCGCCCGAAAACCTCGTGGCGATCGCCGGCCGGCACCGGGCCGCCTGCGACCGGCTGCTGGCCTGCCCCGAGACCGAGATGCCCGCCGACGGGTCGCTGGAGGGGCTCGACACCCTGTTCGACGACCTCGCCATGGCCGAGCCCGGCCTGATGCCGGGCACCTTCGCCGAGTACCCCGCCTTCTTCACCGCGCTCTGCGCCGAGCGGGTCGTCACCTGCGGCGGGCCGGCGCCGCACCCGCGCGTGCGCATCCTCGGCCTCCTCGAATCCCGCCTGATGGACGTCGACCGCGTCGTGCTCGGCGGCCTCGACGAGGGGGTGTGGCCGTCGCGCACGGTGACCGATTCCTTCCTCAACCGGCCGATGCGCGAGCGGGTGGGCCTGAACCCGCCCGAGCGCCGGATCGGCCAGAGCGCCCACGACTTCGTCCAGGCGCTGGGCTGCCGCGACGCGGTGATCACGCGGGCGGGCAAGCGCGACGGTTCGCCGACGGTGCCCTCGCGCTTTCTCCAGCGCCTGCGCGCCTTCGTCGGCGATGCGCGCTGGGAGACGGCGCTGGGGCAGGGACGGCGCCTCGCGGGCTTCGCCGACAGGCTCGACCACGGCGGCCCGCCGCCGCCGCGGCTGGCCCAGCCGCGGCCACGGCCCGATCCGGCCCTGTTCCCGCGCTCCCTCAGCGTCACCGAGATCGAGACGCTGGTGCGCGACCCCTACGTCATCTTCGCCCGCCACGTGCTCGGGCTCGAACCGCTGGAGCCGGTGGCGGCGATGCCGGGTGCGGCCGAGCGCGGCACCCTGGTCCACGACATCCTCGGCCGGTTCGCGGACGACCACCCCGAGGCGCTGCCCGCCGATGCCCCCGAGCGCCTCTACGCCCTGGCGCTCGACGCCTTCGGAAGCATCGCCGACACCTATCCCGAGCTCTACGCGGAGTGGTGGCCGCGCTACGAGCGCATGGCCGGCCGCTTCCTCGACTGGGAGGCGCAGCGCCGGCCCGGCCTGAGGCGCATCCATCCGGAGGTGTCGGGCAAGTGGGTGATCCCCCTGGGGACCGACAGCGTCACCCTGCGCGCCCGCGCCGACCGGATCGAGCTGGCGCGCGACGGGACCGCCTGCATCGTCGACTTCAAGACCGGGGCGCCGCCGAGCAACAGGGAGGTCTTCGCCGGGTTCTCGCCACAGCTCACCCTGGAGGCGGCGATGCTCAAGGCCGGTGCCTTCGCGGGGATCGCCGCCTCCGCGGGAACGCCGGACCTGCTCTACGTCCACGCGTCGGGCGGGCGCGACCCGTTCGTGCCACGGCCCCTCAAACCGCCGCGCGGCGATGCCCGCGGGGTCGAGGGCATCGTCGAGGAGCACACCGCCCGCCTGCGCGGCCTGCTCGCCCGCTTCCTGTCCGGCGAGGCCGCCTACACCTCGCGGCCCTACCCGAAATACGCCAAATCCTACGGCGATTACGACCACCTCGCCCGGGTGCTGGAATGGTCGCTCGGCGGCGAGGAGGACTAGGCCCATGAACCGCGCCTTCGTCGTCGACGCCCTCACCAAGGACAAGCAGCGGCGCGCCGCCGATCCGCGCGCCTCCGCCTGGGTCTCGGCCAATGCCGGGACGGGCAAGACCAAGGTGCTCACCGACCGGGTCGTGCGCCTCCTCCTCGACGGGGCGGCGCCGGCCCGCATCCTGTGCCTCACCTTCACCAAGGCGGCCGCCGCCAACATGTCGATCCGGGTGTTCCAGCGGCTCGGGCGCTGGGTCACCCTCGACGAGGCGGCGTTGTCGGCCGAGCTGGCGGAACTCACCGGGCAGGTGCCCCGGCGCGAGACCGTCAACCTCGCCCGCCGGCTGTTCGCCCGCGCCGTCGAGACGCCGGGCGGGCTCAAGATCGAGACCCTGCACGCGCTGTGCGAGCGGCTGCTGCACCTGTTTCCCTTCGAGGCCAACGTCCCGGCCCGCTTCGTTGTCCTCGACGACGACCAATCGCGGGACGCCTTTGCCATCGAGACCGACAACGTGCTCGCCGACGCCATCGGCGCCCGCGCTTCCGATCTCGGGGCCGCCCTCGCCGTGGTCGGGCCCGAGGCCACGGGCGACGCCCTGCGCAAGGTCATCCGCGACGCGATCCGTGCGCGCCGGGTGATCGGCGACCCGCGCGGTCTCGACGCCGCCTTCTCCGCGCTCGCCCGCAGCCTCGGTCTCGGCGCCGGCGACACGGCCCCGGAGATCGAGCGGCGCATGCTCGACGACGGGCTTTCCGACTGGCCCGGCCTCGCCGCCCGCCTGCGCACGGGCAAATCCACCGACGAGCAGCTCGCCGACCTCCTGGTCCAGGCCGAGGCGGCGCGGGGAACGCCCGCGGCGCTCGGCCTGTACCGCTGCGTGTTCTTCACCAAGGACGGCGAGGGGACGTCCAAGGCCGACCGCAGCCTCGGCACCAAGGGCGTGCCCGAGGACGTGAAGCAGGACCTCCTGGCCGAGCGCGACCGGCTGGCGCTGCTGCTCGATACCCTGCGCGCGGCGCGGACCCTGGAGCGGACGCAGGCCCTGTTCACCCTGGCGCGGGAGATCCACCGCCGTGTCGAGGCCCAGAAGGCGCGTCTCGGCGCGCTCGACTTCGACGACCTCATCCACAAGACCCTCGACCTGCTGTCGCGGACCGGTGCGGCCTGGGTGCTGTACAAGCTCGACCGCGGCGTCGACCACGTCCTCGTCGACGAAGCGCAGGATACCAACCCGCAGCAGTGGGAGATCCTGCGCCTCGTCACCGCCGAGTTCGCCGCCGGCGAGGGTGCGCGCGACCGCCTGCGGACGCGCTTCGCCGTGGGCGACCCCAAGCAGTCGATCTACAGCTTCCAGGGGGCTGAGCCGCGCGCCTTCGAGGCGGTGCGGCAGGAATGGCGAGGGGCGGCGCAGAAGGCCGGACTTGCCTTCGAGGACGTCGAGCTGCAGCTCTCGTTCCGCTCGACGCTGGGCATCCTGGGCGCCGTGGACGCCACCTTCGCGCTGCCCGACCACTACCAGGGGCTGGCCTTCGACGACGCGACGAAGCCCGGCACGATCCACACCACGGCCCGCCGGGGCGCCCCCGGTGCCGTCGAACTCTGGCCGATCGTCGAGCCGGTGGACGAGGTCGAGCCCGATGCCTGGGCGGCCCCGGTGGATGCGCCGGAGGCCAACGCGCCGGCTATCGTCACGGCTCGTCGCATCGCCAGGGCGGTGCGGGGCTGGACCCTGCACGGCGACGAAACCGGCCGCGTCTGGAGGCCGGGCGAGATCCTGATCCTGGTGCGCAAGCGCTCGGCCGCCTTCGAGGAGGTGATCCGCGCCATGAAGGCCCTGGGCGTGCCGGTGGCCGGCCAGGACCGGCTCGACATCGCCGCCCATATCGCCGTCAACGACCTCGTTGCGGCGGGTCGGGCCGGGCTGCTGCCGGCCGACGACCTGACCCTGGCCGGGGCCCTCAAGACGCCTCTGGTCGGCCTCGACGACGACGACCTCGTGCGGCTCGCCGCCCGGCGCGAGGAATCCGAGACCCTGGAGGACGCCCTCCACCGCCACGCCGCCGCCGGCGATCCCGCCGCGCTGCGGGCGGTGGCCGCGCTGCGCCTCTGGATCGATCTCTCCGCCACCAGCGGCCCGTTCGGGTTCTACGCGGCGATCCTCGGGCCCCACGGCGGGCGCCGTGCCCTGGTGGCACGTCTCGGCGAGGAGGCGGGCGACGCCATCGACGTGTTCCTGGCCGCCGCCGCGCAGGTGGAGCAGGGCAGCGACGCGCCCTCGCTCGGCGGGTTCCTGACGCGCTACCTCGCGGCCTCCGGGCGCGGCGAGGCCGGCCACACCGTCAAGCGCGACCTCGAATCCGGCCGCGACGAAGTCCGCGTCATGACCGTCCACGGCGCCAAGGGGCTGGAGGCGCCCCTCGTGGTGATCATCGACGGTTGCGAGAAGCCGGGCGGCAACGATCCGCCGCTGCTGCCGATGTCGGCCGCCCGGGACGAGGCGCTGCCCCCGGTGTGGTCGAGCAAGAGCCAGGACTGCGAGGCCGCGGCCACCGCCAGGGCCGACCTGCAGGCCCGGGCCCGCGAGGAGCACAACCGCCTCCTCTACGTGGCGATGACCCGGGCCGCCGACCGCCTCGTGGTCGCGCCCTATCGCGGGCGTACCGCCGCCGAACCGGCGGCCTGGTGCGAGATGATCCGCACCGGCCTCGAATCCGCTCGCGGCGCCGGGCAGGCCATCGAGACCCCCCACGGGCCGGCGACCCTCTGGCGCGAGGGCGAGGGCGCCGCGTCGACGGAAACGGACATTCTCTTGCCGGCGGCAGAGGTGGACGCGCCGGCCTGGCTCTCGGCGCCGGCACCCGACGAGATCGCGGTCGCGCCGCCCTTGAGCCCCTCGGGCGCGCTCGCCGCCGCCGACGGGCAGCGCATGCCGGCCCGGCGCCAGGCGGACCCGGAACCGCGCCGGCGCGGCGTTCTCATCCACGCCCTGCTCGAACATCTCCCCCGCCTCGACCCCGCCCTCCGCCGCGACGCCGCCACCGCCTTCGTGCGGGCACGCGCACCCGCCCTCGACGACCATACCCGCAGGGCCATCGTCGCAGCGGTGCTGCGGCTCATCGAGGAGCCCGACCTCGCGCCGCTGTTTGCCCGCGAGGCCCGGGCGGAGGTGACGCTCACCGGTCGTGTGACGGTGGGGGGGCGCCTGCGCCCGGTCGTCGGCCGGGTCGATCGCCTGGCTGTGACGGAGGGCGAGGTCTGGCTCGCCGACTTCAAGACCGGCCGGCCTCCGCCGGACGACGCCGGCCCACCCCCGGCGGAGGCGGGCCAGATCGCGCTTTATGCGGCCCTGCTCGGGGAGATCTATCCGGGCCGCACCGTCAAGCCGATGCTGGTCTGGACCTCGGGCCCCACCATCCGCCGCCTCGATGCGGCGGCGGTGGCGGCGGCCCTGCAGGCTCTCGCGGAACGCGAAAGCTGAGAAGCGCGGCTGGAGCTCCCTGTCGACGACCGCGCCCTCGCCCCGAGGGGATCAGTTCCCCGAGGCCGGCGTCAGCTTGAGGATCTTGCCGTCCGGGCCATCGGTGAGGGCATAGACGGCGCCCTCCGGGCCGACCTTCACGTCGCGGATGCGTTCGTTCAGGGGCACCCGCTCCTCGGTGGCCACCGTGTCGCCGTCGAGCTTCACCACCACGAGGCCGCCGCTGACGAGGCCGCCGAGCAGGAAGGCGTCCGACCACGCCGGAAACAGCGCGCCCTGGTAGAGCGTCAGGCTCGAGGGACCGATCACCGGGTCCCAGTAGTAGACCGGCTGCACGGTGCCGGGCGCCTGGGTCTTGCCCGCACCGATCTTGCCGCCGTCGTACTCGATGCCGTAGCTCGCGTCGGGCCAGCCGTAGTTCAGCCCGGCACGGGGCCGGTTGAGCTCGTCGCCGCCGCGCGGGCCGTGCTCGGCCGTCCAGACCCGGCCCTCGGCGTCGAGGGCGATACCCTGGACGTTGCGGTGGCCGTAGGACCAGACCTCGGGCTTGCCCTTGTCGCTGCCCGCGAAGGGGTTGTCCTTGGGCACGCTGCCGTCGGGATCGACCCGGAACACCTTGCCCAGGCCGCTGGCGAGGTCCTGCGCCTGCACGCGGGGGCCCTTGTCGGAGCGCTCGCCCACCGTGATGAACAGCTTGCCGTCCGGCGCGAACACGAGGCGCGAGCCATAGTGCTTGTCGCCCTCGTAGGCCGGGGTCTGGCGGAAGATCACCTTGAGGTCGTCGAGCTTGGCGCCGCCGCCGTCCTCCACCAGCTTGGCCCTGGCAACGGTGGTGCCGTTGCCCTTCTCGCGCGGCTCGGCGTAGCTCAGGTAGACCATCTTGTCCGAGGCGAAGCCGGGGCTGAGGGCCACGTCGAGGAGGCCGCCCTGGCCGCGGGCATCGACCTTGGGCACGCCGGCGATCGGCTTGCCGAGGGTGCCGTCCTTGGCGATCAGGCGCAGGGTGCCGGCCTTCTCGGTGAGGATCATGCGGCCGTCGGGCAGGAACTCGAAGGCCCAGCCGCTGGCGATGCCCTGCGCGGCGGTGGCGGTGGCGACCTTGGTCTCTGTCGCGGGCTTGGGCGCACGGGTCTGGCCGGGGGTCATCGGCGTGTAGGAGGTGTTCGGGCTTTCGGTCTCCGCCGGCGTACCCTGGGCCTGGGCCATCGCCGCGGAGCCGAGGATGGTGCAGGTGGCGAGCAGGATCTGTGTGAGATGCTTCACGTGGGATGGTCCTCCATGCGGCCGTGGCGGCCGCCCGCGGCGGGGCTCGCGCCTCGTCCCCACCGGGGCCGTCGAGGGCGCGACGTCACGCAGAGATGGGGCGGTCGGGGCTCCGCTTCGACCCCCGTCGCGCCGATACCGCGTCCGGCGGGTCGCCGGTTGGGGGAAACCGCCGCCGGGTGCGCCATCACTCACGCCCCGGCCGGCAAGCGCCTTGACCCGGTCCGGTCGCATCGCCACGTTCCTCGTCAGTCGCGGCGGCCGATGGATGAGAGGCCGTCCGTGAAATCGGAAAGGGATTGCGTGATGGCGACGGTAAAGGTGACCGACGCGAGCTTCGAACAGGACGTCCTGAAGTCCGTCGAGCCCGTGGTCGTGGATTTCTGGGCCGAGTGGTGCGGCCCGTGCCGTCAGATCGGTCCGGCGCTGGAGGAAATTGCCACCGATCTTCAGGGTCGCGTGAAGATCGCCAAGGTCAACGTCGACGAGAATCCCGGCATCGCCGCCCAGTACGGCATCCGGTCGATCCCGACGCTCCTGATCTTCAAGGACGGGCAGCTGGCGAGCCAGAAGGTCGGCGCCGCCCCCAAGGGCGACCTGTCCCGCTGGATCCAGGCGAGCGCGTAACCGCTTCCCTCCGGCAGCACGAGAATGCGAACCCGGCCTTCGAGCCGGGTTTTTTCATGCCCGATTTTTTCATGCCCGATTGCGATCGTCCGCGGCGCAGGGATGGATGCCGGGCGAGGGAGGGCGGTCTCGCGGAGTTGGCACCGGATGGCGGAGGCGCGCCGGTCCCTTACCGCGCAGAGTGTGCGCCGCTGCCCCGGCGCCGCCGGCGGCGGCGCGACCGGCCCGATCGACGAAAGTCTTCCCGGTACCTTGGAGCCAATCCAAGATATCCGTGTTTCCCCCGGGCATCCGACGTCGACGGCTGGGCCCGCGCCCTGTCCGTCGCCCCCCGTCATGGGGCCGGACAGCGAGATGCGAAGGCCTGGAGACAGCGACGTGAATCGGAGAGACCTGATGGTTGGAGCGTCGGCTGCCGCGACCCTTGGCGCCGTCCCGACGGTTGCGGGGGCCGCACCCGCGTCGGCCGGCGCGCCGGTGGTGACCGAAGTCGCCCTGACGGTGAACGGCGAGCGTCACGCGCTCGCGCTCGACACGCGCACGACGCTGCTCGACGCGGTGCGCGAGCA
>NZ_LMRC01000003.1:0-103569 GCF_001425565.1 Methylobacterium sp. Leaf466 | reverse complement strand
ACCCAGGCCTTCCGCATGAGAAACCGCGACCTCATCTACGTCTCCAACGCACCCTTCTCCGAGGTCCAGAAGGTCCTCTCCGTGTTCTCCACCGTCGCGAGCCCCGTGGCGTCTGCCGCGTCGGTCTACTCCGTCTCGCGCTGATCTCGCCTCTTGCGTTCGGGCGTGCGATCCCGCAGGGGTCGCACGGTCCATCGGCAAGCGGCGCGGCCGGCCCGTTTGCCTTGCGTTCTTCGAGAGGTCGGGAGAGGCGGTGAGACGGGGCGTCGTGCTCGGACTGGTGGGACCGCTGCTGGCACTGGCAGGCGTGTCCGTCGCCTCCATCGCCGTCTGCGCGGCCCCGACGACCGACGTCGTGATCGGCGTCGCGGTGCCGCGCTCGGGTGCCTATGTGGCTGTGGGCGAGCAGGTCCTGCGTGGGGTCGAGGCGGCGGCCCGGGATCTCAACGCCAAGGGCGGCGTCGATGGCCGCACCATCCGCCTCGACGTCCAGGACGACGCCTGCGATTCCAACAAGGCCGTGGCGGTGGCCAACCACTACGCCACCAGCGACGTGCGCCTCGTGGTCGGCCACGTCTGCTCCAACGCCTCGATCGCCGCCTCCGACGTCTATGCCGGCAACGGCACCGTGATGATCACGGCCGCCTCCGTGGCCGCCAAGCTCACCGACCGCGGCCTTCCCAATGTGTTCCGGGTCTGCGGGCGGGACGACGATCAGGCCAAGCTCTCGGCCACCGTGCTCGCCGAGCGGTTCCGCGACCGCAAGATCGCAATCCTCAGCGACCAGACGCCCGCGTCCCGCAACCTCGCCGCGGCGACCAAGGAGAACCTCAACCGGATCGGCATCAACGAGGCGGTGAGTACCCAGTTCACCCCCAGCGATGCCGACGCCATGGCGCTGGCCGACCGCCTCCGGGAGGCGGGGATCGCCGTGGTCTACTACGGCGGCGACGCCCGCGAGATGGGCCGCCTCGTGCGGATCTCGGCCGAGCGCGGGTTCAAGCCGCAATGGTTCGGCACCTCCGCCATCGCCACCCAGGAATTCGCCGCCATCGCCGGCCCCGCCAGCAACGGGGTCCTGATGACGTTCTATCTCGACCCCCGCCGCAAGCCCGAGGCGGCCCAGGCGGTGCAGGCCTTCAAGGCCGAGGGCACGGAACCGGAGGGGTCGACCCTCTACGGCTACGCCGCGCTCCAGGCGCTCGCCGCGGCCGGCAACTTCGCCCGGTCGACCGATCCCCGCCGCATCGCCGCGACCCTGCACGCGGAACGCTTCGACCTCGTGCTCGGCGCGGTGGGCTTCGACGCCAAGGGTGACGTCACCGCCCAGGGCTACGTCCTCTACGTCTGGAAGGACGGGGCCTTCACCTACGCCAACGCCAACTGATCCTCGGGCGCGCCCGGATCCCTGCACCATCCGATGGCCGCCGGATGCCCGTCCGGGTTCGGAACCCTGCCGCCGGGATCGTTTCCGGTCCTGTCCCGTTCGTACCGGGCGGCCTGCCCGTGTCCCCGGTCATCTGAGGAAGCGACGAAACCCATGGCCCCCTCCGTTCCGCGCCGTACCGTGATCGGCTTTGCCGGTGCCGGCCTGACCGCCGCCGGTCTCGCCGGCGGTCTGGCCGCGCCCGCTCTCGCCCAGCCCGCGCCGGACGTGCGCTGGCGCCTGGCCTGCACCTATCCCAAGGGGCTCGACATCCTGTTCGGTGCGGCCGAGGCCCTGTCCCGCCGTGTCGCGGAGGCCACCGACGGGCATTTCCAGATCCAGGTCCAGGCCCCGGGCGAGCCGGTGGCCGCGGACGGGATGATCGAGGCGGTCTCGGCGGGCACCGTGGAGATGGGCTACGGCCCGGCCACCCTCGCCAAGGACCCGGTCTTCGCCCTGGCCACCGCTTTGCCGTTCGGCCTCAACGCCCGCGGCCAGAGCGCCTGGTGGCTCCAGGGCGGAGCGGCCGACCTGTTCGGCGAGGTATTCGGCAAGCAGGGGCTCGTCGCCCTGCCGGCGGGCAACACCGGCGCGCAGATGGGAGGCTGGTTCCGGCGCGAGATCAAGGCCGTCTCCGACCTGCAGGGCCTCAAGCTGAGGGTCGGCGGCCTCGGGGCGCAGGTGCTGTCGCGGCTGGGCGTGGTGGCGCAGACCACCCCCGGACCGGAGATCTACGGGGCGCTCGAGGCCAAGACCATCGATGCCGCCGAGTGGATCGGCCCTTACGACGACGAGAAGCTCGGTCTCCAGAAGGTCGCACCGATCTATCACTATCCCGGCTTCTGGGAGGGCGGTTCGCTGCTGTTCGCCTGGATCAACGCCGAGCAGTGGAAGGCCCTGTCGAAGCCCTACAAGGCGGTGCTCCAGGCCGCTGCCGCCCAGGTCCATGCCGAGGTCCAGGCCAAGTACGATGCGCGCAATCCCGGCGCCCTGCGTCGCCTCGTGGCCGGCGGCGCGCAGCTGCGTCCGTTTCCGCAAGAGGTGATGGAAGCCGCGTTGAAGAACGCCAACGAGGTCTACGCCGATCTCTCCGCCAAGAACCCGGACTTCAAGCGGCTCCACGATGCACTCAAGACGTTCCGCAACGAAGAGTATCTCTGGTTCCAGGTAGCGGAATACACCTTCGACAACTTCATGATCCGCGCCCGCGCCCGAGGATGATCGGCGCGCGATTGCGGACAGAAAAAAGGCCGCCCCGAAAGGCGGCCCGAAGTCTAGGGAGGAAACGCCCAAGGAGGGCAGCAGGACCGCGACGCCATCGCAGTCCCGCAATGCACAATCTGATGCAGCCGTAAAAAATTGCAAGGGAGTTAAGGCAGCACCACTGACGCTTTTCCCGCAGGGCTGCCCGTTGCCGCCGGCATGTCTCCAAAATGTCGCAGCCGAAAATCCGCGACGGTTCCAGCGCCGGTCGCCGGTTCGATTGGGCGCGAACGAGATAAACATCTGATCGGAAACGCGTTTCGACGACGCGCCGGGGCGCACCTCTCGATCTGCGCTCGTGCGTCGCAGCGGGTGTCCGACCGCTTGCACTCTGGGGCGCTTCGAGACCTGAGATGCGCGGCGCCTGGGACGTGACGGCGAATCACCCCGCGCTTCGGCCGCCTGCCTCGGGTGCCGAACGATGGAAGACGCCGGGCCTGAACGATTCCGTCCGGCGGCAGGCAATGGAAGGCAGCACGACCCGATGACGATTCCGGCCGCCCGCCTGCGGGTCCTCAACGACGTCCCTCCCCGCGAGACGGGGCGCTACGTCCTCTATCTCATGCAGCAATCGCAGCGGGTGGCCTTCAATCCGGCCCTCGAATTCGCGGTGGAGGAAGCCAACCGCATCGGCTGCCCCGTGGTGGTCTGCTTCGGGCTGCTCGACGGCGCCAGCGGCTTTCCCGAGGCCAACGCGCGCCATTACGCCTTCATGCTGCAGGGGCTGGCCGACGTGAAGGCGGGGCTCGAGGCGCGCGGGATCGCCTTCGTGATGCGCAAGGCCTCGCCCGCCGTCCTCGCGAGCGACCTGGCGGGCAAGGCCGCGCTCCTCGTCCTCGACCGCGGCTACCTGTCGATCCAGAAGCACTGGTACGCCGAGATCGGGGAGGCCGGCGGCACCCGGGTGATCCAGGTGGAGGGCGACGTGGTGGTGCCGGTGGAGACCGCCTCGACCAAGCACGAATTCGCCGCCCGCACCCTGCGCCCGAAGGTCCAGCGCCTGATGGACGATTTCATCGCTCCCCTTGCCGAGCGCGAGGTCGCGCACCGGGCCGAGGGCTTGCGGCTGAAGGGGGAGGTCGATCCGGCCGACCCGGACGGCGTGCTCGCCGGGCTCACCCTCGACCGGTCGGTGGCCCCGGTGAAGCGGTTCAAGGGCGGGCACACGGAAGCCCGGCGCCGGCTCAAGGCCTATCTGGCCGGGCCGTTCGCCCGCTACGGCGCCGAGCGTGGCCGGCCCGAGGCGGGGGCCGCCTCCCACATGAGCCCCTACCTGCACTTCGGACAGATCTCGCCGGTGGAGATCGCCGTGGCGGTCAGGGCCGCCAAGACCGGCGCCCCCGACGACAAGTCCTCGTACCTCGAGGAGCTGATCGTGCGCCGCGAACTCGCGATGAACCACGTTCACTTCACGAAGGACTACGACACCTACGACGGCGCCCTGCCCGACTGGGCGCGCAAGACCCTGGCCGAGCATGCCGACGACCCGCGCCCCTACGCCTATTCGGACGAGGACCTCGCCGAGGGCCGGACGCACGACGTCCACTGGAACGCGGCGCAGGCCGAGATGCGGGTGACGGGCTACATGCACAACCACCTGCGCATGTACTGGGGCAAGAAGATCCTCGAATGGTCGCCCACGCCCCAGGAGGGCTTCGCCCGCACCCTGCGGCTCAACAACCGCTACTTCCTCGACGGGCGCGACGCGAATTCCTTCACCAACGTCGCCTGGGTCTACGGCCTGCACGATCGCCCCTGGGCCCGTCGCAAGGTGTTCGGTACCATCCGCTACCAGAGCGAGAATTCGCTCAGGAAGATCGACGCCAAGGCCTATCTCGCCGACGTGGCGCGGCTGTGCCGCGCGGAAGCATGACGTTCGGGCCGCCACCACGATCAAGCTTGGCGGAACGCTTTCCCGGCCGGGTTGTTGTCGCTCGATCGTCGTACCGGGACCGCAACCATGACCTTGCTGAAATGGGCTCTCATCTGCTTCGTGGTGTCGCTGATCGCCGGCGGCCTCGGGTTCACGGGAATCGCCTCGGGGGCCGGCTCGCTCGCCCGCATCCTGTTCGGGCTGTTCCTGCTGCTGGCCCTCGTGATCGTGGTCGTCGCTTTCGCCATCGGCCAGGCGGTGTTCTAGGCCGATGACGGCCGACATGACCGGCACGGTCTGTCTCGTCACCGGTGCCACGTCCGGCATCGGTTACGAGACGGCGCTGGGGCTCGCCCGAGCCGAAGCCAGGGTCGGCATCGTCGGGCGCGACCGCGCCCGCACCGATCGCTCGGCGCAGGCCATCCGCGCAGACGTGCCGGGGGCGGTGGTGGACGTGTTCGTCGCCGACCTGTCCTCGCAGGCGCAGGTAAGGCATCTCGCGGCGGAGGTCCGCTCCGCCTACGACCGCCTCGACGTGCTCGTGAACAACGCCGGTGCGATCTTCGACAGCCATGCCGTCACCGAGGACGGGATCGAGCGGACCTGGGCCCTCGATCACCTCGCCTATATGCTCCTGACCCTCGAACTGCTCGATCTCCTGAAAGCCAGTGCCCCGGCAAGGATCGTCAGCGTCGCCTCCATGGCGCACAAGCGCGGCCGGATCGGCACCGATTCGGCCACGGGCTACTCGGCGATCAAGGCCTACAGCCAGGCCAAGCTCGGCAACGTGCTGTTCACCGCTGCCCTCGCCCGACGGCTGGCCGGCAGCGGCGTCACCGCCAACAGCCTGCATCCGGGAGTGGTCGCCACCGGCTTTGCCGGCGGCACCGGTGGCTGGTTCGGTCTCGCCTGGAAAGTGATCCGCCCGTTTCTCATCGCCCCGTCCGACGGGGCGGCGACCTCGCTCCATCTGGCGACCTCGCCCGACGTCGAGGGCGTCAGCGGGTTGTATTTCGCGCGCTGCCGGCCGGTGCCGGTTTCGGCCGCGGCCCGCGACGAGGCGCTGCAGGAGCGGGTCTGGGCGTCGAGCCTGCGCCAGATCGGCGAGCCCGGGTCGCTGCCATAGCCCCGGGTCGATCTGCTTTCGGGCATGAAAGACCCGGCCGGGTTACGACTACGACGCGGTCGCAGAGATCGTGCCGATATCCTATCAAACGTCGGTGTTGGCGATCGATGCCTTAACCGACATCATGCCATCGTCGTCCTCGTTGTTTGAGGATCGTCACGGTGTCGGAGCGGGCAGCTCTCCTTCTCGATGAGTCGAGGGGTCACGAAGGACTCGATCGGTGGCTCCGCTTCGAACCGAAGCTGGAGGAGCGATACGAGGCCGAGCATGGGGCGGAGCGCGTGGCGAGCCTGCGCCACGCCATCTACGTCGGCCTCATCCTCTACAACGCCTACAACCTGACCAGCATCGTCCTCCTGCCCGACATCCTGTGGCTCTCCGTGACCGCGCGGGTGTTCCTCGTGACGCCGGTCTCCCTCGGACTCGCCTGGCTCCTCGGCCGCGTGTCCCCGGCGCAGCGCGAATGGCTGGTGCTCAACGGCATCGTCAACGCCTTCGTGCTCCCGGTCTTCCTGTTCTGGCTCACCGCCGCGCCGCTGGGGAACTATACCTTCGGGGAGTTCTCCCTCACCCTGGTCTTCGGGAACATGCTCCTGGCCCTGCGGTTTCGGCATGCGGCGATGTTCACCGTCGCGGCCTTCGCCGTCGTCGTGGTCGCCCTCGCGGCGAAAGCCGATCTCGATCCGGCCCTGCGGGCGGCCTTCGTCGTCCAGATCGCCACGGCGTGCATCTTCAGCCTCTACGCCAATTACCGGATCGAGCGCCGTCGGTGCCTGGACTACCTCAGGACCGTGCGTGCCGTCCTCAAGGCGGAACAGGCGGACGCCAACCGGCAGAAGTTCCAGGACCTGTCGCGCACCGATGCCCTTACCGGGCTCCCCAACCGTCGTTTCCTGGACGAGCGGCTGGGCGAATGGTTCGCCGACCATCGCCCCGCCGCCCTGATGATGATCGACATCGACCACTTCAAGCTCTTCAACGACGCCCTCGGCCATCCGCGGGGCGACGAGTGCCTGTTGAGCGTCGGCACGGTCATTGCCTCGGCGGCGGACGGCCCGGACCGGGTGTGCGCGCGCTACGGCGGGGAGGAGTTCACCCTGGTGGTGCGGGACGTGACGGAGATCGAGGCGCTTCGGATCGCCGACGGCCTCGTGCAGGCGATCGCCGCCCTCGGCATCGCCCATCCCGGCCGTCGCGACGGCGCGAGGTTCGTCACCGCCAGCATCGGGGTCGCGGTCAAGCCGGCCGGCGGGAGCGCCTCGCAGGGCGATGTCATCGCCCAGGCCGACCGGGCGCTCTACGACGCCAAGCGCCAGGGCCGGAACCGCTGCACCCTCGGCGGACGCCGCGGCGACGCGATGCTGCAATCGGCGTGACGCGAGCGCCTCAGGCCGCCGCCGGCTTCGGCAGGAAGTCGCCCGCCAGCGCTGCGGCGATCAGGGCGCGGGTCTCGGCGACGCCGTAGAGGGCGACGAACGACCCGAAGCGCGGCCCCCGCGCCTCCCCGAACAGCACGTTGTAGATGGTGGTGAACCAGGCCTGCGACACGCCCGGCCGCCCGTCCGGGCTCTTGGCCTTGCCCGACAGGTCGGGGAAATGCCGCCGCCCGACCTCGTAGACGATGGCCTGCAGCCCCTCCGGATCCGTGGAGCCTTCGTGCGCGGCCAGCGTCCGCGACAGGTCCTCCAACGCCGCCCGCTCCTCCTGGGTGGCCGCCCGGTAGGTCTTGGCCGGCCGCACCAGGTCGCGGAAATAGGCGAGCGCATGGCCGACCAGCCGGTCGAGGACCGGATGGGTCTGCGGCCCGATCTCCGGATCGTAGCGGCGGATGAAGCCCCACAGCACCGCCGGGTCCTCGGTGTTGGCGACGGTGGCGAGGTTGAGGAGCATGGCGAAGGTGAGCGCGCCGCCCTTGCCCACGGCTTCCGCCGCCGGCGGATGGCCCGCGTGCAGGTGCCAGACCGGGTTGCCGAGACGCTGGGCCGGCTCCTGGCCGGGGAACTTCTCCAGGAAGGTCAGGTAGTCGTCGACCTGCCGCGGGATCATCTCCACGAACAGGCGCTTGGCCTCGCGCGGCTTGTTGTACATGAACAGCGCGAGACTGTCGGCGGTGCCGTAGACCAGCCAGTCGTCGATCGAGAGGCCGTTGCCCTTCGACTTCGAGATCTTCTTGCCGTCCTTGTCGAGGAAGAGCTCGTAGTTGAACCCCTCCGGCGGCTCGCCGCCGAGCGCCCGGGCGATCTCGCCCGACAGCTTCACGGAATCGATCAGGTCCTTGCCGGCCATCTCGTAGTCGATGCCGAGCGCCACCCAGCGCATCGCCCAGTCGGGCTTCCACTGCAGCTTGGCGTGCCCGCCCGTCACCGGGGTCTCGTAGGCCTCGTTCGTCTTGGGGTCGCGCCAGACCAGGGTGCCGGCGCCGACCCGGACCTCGTCGATGGCCACCTGCATCACCTCTCCCGTCACCGGGTGGATCGGCAGGAACGGCGAATAGCTCGCCGACCGCTCCGCCCTGAGCGAGGGCAGCATGATCGCCATCACCGCCTCGTAGCGGTCGAGCACGGTGAGCAGGGCCTCGTCGAACAGCCCGGCCTGGTAGCAGGCGGTGGCCGAGCGGAACTCGTAGTCGAAGCCGAAGGCGTCGAGGAAACGGCGCAGTTCGGCGTTGTTGTGCGCCCCGAAGCTGTCGTGGGTGCCGAACGGGTCGGGCACGCGGGTCAGCGGCTGGTTGAGGGCGCCGATCAGCATGTCCTTGTTGGGCACGTTGTCGGGCACCTTGCGCAGGCCGTCCATGTCGTCCGAGAAGGCGATCAGCCGGGTCGGCACGCTGTCGTTGGTCAGCACCCGGAAGGCGTGGCGCACCATCGAGGTCCGCGCCACTTCGCCGAAGGTGCCGATGTGCGGCAGCCCCGAGGGGCCGTAGCCGGTCTCGAACAGGACCTCGGCCTTCGGCTTGCGCTCGATTCGGGCCACCAGCTTCCTCGCCTCCTCGAAGGGCCAGGCGGTGGCCGTGGCGGCGGCCTCGATGAGGGCGGGGTCGAGGGAAAGCGGCGACGGCATGATGGGAAACGCGCGGTTCGACGGGGGGGGGGAAGCGCGGCACCCTAGGGAGGGGCCAGGCGTGGGTCAACGCGTCGCGAACCCGCGATCCGGGCCGTCCCCGGCCGCCGATGGCGCTCTTGACCGCACCGACGGGACGGTGATTGGTCGGGGAATGTCGACCGGTCGCGCCACGTCACTCCCCCTCCGGAACCGCCGCATCGTCCTCGTCGTCGGGGGCGGCATCGCGGCCTACAAGGCCCTCGACCTGATCCGGCGGCTGCGCGAGCGCGGCGCGATGGTGCGCCCGCTGCTCACTGCCGGGGCCCAGGAGTTCGTGACGCCGCTCGCCGCCGCGGCGCTGGCGGGGGAGCGCGCCCATACCGACCTGTTCGACCGGGCCGACGAGGCCGAGATCGGCCACATCCGACTCGCCCGCGACGCCGACGCCGTCGTCGTGGCCCCGGCCACCGCCAACCTGATGGCGCGCATGGCGAACGGCCACGCCTCGGACCTCGCCACCACGGTCCTGCTCGCCACCACCCTGCCGATCCTGATCGCGCCGGCCATGAACGTGCGGATGTGGCAGCACCCGGCGACCCGGCGCAACCTCGCCACCCTGATCGCCGACGGCGTCCATGTGGTCGGGCCCAACGACGGCGCCATGGCCGAGGCCGAGTTCGGCCCGGGCCGGCTGGCGGAGCCGCACGAGATCGCCGACGCGGTGGAAGCCCTGCTGGCGCCGGCCCGGCCAGAGGGCGGGTTCGGCTTCCTCGCCGGCAGGAACACCGACAGGAACACGGACGAGAACGCCGGCATGACCGGCGGCGGGCCGCTCGCCGGCAGGCATGTCCTCGTCACCTCCGGCCCCACCCACGAGCCGATCGATCCGGTCCGCTATCTCGCCAACCGCTCCTCGGGCCGGCAGGGCCACGCCATCGCCGCCGCCGCCGCCGCCGCCGGTGCCCGGGTCACCCTGGTGTCCGGACCGGTGGGTATCCCCGATCCCGCCGGGGTCGCGGTGGTGCGCGTCGAGACCGCCCGACAGATGCTGGCGGCCGTCGAGGCGGCCCTGCCCGCCGACGTGGCGGTCTTCGCCGCCGCCGTCGGCGACTGGCGTCCGGCCGAATGGCGTCCGGGCAAGATCAAGAAGGACGGCGGCGCGGTCGCTCCCCTCGGCCTCGTCGAGAACCCCGACATCCTCGCCACGATCGCGCGGCGCACCGAGGGGCGCCCGGCCCTCGTGGTCGGCTTCGCCGCCGAGACCGACACGGTCCTCGACCACGCCCGGGCCAAGCTCAACCGCAAGGGCTGCGACCTCCTCGTGGCCAACGACGTCTCGGCCGAAGGCGGCGTGATGGGTGGCTCGCACAACACCGTCCACCTCCTCTCGCCCGACGGCGCGCTGGAGACCTGGCCCACCCTCGACAAGGACGAGGTCGCGCGGCGCCTGGTGGCGCGCTTCCCCGCCCGCCTCGAAGGGCCGACGACGCCGGAAACGAACTCGGCGAGACCCGGCGCGTTAAGCCTTGACTAACCCCTCGCACCGCATCATTCGAGGGCCGCCGTCGGCCTCGATACGATCCGGTCCGGTGGCCCCATAGGAACGACTGAACCCAATGCCCAGCGACAGTAGTCGATGGACCGCGCCGCCTTCGGCCGACCGCGTGCTGCCCGCCTGATCGCTTGATCGGGCTCGCCCGCGACCGGCCTCCGGCGGCCGGTCGAACGAGGTGAGCCCATGACCCTGTTCCCTGCATTCTCCCGTGCCTCGCGCGCGGGTTCTTCCGCCAAGTCGCGCACCAGGTCGCGCGACGCCAACGTGGCCGTCATCATGCTCGTGATGATGTCGCTGGTGTTCGCACCCATCATCGCGATTCATCTCGTGGCGACCTTCGCCCCGGCGAGCCTCGCCTCGACGCTGCTGTCGCGCTCGGCCGATACCACCGTGCCGCCGGGCTGAGGGCCGTCAGGCGTCGGGGACGGCGTCGTCGTTCGGCCGAGCCATGTGCATCAGCTCCCAGACATGGCCGTCGAGGTCCTGGAAGCTGCAGCCGTACATGAAGCCGTAGTCCATGTTGGGCTTCCACGGCTTCGCGCCGGCCGCGAGGGCCTTGGCCAGCATGTCGTCCACCGCCTCGCGCGAGTCCGCCGAGAGGCAGGTGAGCACCTCGTTGGCCTTGGTGGCGTCGCAGATCTCGCCGGTGATGAAGTCCCGGAAGCGGGCTTCGGTGAGCAGCATCACGAATATGGTGTCGGACACCACCATGCAGGCGGCGGTGTCGTCGGTGAAGTCGGGGTTGAAGGCGAAGCCGAGGGCCGAGAAAAAGGTCTTGGAGGCTGGAAGGTCCTTCACCGGCAGGTTTACGAAGATCATCCGCATGCGCTGGTCTCCTGTCTCGCACTTCGAGACTCTGTCGAAGGTCGCACGTGCGTCAAGGTAGCGGTCTGATTGATCGCGCCGGAGCGATCTGGTCGGGACCATCGTCGCGTGCCAGACCATTTCTGGCGCGACGGGCCCGCTGCCGGGCCGGCCGATGGCTTTCGCGGCGCCGTTTCGTTCTGAAGGGGGACGTGATGTCGGATCGGACAGGCACGGGCTGGGATCCCTCGGACGTGGATCTCTGGATCCGCATCGCGGCGCACGACTTCGAGCGGCCCGAGCACCGCCTGACCTTCACCGGGCGCCTCGCCCGGGACCGGGGCTGGCCCCTCGCGACCGCGCGCGTCGCCATCGGCGAATACCGGCGCTTCTGCTTTCTGGCCGTCACCGGCGCCCTGCCCGTCACCCCGAGCGAGGAGGTGGACGAGGTTTGGCACCTGCACCTGACCTATTCGCGGGACTATTGGGACGCCTGGTGTGGCGAGGTCCTGCAACGCCCGCTCCACCACGATCCCACCGAGGGCGGCCCGGCCGAACAGGCCCGCTACCGCGAGCAATACGCCCAGACCCTCGTGCGCTACGAGGCGCGCTTCGGCCCACCCGACCCGCTGTTCTGGCCCGGCACGGCCCAACGGTTCGGGCCCGCCCCGCGCTACCGCTGCGTCGACATGCGCCGGCACCTCGTCCTGCCGCGCCCGCGCCTGCCGCTTTGGGGCCGGCCGTCGTTCCTGCGCCCGGGCGGAGAGCCGGTGGGCGGAGGGCTGCCCCTATGAACGTGGCCGGGCTCGGCTCCTTCGACCCGACCGGCGGACCGTTCCTCGTTCTCTACCTCGGCGCCACCCTGTGCGTGGTCGCAGCCCACCGGGTACTGCATGCGGTCCTGAAGGGTGCGGGCGTCCCCGGCCCCGTCCGCGACCTCGACGCGATGGCGATCGCCTATCTCGCCGGCGGCGCCCCCCGCGTCGCCGATGCCTTCGCCGTGGCGATCCTCGCGGCGGGCGGCGTCCTCACCGAGACCCGGCCCAAGCGGATCGCGACGGCGGGCGTGGCCCACGCCCTTCCCACTGCCTTCGCTCCCTTGGCCGCGATCGCGTCCGCCGGCGGGGGGCGGCAGGCCTACACGCGACAGGAGTTGATCGCCGCGGTGAAGGAGCGCCTGGGTCCGCTCCGGTTCCGGCTCGCCGGGCGCGGCTTCGTGGTCGACGATGCCGCTGCGGGGCGCCTGCGCTGGGCGACCCTCGTCCTGTTCGGCGGGCTCCTCGCCTTCGGCCTCACCACGGTCGCCATCGGCCTGTCGCGTGGCAAGCCGGTGGCGTTCCTCGTCGTCCTGGTCGTGGCCACGGCCGCGCTCGGCGTATTTCACTTCCTGCGTCCGCCCCGGCGAACGCGGGCAGGCGACGCGGCCTTGGCGGACCTCGGCCGGTGCCATGCCCGCGCGGCCCGGGCGCCGATCGCCGCCGAACTGAGCCTCGCCGTCGCCCTGGCCGGCACTGCGGTCCTCGCCGGCACCGCCCACGCCGGTTACCGCGACCTCGTCCGGACCACGTCCGCCGGGAACGGCACCGGCGGCGGATGCGGCAGCGGTGGCAACGGCGGCGGTGGTTGCGGAGGCTGCGGCGGGGGCGACTGACACGGCCGGCGGTGCGACGGGGCCGATCCTCGCGTTGACGGCGCGCCGGCTCCTGTCTATAGAGCGCGCTTCGCCGACATGCCGCGCAACGCGTGGCCCGTCGGCTTCGCCATTGCCCGAACAACCTTCGCGACGACCGACACTTCAGGCCCACGGGCTCGTCGGCATCGCCTCATTCTGAACGAGGATGCCACCATGGCCAACACCGTGTCGGCCAAGAAGATGACCCGCAAGATCGCGAAGCGGACCGCCGTGAACCGCTCGCGCCGCAGCCGCATGCGCACCTTCGTCCGCAAGGTCGAGGAAGCCATCGCCGCTGGCGACCCGTCCATCGCCCTCACCGCGCTGCGCGAGGCCGAGCCCGAGATCATGCGCGCTGCCCAGCACGGCATCGTTCACAAGAACAACGCCTCCCGGAAGGTGTCGCGGCTCGCCGCGCGGGTCAAGGCGCTCGCCGCCTGACACCACCCTCCTCGGAGCGGTCCTGAAAGAAGCCCGGCCATCTGGCCGGGCTTCTTTCGTTTCGGCACCCCCGACCGGCGGCGAGGGACATGCGAACGGACCGGCGGGCGTTAACCCTGGAGTCGAATCCTTGGCGTTGCGGAGTCTTGGGGGGCTGTGTAGATTAATGATCTCTCGCCTGGAGCGATAAAATTCACGCTTTGTTGAGACCTTGTCGAATCGACCGCAAGATCTTCTCTTCCGCTCGACTCCGGCGAGCCGCGCAACTCCCCTTCGATGACTCGCGATGCGGTGCGGCCGGCTCGGTTTGTTAGGAGAACCGTAGCTAATTGTTGATAGCCATCTCATATCGACAAAAGCTCGCGATCCGGGGTTGACTCGCGGGCGACGATCTGAGTTCCGCGAATTGCTGCGGGACCCGTGTGACGGTCTAGTGTGCGTACGCGTCGGCGGCGGTCCTCCGTCCCCTGCGCGAGGAGAGCGATGATGCAGGTCGAGGGCAGCGCGGCGGATGACGGCGAGATCGGCAGGAACGCGACCAGTGCCGCCGATGCCACGGCCGCCTGGGCGCGCGTCAAGCGCCGCCTGAGGGCGGAACTCGGCGAGGACGTGTTCGCGAGCTGGTTCGCCCGCCTCGAACTCGATGCGGTGGTCGCCGGCACGGCCCGTCTCACCGTCCCGACCCGCTTCCTCAAGAGCTGGATCGAATCGCATTACCTCGACCGCGTGCTCAACACCTTCCGCAGCGAAGTCGAGGCGGTCACCCGCATCGAGGTCGGGGTGCGCGGCGCCGCCGCCCCCGTCCGCGTCGCGCCCGCCGCCCAGAAGGTGAACGCCCCGGCGAGCCCGCTGGCCCGGCTCCAGGCCTCACCGGCGTCCGTGGCCTTCCTCCACCAGGGCGAGGCCGCCTCGCCGGTGCCCGAGACCGAGGCGCCCGCCTCCGCCCGGCCCGAGGCCGGCGACCTCAGCGGTGCCCCGCTCGACAACCGCCTCACCTTCACGAGCTTCGTCGTCGGCCGCTCCAACGCCCTGGCCCATGCGGCCGCCGAGCGCGTCGCCCGCCACGACGGCGGCCCTGCCCTCTACAACCCGCTCTACCTCCACGCCGGGGTCGGGCTGGGCAAGACCCACCTCCTGCACGCCATCGGCCACGCCACCCGCGAATCCGGCAAGCGCGTGATCTACCTCACCGCCGACCGCTTCATGTACGGCTTCGTCAACGCCCTGAAGACCCAGAACGCGCTGGCCTTCAAGGAGCGCCTGCGCGCCATCGACCTGCTCATCCTCGACGACGTCCAGTTCATCCAGGGCAAGTCGATCCAGGCCGAGTTCGGCCACACCATCAACGCCCTGATCGACGCCGGCCGCCAGATCGTGGTGGCGTCAGACCGGCCTCCGACCGAGCTCGAAGCCCTCGACGAGCGCGTGCGTTCGCGCCTGGGCGGCGGTCTCGTGGTCGAGATCGGCACCCTCGACGAGACGCTGCGCACCTCGATCCTGTCCGCCCGCCTGGCGGCGGTGCGGGTCACCCATCCCGGCTTCGAGGTCTCGCCGACGGTGGCGAGCTACGTCGCCCGGGCGATCACCGCCAACGGCCGCGACCTCGAGGGCGCCGTCAACCGCCTCCTGGCGCACGCGACCCTCACCGGCACCGCCGTGACCATGGAGACGGCCGAGACCGCGATCCGCGACCTCGTCAAGAACCGCGAGCCCAAGCGCATCAAGATCGAGGACATCCAGAAGCTGGTGGCCTCGCGCTACAACGTCTCGCGCTCCGACATCCTGTCCGAGAGGCGCACCGCCGCCGTGGTCAAGCCGCGCCAGATCGCGATGTATCTCTCGAAGGTGCTGACCCTGCGCTCCCTGCCCGAGATCGGGCGCCGCTTCGGGGGACGCGACCACACCACCGTGCTGCATGCTGTGCGCAAGATCGACAAGCTGATCGGCGAGGACACGGTCCTGTCCGAGGAGGTCGAACTCCTGAAGCGCATGCTGCAGGATTGATCGGCACCGGTCCGCGCGCGCCCGTCGCGGAACAGGGGCCCGCGCCCGATGCTTTCTCCGATGGGGCCGCCCGGTGATGGGCGGCCCCTTCAGGAGCCGTCCCCCATGCCCGAGACCGTGATCTTCGACGTCGACGGCACGCTCATCGATTCGAACGACCAGCACGCCCGCGCCTGGCAGGACGCCTTCGCCGACTTCGGCCACGACATCCCGCTCGCCGACCTGCGCGCCCAGATCGGCAAGGGTGGCGACCAGCTCCTGCCGGTGTTCCTCTCGGACAGCGAGATCGCGGAACGCGGCGAGGCCCTCCAGGCGCATCGCGGCGGCATCCTGCATGGACGCTACCTGGCGACGATCCGTCCCTTCCCGCAGGTCCGCGCGCTGATGCAGCGGCTGATCGTCGACGGCACCCGGATCGCGCTGGCCTCCTCGGCCAAGGGCGACGAGCTCGCAGGCTACAAGAGACTGGCGGACATCGCCGACCTCGTCGACGAGGAGACCTCCTCGGACGATGCCGAGCGGAGCAAGCCCCATCCCGACATCTTCGTCGCCGCCCTCGACCGCCTCGGCGATCTCTCTCCGGAGAAGGCGCTGGTGGTCGGCGACACGCCCTACGATGCCGAGGCGGCCGGCAAGGCGGGCCTGCGCGTCGTCGGCCTGACCTGCGGCGGATGGGCAGAGGCCGACCTGATCGCGGCCGGATGCATCGCGGTCTACCGCGACGCGGCCGATCTCCTGGCCCGCTACGACGACTCGCCGTTGGCGCGCGCCTGAGGCCCTTTGCGCAGAGGACGCGTTTCGCCTCGCGCCGGACGACCACCTGTGAAAGTCTGACGGGGCGACGCCGAGCGCCACGGGAGGGGAACGGGTGCAGCCGAAGACCTACGACATGCTCGTCATCGGCGGCGGCATCAATGGCACCGGGATCGCGCGGGACGCGGCCGGGCGCGGCCTCACGGTGCTCCTGTGCGAGCGCGGTGACCTCGCCGAATTCACCTCGTCGTCCTCGACCAAGCTGATCCACGGCGGCCTTCGCTATCTCGAGTACTACGAGTTCCGCCTGGTGCGCGAGGCCCTGGCCGAGCGTGAGCGCCTGCTCGCCCAGGCTCCGCACGTCATCTGGCCCTTGCGCTTCGTCCTGCCCCACAACGAGGGCCTGCGCCCGGCCTGGATGCTGCGGCTGGGGTTGTTTCTCTACGACCACCTCGCCCGGCTGCGCACCCTCCCCGGCTCGGCCTCGGTGCGGCTGCGCGCCGGCGCCCACGGGGCGCCGCTGCAGCCGCGCCTGACCCGGGGGTTCGCCTATTCCGACTGCTGGGTCGAGGACAGCCGCCTCGTGGTGCTCAACGCCATGGATGCGCGCGAGCGCGGCGCCGACATCCGCACGCGCACGGCGGTGGATGCGGCCAGGCGCGACGACGGGACTTGGATCGCGCACCTGCGCGACATCGCCACCGGCCGCATCGAGACCGTACACGTGAGGATCGTCGTCAATGCCGCCGGCCCCTGGGTCGGCCAGACGCTGGGGAGCACCCTCGGCATCGCCAGCCGCGCGGCGGTGCGGCTCGTCAAGGGCAGCCACATCGTGGTGCCGAAGATGTACGAGGGCGAGCACGCCTACATCCTGCAGCAGCCCGACCGGCGCATCGTGTTCGCGATCCCCTACGAGCGCGACTTCACGCTCGTCGGCACCACCGACGTGCCCCATGCCGGCGAGCCCGGCCCGGTGGCGATCTCGCCCGACGAGACCCGTTACCTGTGCGACTGCATCAACCGTTCGTTCGCGCGGCGCATCGGCCCCGACGACGTGGTCTGGAGCTTTTCCGGCGTGCGCCCGCTGTTCGACGATGCCGCAAAGAACGCCTCCGCGGTGACCCGCGACTACGTCCTCGACCTGTCGGACCGCGACGGGCGGCTGCCGGTGCTCTCGGTGTTCGGCGGCAAGATCACCACCTATCGGCGTCTGGCCGAACACGCCATGGAGAAGCTGGCGCCCTACGCCCCCCATCTCACCCCGGCCTGGACGGCGAGGAGCACCCTGCCCGGCGGCGACATGCCCCACGGCGATTTCGAGCGCTTCCTCGCCGATCTGCGGCTGGGAAAGCCGTTCCTGCCGCCGGCCCTGGCGCGGCGCCTCGCCCGCGCCTACGGCACTCGGGTGGACCGCCTGCTCGGCGCGGCCCACTCTCTCGCCGACCTCGGCGAGCGGTTCGGCGACGATCTCACGGCGGCTGAGGTCGACTACCTGACCACCCACGAATGGGCCCGCTCGGCCGACGACATCCTGTGGCGCCGCTCGAAGCTCGGCCTGCGGATCCCGCCCGAGGGACAGGCCCGGCTCGCCGCCTACCTGAAGGGGCGCGCGGCGGCGGCGTGACGTCCGATCGCAGTACCGGCCAGGACCGGGCCCTCGAAGACGCGTCGGGGCGGGAGAGACGGCCATGAGGAGGGACGATCATGGGCAGTTACGTCGGCGCCATCGACCAGGGCACCACCAGTACGCGCTTCATCGTGTTCGACCGGCGCGGTGACATCGTCGGCTCGGCCCAGCGCGAGCACGAGCAGATCTACCCTAAGCCCGGCCACGTCGAGCACGACCCCCTGGAGATCTGGCGCAACACCCGGATCGTCATGCGCGAGGCCCTGGAGGCGGCCGGGATCGCGCCCACCGACCTCCTTTCCCTCGGCATCACCAACCAGCGCGAGACCACGCTGGTCTGGGACCGCCGCACCGGCCGGCTGCTCCACAACGCCCTGGTCTGGCAGGACACCCGCGTCGACGGCCTCGTCGCCCGCTTCGCGCAAGCCGGCGGGAAAGACCGCTTCCGCGCCGTCACCGGCCTGCCCCTGGCGAGCTACTTTTCGGGCCTGAAGCTCGCCTGGCTGCTGGATGCGGTGCCGGGCACGCGGGAGCGGGCGCAGGCGGGGGACGTCCTGTTCGGCACCATCGACACCTGGCTGGTCTGGAACCTCACCGGCGGAGCCGAGGGCGGCCTTCACCTCACCGACGTCACCAACGCCAGCCGCACGCAACTGATGGCGCTGGACACCCTCGACTGGGACCCCGGCATGCTCGCCGCATTCGACGTTCCGCGCGCGATGCTGCCGGCCATCGTCTCCTCCAGCGCGGTCTACGGCGAGACCCGCACGCCCTTTACCGGCGTCCCCATCGCCGGCATCCTCGGCGACCAGCAGGCGGCCTTGTTCGGGCAGACCTGCTTTGCCGCGGGCGACGCCAAGAACACCTACGGCACCGGCTGCTTCGTGCTCATGAACACCGGGGCCCAGCCGGTGGCTTCCACCTGCGGCCTCGTCACCACGGTGGGGTACAGGCTCGGCGACCGGCCCGCGGTCTATGCCCTGGAGGGCTCCATCGCCATCGCCGGCGCCCTGGTGCAATGGCTGCGCGACAACCTCGGGATCATCGGCCACAGCGACGAGATCGAGCCCCTGGCCCGCACCGTCGCCGACAACGGCGACGTCTACATCGTACCCGCCTTCTCCGGCCTCTACGCGCCGCATTGGCGCGAGAGCGCGCGCGGCGTCATCGCCGGGCTCACGCGCTACGCCAACAAGGGCCACATCGCCCGCGCCGCGCTGGAGGCGACCGCCTACCAGACCCGCGAGGTGCTGGAGGCGATGGCGCAGGATTCCGGGATCGGCATCAGCGAGTTGCGCACCGACGGCGGCATGGTGAGGAACGACCTCCTCATGCAGTTCCAGGCCGACATCCTGAACCTGCCGGTGGTGCGCCCCAAGGTCGTGGAGACCACGGCATTGGGCGCGGCCTACGCCGCCGGCCTCGCCACCGGCTACTGGAACGGCACCGACGACCTCGTCGCCAACTGGGGCGTCGACCGCCGCTGGCACCCGTCCATGGACGAGAGCCTGCGCACGACGCTCGTCAGCGGCTGGACCAAGGCGGTGGAGCGCTCCTTCGACTGGACGACGCCGGGCGCGTGAGCGAAGCCAAAATCCGCATTGCGAAGCAATCGAACGGATTTTGTATGAGGTCCGGCCCGCGCTGTGCGAGACGCGGCCGTTGCACTACCTCGCCGGCACCACCCTCGCTTGACGGACCCCGCGATGACCGACGCCCCGCAGCAATTCGCCAGCGACAATTATTCCGGCGTCTGCCCCGAGGCCTGGGCCGCGATGGCCGAGGCCAATGCCGGCTACGCCCCGGCCTACGGCGACGACGATTGGACGGCGCGGGCCGCCAGCGCCTTCCGGGCGCTGTTCGAGACGGAATGCGAGATGTTCCTCGCCTTCAACGGCACCGCCGCGAACTCGCTGGCCCTGGCGTCGCTCTGCCAGTCCTATCACAGCGTGATCTGTGCCGATTCCGCCCATGTCGAGACCGACGAGTGCGGTGCGCCGGAGTTCTTCTCCAACGGCTCGAAGCTGCTCACCGCCCCGTGCGTCGACGGCAAGCTGACGCCGGCCGCGATCCGGACGCTGGCGACGCGGCGCCAGGACATCCACTTCCCCAAACCCCGCGTCGTCACCATCACCCAGCCCACCGAGACGGGGCAGGTCTATACGCCCGCAGAAATCGCGGCGATCGCCGCCGTGTGCCGGGAGCTGTCCTTGAGCCTGCACATGGACGGGGCGCGCTTCTCCAACGCCTGCGCCAGCCTGGGGTGCGCACCGGCCGACATCACCTGGAAGGCCGGCGTCGACGTCCTGTGCTTCGGGGGCACCAAGAACGGCCTGCCCGCCGGCGAGGCGATCCTGTTCTTCGATCCCGCGCAGGCGGAGGATTTCGGCTATCGCTGCAAGCAGGCCGGCCAACTCGCCTCGAAGATGCGGTACCTCTCCGCCCCCTGGGTCGGGCTCCTGCAGGGCGGCACCTGGCTGCGCAACGCCGCCCACGCCAACGCCTGCGCCCGCCGTTTCGCGCAGGGATTGGCGGGCCTGCCCGGCCTCGCACCCTTGTTTCCCGTCGAGGCCAACGCCGTCTTCCTCGCCTTGCCCGATGCCGTCGCCGAGGCCCTGCGCGACAAGGGCTGGCGCTTCTACACCTTCATCGGCGGGGCGGCCCGGTTCATGTTCTCCTGGGACGCCGACCCGGCCCGGATCGACCACCTCGTCGCCGACCTGCGCGCCCTCGTGACGGCGGCCGGCCATCCTTAACCTCCCGCTTACCCGATTGATCGAGGTTGCCGCTCCTCAGGCATCAGGGAGTCACCATGTCCGACACGGTAGGGATCGCGGGCGATCGCATTCGGTCGATCATCGAGCGCATCGAGCAACTCGACGAGGAGATCAAGGGGCTGATGGAGGGCAAGAAGGAGGTGTTCGCCGAGGCCAAGGGCGAAGGCCTCGACGTCAAGATCCTCAAGGAGATCCTCAAGCTGCGCAAGCTCGACCAGGACGAGCGCGACGAGCACGAGACCCTGCTCGACGTCTACCTGCGTGCGATGGACGCCCCCTCCCCCGCCCCGATCGCGCAGGCCGCGTGAGGGACGGACGACAGACGACGAGGGGCTGACCGCGACGGTCCGGTGCGGCGCCCGCACGATGGCGCGTCGTCCCGGCCTCCCGGGGGCAGGGACGACGCGCCTCCCGGGATCGTGAGGCTCCCAAGGACCGTCGGAGAGGGCGCCGATCAGGCGAGATAGTCGCCGTATTGTTCGACGTGACGCGCCAGGCCGAGGCCGTGTTCGCGCACCAGGCGCTCGGCGAGGTCGGCGTCCCGGGCCTCGAGGGCGTCGATGATCTTGACGTGCTCCTTGATGGAGTCGGCCGCCCGGTCGCCCTGGCGCAGGGCGGTGTTGCGGATGCCGCGGACGTGCATCAGCAGGTTGCTGGTGATGTCCTCGATCACCTCGCATTGGCCGAGCGCGATGATCGTCTGGTGGAAGCGCATGTTGGCCTCCGAGTACTCGTAGAGGTGGTCCGACGGCTGGCCCTCGAAGAACTCGGGAAACTGGTGGCGCAGGCTGCGCAGCTTCTCGTCGGAAGCCCGCTCGCAGGCCAGTCGCGCCGCCATGCTCTCCAGGGCCGACCAGGCCTGGATCATGCTCACGATCTCCCGCTTGGTCTTCTTGATGACGAACACGCCGCGGCGCGCCTCGAACCGCACGAACCCTTCCTGTTCGAGCACCGTGAGCGCCTCGCGCACCGGCGTGCGGCTCACGCCGAGGTCCAGGGACAGCTTTCGCTCGTCGAGGCGGACCTCCTCGCGCTGTCCGTAAATATTCATGTTCGTGATCGCTTCCTTCAGGGAAGCATAGGCGAGGGCGCGCAGGCTCGAAGTCGCAGCGATGGACTTGACTCGAAAGGTGTCCGACGTCGTCATTTTTTCACCAGATACGAAGCTACACGACGCTCGGCACGGAACGCGTTTGGTGCCACGCATGCCAAATTCGGTCTTAAAACACAAGAAAACCGACCGGTGATCGCCCGGCCGATACCCAGCTCATCGCTCGATGTCCTCGCATGGCGAACACAGCGGCACCGCCATCGTCGCCCGGATCTGCATCGCCGGTCCCGCCAGGCCGTCATCGGGCCGCCTCCCCCGTTTTCCCGAAACCCGCCGCTTGAGGCCAACCGACGCAGGTTTGACACCTGGTATTTGGTATGCCACCATTCTGAAACTGGCAAATCGAAAAGCGCACACGAGTCGGGCCACCCGTCCTCGTTGCAGGATCGAAGCGGTCCCGCGCCTTCAGCGCAGGCCCCACCAGTGCCCGACCGATGCGGGACGTCACGCCGTCGGACACGATCAAGAAACGGCGCCGCACTCAAACGATGCGCCACGACCCGGAGGGAACGATCATGGATAGAAGCACGGTCACCGACAACGGTCTTTCCGCGTCCGACGTCACCACGAGCACGTCGCCCGACAACCCGACGACCCCCGCCAACGGCCCCGTCATGACGCCGGAGCCCGAGCTGACCGATGGCTTCCACCTCGTCATCGACGCGCTCAAGCTCAACGACATCACCACCATCTACGGCGTGCCCGGCATCCCGATCACCGACCTCGGCCGCCTCGCGCAGGCCGCCGGCATGCGCGTCATCTCCTTTCGCCACGAGCAGCACGCCGGCAATGCCGCGGCCATCGCCGGCTACCTCACCAAGAAGCCGGGCATCTGCCTGACCGTCTCGGCGCCGGGCTTCCTCAACGGCCTCACCGCTCTGGCGAACGCCACCACCAACTGCTTCCCGATGATCCTGATCTCGGGCTCCTCCGAGCGCGAGATCGTCGACCTGCAGCAGGGCGACTACGAGGAGATGGACCAGCTCGCCATCGCCAAACCCCTGTGCAAGGCCGCCTTCCGCGTGCTGCATGCCGCCGACATCGGCATCGCCGTGGCGCGGGCCATCCGCGCCGCCGTCTCGGGCCGTCCGGGCGGCGTCTACCTCGACCTGCCGGCCAAGCTGTTCAGCCAGGTGATGGAGGCCGAGGCCGGCGCGAAGTCGCTGGTCAAGGTGATCGACGCGGCGCCGGCGCAGCTGCCCGCCCCCTCCGCCATCGCCCGCGCCCTCGACGTGCTCAAGGGCGCCAAGCGGCCGCTGATCGTGCTCGGCAAGGGCGCCGCCTACGCCCAGGCCGACGAGGCGATCCGCACGCTGGTCGAGACCAGCGGCATCCCCTACGTGCCCATGAGCATGGCCAAGGGCCTGTTGCCCGACACCCATGCCCAGTCGGCCGGCGCCGCCCGCTCCCTCGTCCTCAAGGACGCCGACGTGGTCCTGCTGATCGGCGCCCGCCTCAACTGGCTTCTGTCGCACGGCAAGGGCAAGACCTGGGGTGCGCCCGGCTCGAAGAAGTTCATTCAGATCGACATCGAGCCCAAGGAGATGGACTCGAACGTCGAGATCGTCGCCCCGGTCGTCGGCGACATCGAGTCCTGCGTCGAGGCCCTCCTCAAGGGCATGGGCAAGGACTGGGCGGCACCGCCCGCGGCCTGGACCGATGCGATCACCGCCAAGAAGGAGGAGAACCTCTCCAAGATGGCGGGCAAGCTGCGCAAGAACGCGGCGCCCATGGACTTCCACGGCGCGCTCGGGGCCCTGCGCACCGTCATCAAGGAGCGGCCGGACGCGATCCTCGTGAACGAGGGCGCCAACACCCTCGATCTCGCCCGCGGCATCATCGACATGTACCAGCCGCGCAAGCGCCTCGACGTCGGCACCTGGGGCATCATGGGCATCGGCATGGGCTTTGCCGTCGCCGCGGCCGTGGAGACCGGCAAGCCGGTGCTGGCGGTGGAGGGCGACTCGGCCTTCGGCTTCTCCGGCATGGAGGTGGAGACCATCTGCCGCTACGACCTGCCGGTCTGCATCGTGGTGTTCAACAACAACGGCATCTACCGCGGCACCGACACCGACCCGACCGGTCGCGATCCGGCCACGACGGTGTTCGTCAAGGACTCCCGCTACGACAAGATGATGGAAGCCTTCGGCGGCGTCGGCGTCAACGTCACCACGCCCGACGAGCTGCTCCGGGCCGTGAACACGGCGATGGATTCCGGCAAGCCGACCCTCATCAACGCGGTAATCGACCCCCAGGCCGGCACCGAGAGCGGCAACATCGGCAGCCTCAACCCGCAGAGCGTGGTGAAGAAGAAGTAGGGGCACGAAGGGGTCGGATGTCCCGTGGCATCCGACCCCCCCGCGTCCTCATCCTGAGGTGTCCGCCCCGGCGGGCCTCGAGGGAGACCTCCGGACATCACCGCGCGAACGGGCGGGCTCCTTCGAGGCCTCCGCTTCGCTCCGGCGCCTCAGGATGAGGAAACCGGCTGGGGTCGGCCTTCGGGGCCGTTCCCCGTCCTGCGCCGATCGCTATCCATCTGGGAGCGTCCCATGAGCAAGGCTCTCGACGGCGTGAAGATCCTCGACTTCACGCATGTGCAATCCGGCCCGACCTGCACCCAGCTTCTGGCCTGGTTCGGCGCGGACGTCATCAAGGTCGAGCGGCCGGGCATCGGCGATGCGACCCGAGAGCAGCTGCAGGACATCCCCGATGTGGACAGCCTGTATTTCACGATGCTCAACCACAACAAGCGCTCGATCACCCTCGACACCAAGACGCCCACCGGCATCGAGGTGATGTGGCGCCTCGTGAAGGAATGCGACGTCCTCGTCGAGAATTTCGCGCCCGGCGCCCTCGACCGCATGGGGCTGACCTGGGAGGCGATCCAGGCGGCCAACCCGCGCATGATCCTCGCCTCGGTGAAGGGGTTCGGGCCGGGGGCCTACGAGGACTGCAAGGTCTACGAGAACGTCGCCCAATGCGTCGGCGGCGCCGCCTCGACCACCGGTTTCCGCACCGGCCTGCCGATGGTGAGCGGCGCGCAGATCGGCGATTCCGGCACCGGGCTGCATCTGGCGCTGGGCATCGTCACCGCCCTGTTCCACCGCACCCATTCGGGCCTCGGCCAGCGGGTCGATTGCGCGATGCAGGACAGCGTCCTCAACCTCTGCCGGGTCAAGCTGCGCGACCAGCAGCGCCTCGAGCGTGGTCCCTTGCGCGAATACAGCCAGTTCGGCGAGGGCATCCCGTTCGGGGATTCGGTGCCGCGGGCCGGCAACGACTCCGGCGGCGGCCAGCCCGGGCGCATCCTCAAGTGCAAGGGCTGGGAGACCGACCCGAACGCCTACCTCTATTTCATCACGCAGGGGCCGGTCTGGGCCAAGATCTGCGACGTCATCGGCGAGCCGACCTGGAAGACCCATCCGGACTACGCCACGCCCAAGGCACGGCTGCCGCACCTCAACGAGATCTTCACCCGCATCGAGGCCTGGACGATGTCCAAGACCAAGTTCGAGGCGATGGAGGTCCTCAACGAGCTCCATATCCCGTGCGGACCCATCCTTTCGATGAAGGAGATCGCCGAGGACGAGGCGCTTCGGGCCTCGGGCACCCTGGTGGAGGTGGATCACCCCACCCGCGGGCCGTATCTGACGGTGGGCAACCCCATCAAGCTGTCGGCGAGCCCGTGCGAGGTGACTCGCTCGCCGCTCCTGGGCGAGCACACGGCCGAGATCCTGCGCGACGTCCTCGGCTATTCCGACGGCGAATGCGCGGCCATCGCCCGATCCGGTGCCACCGGGGCGGTTCCCGGCCTCGCCGCGGAGTAGCCCGCCCCCTTCACTGTCTTTCCCTTTCCCGGTCGCGGTCATGGCGATCCGGGTTCCTCCCCTCCCACCTTGCGCGGCTTCGACCAACGTCGGGGCCGCGCACTTTTTTTGGCCGAGACCGGTACGCCGTCCGGACGGCACGCTCGGGAGTTGCGATCGACCCGGACGGCGCCCGTAGGGTCGCAGAGTATCGCTTCGTTCGGAACGCGGCCGCGCTTGCGGCGTTCGCCCCGCGATCCCTCGAAAACGGAGATACCCCATGGCCAACGACATGATCCCCGACATCTTCAACGGCGAGCGCAACCTCACCACCACCGAGCGGGCCGTGTCCGTCGTGCTCGGCCTGGGCATCGCCGCCGCCGCGGCGCAGCCCCGCCCGAACAAGTGGTTGAGCCTGGCGGCCCTGATCGTCGGCGCGGGCCTCGCCATGCGCGGCGCCACCGGTCACTGCGCCATCAAGTCGGTGACCCGGCAGGCCGCCTGACCCCACCACCATGGAGCGGGCCGGACCACGACGTCCGGCCCGGACACGAAAAAGGGGTGCCGCGAGGCACCCCTTTTTCGTCGGGCGGCGCGCTGGGTGCGCGCCGCGATGGTTCAGCCGTTATCAGTACGTGGTGGTGGTGCGGCGGCTGGCGATGAAGCCGTAGATGGCCAGCACCACGATGGCGCCGACGATGGCGCCGATGAAGCCAGCACCCTGGTTGGGGCCGTACCAGCCCACGGCCTGGCCGATGAAGGTGGCCACGAAGGCGCCGACGATGCCGAGGATGGTGGTCATGATGAAGCCCGACGGCTCGTTGGGGCCGGGCATGATGAACTTGGCGATGATACCGGCGATGAAGCCGATGATGATGGTGCCGATGATACCCATGGTGCGATCCTCGTAGCCGCGGTCGAAGCGACTTGGCCATTCCGTGCAGAGCAAACGCCGCACCCCTGGAACGGTTGCGCGGTCGCCCTCGACTTTGTCGCACCGCCATACGATCGCCGCCTGCGATCTGCCAGTGCGATTCGCCCATGACGAACCGCCCCTTTACGCCGGCGCCCTTCGCGCGGCACAAACGCTGCCGTGGAGCGGCGCGCGACGGGCGGGCCGCGATGAACGGGACCCGACGGATGACGGCGATCACGCGTTTCGAATCAGGCCCCCGGATGTCCCAGGCGGTCACCCACGGCGACCTCGTCTTCCTCGCCGGCCAGACCGCGGCCGAGCCGGAGGGGACCGGCGTCACCGAACAGACCGCCCAGATCCTGGGCCAGATCGACCGCCTGCTGGCGCTGGCCGGCAGCGACAAGGGTCGCATCCTCTCGGCGACGGTCTACCTTTCCGACATCGCCACCTTCGCGCAGATGAA
This sequence comes from Methylobacterium sp. Leaf466, assembly GCF_001425565.1. Taxonomy (NCBI): domain Bacteria; kingdom Pseudomonadati; phylum Pseudomonadota; class Alphaproteobacteria; order Hyphomicrobiales; family Methylobacteriaceae; genus Methylobacterium; species Methylobacterium sp. Leaf466. The sequence continues at coordinate 76,910 of NZ_LMRC01000003.1, read as the reverse complement.
CGAGGCCTGGGAGGCCTGGGTCGACCGCGGCAACCCGCCGGCCCGGGCCACCGTCGAGGCCAGGCTGTGCGAGGCGCATTACCTCGTCGAGATCGTCGTCGTCGCCGCGCGGGCCGCCCGGTGAAGCGCCGGGCCCTGCTCGCGGCGTTCGCCCTCGCCCTGTGCGGGGCCGGCCCGGCCGCCGCGCAGGCGCCCGAGCGCGTCGTCACGATTTACAACTGGTCGGACTACATCGACCCCGTGATGCTGGAGGCCTTCACCAAGGAGACCGGCATCAAGGTCGTCTACGACACCTACGACAACAACGAGATCCTGGAGACCAAGCTGCTCGCCGGCAAATCCGGCTACGACGTGGTGGTGCCCTCCGGGCCGTTCCTGCAGCGGCTGATCAGGGCGGGGGTGTTCCAGCCCCTCGACAAGGGCAAGCTCCCCAACCTCAAGAACGCCTGGCCGGAGATCGCCCAGCGCCTGTCCGTCTACGATCCGGGCAACCTCCATGCCGTCGACTACATGTGGGGCACCACCGGCATCGGCGTGAACGTGACGGCGGTGCGCGAGCGCCTCGGGGCGAGCCAGCCGCTCAACACCTGGAGCCTCGTGCTCAACCCCGCCCTGCTCGCCAAGCTGAAGGACTGCGGGGTGATGATGCTCGATTCCCCCGAGGACCTGATCCCGAGCATGCTGCCGGCCTATGGCCTCAAGCCCGACAGCAAGCGCTGGGACGACATCACCCAGGTCACCGACGCCCTCTACAAGGTGCGCGGCTCGGTGCGGAAATTCCACTCCTCGGAATACATCAACGGGCTGGCCAACGGCGATATCTGCCTCGCGGTCGGCTACTCCGGCGACGTCATGCAGGCCAGGAAGCGCGCCGAGGAAGCCAAGAACGGCGTCGAGATCGCCTATCTTGTCCCCAAGGAAGGCGCCCTGATGTGGTTCGACGCCTTCGCCATTCCCAAGGACGCGCCGCACCCGGCGGAGGCCTATGCCTTCCTCGACTACATGCTGCGACCCGAGGTGGCCGCCGCCAACGCGAACTTCGTCTCCTACGCCAGCGGCAACCTCGCGGCGAAATCCTTCGTGAAGCCCGAGATCCTGGCCAATCCCGGCATCTACCCGGACGAGGCGACCATGGCCCGGCTGTTCACCAACACGGCCTGGGACGACCGCACGCAACGTTTCGTGACGCGGGCCTGGACGCGGGTGCGCACGGGGCGGTGACCGGGCGGGCGGCGCCGCTGCCGCCCTCCGGGTTGCGCGATCCTAATGGATATCGCCCGAGGCCGCGGGCCCGGCCTCGGCGCCGTCGAGCGCCGATCCCTTGGCCCCCGACAGGCTCCAGTTCCACAGGGCCGCCGCAGGCAGAGGCAGCATCAGGAACCAATGCTCCAGGGTGGCGAGCGCCATCATGGTGGTGAGGATCGTGAGGCCGACCACCTCGTGAGGGAGAGCCGCACCGTCGAAGGCCGCCATGCCGAGCATCACCGTGAGCGCCGTCCCGAGGCTCACGGAGACGGGAAACAGCAGGTTCATCGGCTTGTTGGTGAGGAAGCACGACAGGTAGCTCAGGTGGGCGGGCAGGAACTCCGCGTTGAGGTTGCGCACGCCCAGGAACATGTTGAGGCGGGCCGAGAGGTTCATCCCCCACAGGATCAGGTAGGTCCACAGGGCGAACCGGTTGAGCTCGTTCCAGGTCATGGCGAGGATGGCGAGCGCGCCGGCCACGATCGCCGCCTCGTGCCACAGGCTGGTGGCGGCCGCGGCCCGGAAGCGGGCGAAGCCCCGCGTGCCGGGCGCGCAGCCGGTGGTGCGCGGGCCGGAGATGAAGCCCATGTAGTAGCTCATCTCCTGCCAGCCCCAGACCAGCAGCGCGCCGGTGAAGGCGGTGTAGACCCCCGCCTCGCTGGCGTCGCCGGCGCTGGTGCCGATCGCGAAGAGCGCGCCGGCGAGCACCAGGGTGCCCGCCGCCATGCTCCAGCCATGGGTATGCCGCGGCCGCAGGTCGAGGAACAGGATCACGCCGGTGGAGAACCACCACACCACGATCGCGTAGAGGGCGGGGACGGCATAGGCGGCCATGCTACCAGACCGGCTCGAGCCGGATCTCGGCCGGCATCGGGTTGTCGATGGTCGGCAGGGCGTAGAGTCGGGCGAAGTTGACCGCCGAGGCCACGATCCAGGCCCCGTGCTTGAGCTTGCCGATCAGGCCGCCCTGAGCCTTCGCGTCCGCGATCCCGTTCGAACAGGTCAGGAGCCGATCCAGCGCCTGCTTGAACTTCGGATTGTCGAGGTCGAGGGTGAGCGGGAAGGTCTGCTTGGAGATCTCCGAGGTGATGCGGAACACCTGGAAGTCGTACTCGGTCGGATCGACCCCGAGCGCCTTGTGGAAATGCGGGCGGCAATGGTCGCGCACGTACATCGTGGCGAAGACCGCGAGCAGGAAGAACTTGATCCAGTAGCGGTTGAGCCCGGTCGTCAGCTTCGGGTTGGCGCGCATGAGCAGGGCGAAGGCCTCGCCGTGCCGGAACTCGTCGTTGCACCACTTCTCGAACCACTTGAAGATCGGGTGGAAGCGCTTCTCAGGGTTCTTCTCGAGTTCGCGGAAGATAGTGATGTAGCGGGCGTAGCCGATCTTCTCGGAGAGGTAAGTGGCATAGAAGATGAACTTCGGCCGGAAGAAGGTGTACTTCTTCGACTTGGTCAGGAACCCGAGGTCGACGCCGATCCCGAAGTCCTTGAGCACGTCGTTGATGAAGCCGGCATGGCGCGCCTCGTCGCGGCTCATGAGGCCGAACAATTCGCGGATGTCGGGATTCTTGGCGCGCTTGCGCATCTCGGCGTAGAGCACGCAGCCCGAGAACTCGGCGGTGATCGACGAGACTAGGAAGTCCATGAACTCCTTGCGCAGGTCCGGATCGAGGCCCGACATGTCGATGTCGAACTCCTCGTTGCGGACGAAGTGGCGCTTGTTCGGGTCGGCCTTCAGCTCCGCGATGAGGATGTCCCACTGCCGGCGCACCGGCTCCACGTCGGTGCGGTCGAGCTCGACGAAGTCCGTGGTGTAGAAGCGCGGGCTGAGGAAGGTCGTCTCCTGCGCCGCCTTGGTGCCCTCGTTGAGGGGGTACTTCGGCTGATGGCCCTTGGGAGCCTGATGCTGGATCGACACGTTCACAGGCGCCTCCTCTCGGAAAAGCTGACTTCGTAGAGTTCGGTGAGTTCGAAATTGCCGGCGAGCTTGGTCCAGAGCCGTTCGACCGGGCCGGCCCGCGTCACGGTGGCCGTGCGGTGGACGACGATGCGTTCGCCGTAGGGCACCGAGGTCGGCGAACCGTGGACCTGGACCTCGTCGCCCGGCTCGATCTCGAAGGCGGCGTCGAGGACGACGTGGGCGTGGAGGCTCTCGGGCGTCTGCTCGATCTCGACGGTGCAGGGCACCTCGACGACCCGGCGTCCCCAGGTCTTTGCCCAGCCCATCATCGCACCACCCCGGCGCCGGCCTCGAGGGCCGGCATCAGCCGGGCGAAGGCCTGGGCGTTGGCGGGGCCGAAGGCACCGAGGTTGACCTTGCGGCCTGTCTGCTCGTCCTCGAGCTGGAGGCTGCCGTCGTCGAAGCGCGTGAGCCGGAACGGCTGGTCGCGGGTGAGCCCGCTGCGCAGGCGGGACTGCCCGAAGCCGCGCAGCGTCGCGCGGATGAAGTTGTCCTGGCCCGGTTCCACCGTGAAGATCAGATCGCCGGTGCGGTCGTCGCGGATGGTGATCGATCCGTCCGTCTGGTCGTCGGCCCGGATCTCCACCGTCTTGAGCATCTGCGCCGGGGGCATCTCGGTGATGCCGATCCGCTCCTCGCGGCCGATCATCACCGCGAGCATGGCAAAGCCCAGGAGGCCCGCCGCCCCCGTCAGGATCAGGCCCGGAACCGGCCCTCCCCCCTTCGTCCCTGACTTTGCCGTCGTGTCGGACATCGTCCTGCTCCCTAGCTCGCGGCGGCGAGGCGCGGGGGACGCGGGGCACTGCGGGGCCGCGCGACGATCACCGGGCTTGCCGATTCTTCTCGTTGTGGTTCCAGCGTGGCGGCGATGGCGCGGGCCAGGATGCCGGCCACCTCCCCCGCGTCGGGGACGGACCGCATCATCGGCTCGGGCCGGCTGACATGCCAGGGCCGTGCGTGCGGCCAGAGATGAAGGTAAGCGACACGGTTGCCGGAACGCAACAGGATCGGCAGGTCCCCGGTGCCGTCGCGGAAGCGGCGCAAGCCCGCATCCTCGATCAGCGCGAAGGGCAGGTTCAGGGTCATCGGCAGGGCGACACCGTAGCGCATGACGAGGCGCCGGTTGGTGATCGTGTAGGTGGTGCTGCGCGCGGTCAGCCAGCCGATCAGGGCGAGCAGGCCGACGGCGCCGGCTCCCAGGGCCAGGGTCGGTCCGACGGCCATGGCCGCCTCGACGAACCGGCCCTCGGCCAGCAGCGGCACGCCGGCCCAGAGGGTCAATCCCGAAAACCAGGCCGCCACGAGGCCGACGTGGAGCGTCCGGAAGGCGATTCCGGCGGCGCGGGGGCGGCCCTGCCAGAGAACGTGTTCTCCGGCAGGCAGGGGGGCGGGCAGGCCCGGAGGGGCGTCGAAGGCGTTGGGGGGAAGGCTGACGGAGTCGCTCACAGGATGGCCTCCTGGCGCTGGGGGGTGGCGTAGAGGGTGCCCGCGCCGAAGAAGGCCATGATCCGCTCCTCCTCGTAGAGGGTGACCGAATCGGCGTCCTTGGTGCCGGGGATGTCGACGAACTGCGACGCGAGGAGCGCCTCGGTCTGGACGACGCCGGAGAACAGGCCGAGCTTGCAGAAGGCGCTGGGCATCAGCACCCGGCGTCCGCCCCCGGCGAGTTCGACCTCGTAGTAGCGGATCATCGACTCGCCGCGGTCGACCCAGAGGTCGCTGACGGTGCCGGCGACCTTGCGGTCGGCGCCGACAACGTCGCGGCCGATCGGGTTGGGGCCGGCCTCGTGCACCACGAAGTGATCGGCCACCCGCAGCGGGACGATGCGCTTCTCGCCGTCCCAGGTGCGGTCGTGATGATCGTCGCGGTCGACGTAGGAGCCGGGGCCGATGGCGTCGTGGAGGCCGTCGGTGTCGGGCTCCAGGGGCGCGCCGGGCCAGATCTCGTGCTTGTGGCCGCGGTAGTTCCAGGCGTTGGGGCCGCCCGTCTGCGGCGCGCTCTTGGTCTCGCCGTTCGACAGGTGGAAGAACTTGGGCGTGGGGATCAGGATCGGGTCGGGGCTGGGCCGGCCGGCCATCGCCTCGGACTCGAGGGGGTAGCCCTCGCGGCGGTCTTCCCGGCGCAGGTAGAAGACCAGCCCCGCGAAGAAGATCCAGAATGCGTACAATACGACCTGCGCCACGTCGACGTAGCCGGTGATCTCACCTCTTGGCATCGGACTTCCTCCCCGGTCTTCAGTGTGTTGGATGGGTGTGGATGGTGGCCGGCAGGGCGAGCCCGCCGGACCGGCGCGAGGTCGTGTCCCGCACCAGCGGGCCGATCGCGACGAGGGTCGCGAACAGGAGCGCGATCTCGAGGTGGTAGACGACGAGATAGCCGGTGGCGGGATCGTTCAGGGTCTCGCCCAGGGCCCCCGACTCGGCGAGATGCGAGGCGACGTCGCGCAGGATGCCGCTCGCCGCGATGGCCACGCCGGCGGCGCTCGCCTGGACCGCTCCCCAGGCGCCGAGCGCCAGGCCGGTGTCCTCCGGGCCGGCCTTGGCCATGGAGGCCGTCAGCGTGCCGTGGGCGAACAGCCCGCCGCCCAACCCGATCAGCAGGACGCCGGTGGCGAAGAGCTGGGCCGACCCCAATGGCGCGGCGAACACCACCGCCGAGAAGGCGAGGATCCCCACCACCGTGCCCGAGGCGGCGACCCGGAAGGCGTCGCCGCCCCGGTTGAGCCAGCGCGCGGCGAGGAAGAGGCCGATGCCGCCGCCCGCCGCCAGCATCGCCGTCAGAGCGGTGGTGGTGGCCACCGGCAGGCGCAGGATCTGGCCGCCGTAGGGTTCGAGCAGGATGTCCTGCATCGAGAAGGCGGCGGTGCCCAGGCCGGTGGCCACGAGGCGCCGGCGGGCGAGCCCGCTGCCGGCATAGGTCGCCCAGGAGTCCGAGAACGACGGGCGCGGGGCCGAGCGGTCGGTGCGGCCGGGCTGGCGGGCCTCCTGCTTCCACAGGGCGATGCCGTTGAGCACGATGGTGACCACGGCGGTGCCCTGGATCACCTGGATCAGCCTCAGGGGCGAGAAGTTGGCGAGCGCCAGGCCGAAGACGACCGCACTCACCACCATGCCGACCAGCAGCATGGCGCAGAGCAGCGCCACCACCCGCGGCCGGGCGTGGGCCGGGGCGAGGTCGGTGGCCAGCGCCAGGCCCACGGTCTGGGTGGTGTGGAGGCCCGCACCCACCATGACGAAGGCGAGGGCTGCCGCCACATGGCCGGGCCAGGCCGGGCCGGTGGTGTCGCCCGACAGGATCAGGAGGGCGAAGGGCATGATGGCGAGGCCGCCGAACTGCAGCAGCGTGCCGAACCAGATGTAGGGGACGCGGCGCCAGCCGAGCACCGAGCGGTGGGTGTCGGAGCGGAACCCCACCAGGGCCCGCAGCGGGGCGAAGACCAGCGGCAGCGACAGCATCACGGCCACGATCCAGGCCGGCACCGCGAGTTCGACGATCATCACCCGGTTGAGGGTGCCGATGAGCAGCACGGCGGCCATGCCGACGGTGACCTGGAACAGCGACAGCCGCAGGAGCCGACCCAGCGGCAGCTCCGGCGTCGCCGCGTCGGCGAAGGGCATGAACGGCATGATGCCGGGCCCCAGCCGCATCAGCGCCCGCGTGGTGAGGCCGCCGATCTTCATCGCGCCAGCTCGATGGCGTTCGACAGGTAGAAGCCGCTGTTGACCCGCTTGGTCCGCTTCACGGCAAAGCCCTGGAGCACCGCCTCCTTGGCGATCCGCCTGCGCAGGGCGCCCTCGGTGATCGGCACGATGGCGGGCGCCCGGTCGCCGCGCGGGAACAGCCGCCCGGCCGTCCACATCAGGGTGAGCAGCGCCGTGCGCGGGGCCACCGTGAACACCACCGACCCGTCGGTGCGAAGCCCGAGTTCGGCCAGCGCCCGGGTGATGTCGGCGGCGTTGTAATGGATCAGGCTGTCCATCGCGACGACGTGGTCGAAGCGCCCGAGCCAGGGGTCGAGCATGTCGCCGACCCGGAAGTCGATGCGCTCGCCGCCCAGGATCTCGGCGCTGCGCTCGCGGGCGAGGCCCACGAGGGTCGGCGAGACGTCGATGGCCACCACCTCGGCCCCGCGCCGGGCCGCCTCGACGCTGAGCGCGCCGGTGCCGCAGCCCGCGTCCAGCACGCGCTTGCCGGTGAGGTCCTCGGGCAGCCACGACAGCAGGTTGGCCCGCATGGCGTCGCGCCCGGCCCGCACCGTGGCGCGGATCTTCGAGACCGGGGCGTCGGTGGTGAGCCGGGCCCAGGCGTCGACCGCGGTGCGGTCGAAGTAGGTGGTCAGCTGCGAGCGGCGCTCGGCGTAGGATGCGCTGGTCATCGGCCCGTCTCCCCCTAGTCGAAGCCAAGGAATTCGAAGAGGTCGCGGTCCTTCATCGGCATCGCCGAGAGGGGCTTGCCGCCGGCCCAGAGGTGGGCGGCCAGGCGCATGTACTCGTCGGTGACCGCGATGAGCTCGGGCGTCGGCTCCATCTCGAACAGGGTCGACTTCTTGAGGCGCGAGCGCCGGACCACGTCGAGGTCGGGGAAGTGGGCGATGCGCTCGAGGCCCACCGCGGCGTTGAAGCGGTCGATCTCGTCGGTCTTGGCCGAGCGGTTGGCGATGACGCCGCCCAGGCGCACGGGGTAGTTCTTCGACTTCGAATGGATGGCGGCCACGATCCGGTTCATGGCGAAGATCGAGTCGAAGTCGTTGGCGGTGACGATCAGCGCCTGGTCGGCGTGCTGGAGCGGCGAGGCGAAGCCGCCGCAGACCACGTCGCCGAGCACGTCGAAGATGACGACGTCGGTGTCCTCGAGGAGGTGATGCTCCTTGAGGAGCTTGACGGTCTGGCCGACGACGTAGCCGCCGCAGCCGGTGCCGGCCGGAGGCCCGCCGGCTTCCACGCACATGACGCCGTTGTAGCCCTCGGCCACGAAGTCCTCGATCCGCAACTCCTCGGAGTGGAAGCCGACCGCCTCGAGGGCGTCGATCACCGTCGGGGCGAGGCGCTTGGTGAGCGTGAAGGTCGAATCGTGCTTGGGGTCGCAACCGATCTGAAGGACGCGCTTGCCGAGCTTGGAGAAGGCCACCGACAGGTTCGACGAGGTCGTCGACTTGCCGATGCCGCCCTTGCCGTACACCGCGAAGACCTTGGCGGTGCCGATCTTCAGGGTCGGGTCGAGTTCGACCTGGACGCTGCCCTCGGGCTGACGCGAGACGACGGGGTTCCTGATGGCGATGTTCATGCTGCGACCCCAGTGGTGATGCCTTCGAGACGGTCTTCCAGTTCCTCCTCGGCGCGGTCGAGCGCGTCGCGCGTCTCCGCGTCGGGGGTCCAGAAGCCGCGCCGGTGCGCTTCGATCAGGCGTTGGGCCACCTTGGCCGACGCCGTCGGGTTCAGAGCGGCCATGCGTTCGCGCATGGCCGGGTCGAGGACGAAGACCGAGGTGATCTCCTTGTAGACCCAGGGTTCGACCTGGGAGGTCGTGGCCGACCAGCCAACGGTGTTGGTGAGGTGGGTCTCGATCTGGCGCACGCCCTCGTAGCCGTGGGCGAGCATGCCCTCGTACCACTTCGGGTTGAGGATGCGGGTGCGGGTCTCGATGGCGACCTGCTCGGAGAGGGAGCGGACGCAACCCTCGCCGCGGGTCTGGTCGCCGATGTAGACCGGGGCCTCGATGCCGCCCTTGGCCTGCTTGACCGCCCGGCTGATGCCGCCGAGCGTATCGAAGTAATGGTCGACGGTGGTGACGCCGAGCTCCACCGAGTCGAGGTTCTGGTAGGCGAGGTCGACGTCGGCGAGCACGCTCTTGAGGAGGGCGGCGTGCTGCACGGCGCGGCCGTCGCGGCCGTAGGCGAAGCCCTTGCGCCGGGCATAGGTGTCGGCGAGTTCGTCCTCGTCCTCCCAGCGGCCGTTCTCCACGAGGTGGTTGACGTTGGAGCCGTAGGCACCCTCGGCGTTGCCGAAGACCCGGAGGGACGCCGTCTCCATGTCGCCGCCGTGGACGCGCTGGTATGCGAGGGCGTGCAGGCGGACGAAGTTCTGCTCCACCGGCTCGTCGGCGGTGGCCGCCAGGAGGCAGGCCTCGGCCAGGAGCTTGATCTGGAGGGGGAGCAGGTCGCGAAAGATGCCCGACAGGGTGACGACCACGTCGATGCGCGGACGGCCGAGCTCGGCCAGCGGGATCAGCTCGGCCCCCGTGAGCCGGCCGTAGCCGTCGAAGCGCGGCCGCGTGCCCAGCAGCGCCAGCACCTGCCCGATCGGGCCGCCCTCGTTCTTGAGGTTGTCGGTGCCCCACAGGACGATGGCGACGGTCTTGGGGAGCGGCAGCCCGTCCGCCTTGTGCCGGTCGAGGATGCGCTGGGCCTGGATGGCCCCGTCCTTGACCGCGAAGGCGCTCGGGATGCGGAAGGGATCGAAGCCGTGGAGGTTGCGCCCCGTCGGCAGGATCGAGGGCGTGCGCAGGAGGTCGCCGCCGGGGGCCGGGCGGATGAAGCGGGCGTCGAGCGCCCGCAGGATGGCGGGGACCTCGCTGTCGCCGGTGAGCAGGCGGTTCGTGGCCGCGAGTTCCCGCAGGATCGGCAGGTCGGTGGCCACCGGCACCGTGCCGGAGGCCGAGAGCGCCGCCTCCGGCGTGGCGCCGCCGACGAGGGCCGAGACCGACGCCCGGTCGAGCCTGGTCCCATGGGCCGAATCGGCCATGGCCAGCAGCATGTCGATGCGCTCGTCGACGGAGAGGGCCTCGCCGACCACGTGCAGGCCGTGCGGGATCAGGGTGTATTCCAGGTCGAGGATCTCGGCGCCGATGCGGGCGATCTCGGCCCCGGCGCGGGTTCCCCAGGCCGGCTCCGCCTGGGCCAGGTCGACCAGTGCCGCCTGGGCCTGGATCAGCACCGCGATGTCCTCGCGCTCCGCCTGTGCCTCCGGCTCGGTGCCGCGCCAGCGTTCGATGGCGCCCTTCACGTCGAGGAGGCCGCGATAGAGCCCGGCATGGGCGATCGGGGGGGTGAGGTAGCTGATCAGGGTGGCCGAGGACCGGCGCTTGGCGATGGTGCCCTCGGACGGGTTGTTGGCCGCGTAGAGGTAGAGGTTGGGCATGTCGCCGATCAGGCGGTCCGGCCAGTCGGTGGCCGAGAGGCCGCTCTGGCGGCCGGGCATGAATTCGAGCGCCCCGTGCGTCCCGAAGTGCAGCAGGGCGTGGGCTTTGAAGTCGTCGCGCAGCCAGCGGTAGAAGGCCGAGAAGGCGTGGGTGGGGGCGAACCCCTTCTCGAACAGGAGCCGCATCGGGTCGCCCTCGTAGCCGAAGGCGGGCTGGATGCCGACGAAGATGTTCCCGAACTCGGCCCCGAGCACGAAGATCGACGATCCGTCCGACTGCTGCTTGCCCGGCGCGGGCCCCCATTGCGCCTCGATCTCGGCCAGGTGCCGCTCGCGCCGCACGTGGGTGTCCACCGAGATGCGGGTGTGGACGTTGGCCATGGCGCCGAAGCGCGCCGCATTGCCGATCACCACCCGCTCGCGCAGGTCGTCGACGCTCTCGGGCACCTCCACCGCGTAGCCGGCCGCCTTCATGGCGGCCAGCGTGCGAAACAGCGATTCGAACACCGAGAGGTAGGCGGCCGTGCCGGTGTTGCCGGCGTTGGGCGGGAAGTTGAAGATCACGATGCCGACCTTGCGCTCGGCCCGCTCGCTGCGGCGCAGGCGCACCAGCCGGTCGACGCGGGCGGCGAGCATGCCGGCGCGCTCGACGCAGGAATGCATGTCGCGGTCGCCCTCGCCCGAGGGGAAGACGCAGGCGACGTGACAGCCCTTGCAGGCCGCGCCCGACTTGTCGGAGCGGCCGCCGAACAGCATCGAGCCGGTGGCGCCGTCGAGTTCGGGGATCGCGACCATGATGGTCGTCTCCACCGGCAGGAGGCCACGCTCCGAGGCGCCCCATTGCTCCAGGGTCTGCAGCTCGGCCGGGTAGGCGGCGACGTAGGGCACGTCGACCGCGGCCAGGATCTCCTCCGCCGCGCGGGCGTCGTTGTAGGCCGGGCCGCCCACCAGCGAGAAGCCGGTGAGCGAGACCATCGCGTCGATGGTGGCGACGCCGTCCTTGAGGAAGTACCGCTCGATGGCCGGTCGCGAATCGAGGCCGCTGGCGAAGGCGGTGATGACGCGAAGGCCACGCGCCTCCAGGGCGGCGATGACGCCGTCGTAATGGGCGGCGTTGCCCGCCAGCATGTAGGAGCGCAGGCCGAGCACGCCGACGGTGCCGCGGCTGCCGGCGGACGGCAGGTCGTCGAGGGATTCCGACATCCGGCCGGGGAGGCGCGGATGGTAGACGCCGACCTCCGGGTAGGTGACGGGGGCCGCGGCCCTCAACCGGCCGCGCAGGACCTTGCGCTCGCCGCTCGCATAGCGGTCCACCAGGGCGCGGATCATGTTGAGGACGTTCTCGTCCGAGCCGGCCAGCCAGTACTGCAGGGTGAGGAAGTAGGCGCGCACGTCCTGGGCGGTGCCGGGGATGAAGCGCAGGATCTTGGGCAGGCGCTTGAGCATCTTCATCTGCTCGGCGCCGGCGCTGGCGCTGCGCTCCTTGGGCGCGCCGCGCAGGCGCTTGAGCAGGCCCATGGCGCCGCCGCTCTTGGAGCCGTCCATCGAGAAGGCGCCGACCCGGGTGAGCTTGGTCACCTCGCTGGCGCTCATCATGCACAGCATCGCGTCGCAGTGGTCGCGGCGGGCGCGCAGGTCGGCGATGATCGGCTGGAAGTGATCCTCCATAAACAGCATCGCGCAGATCACGATGTCGCCCGCGGCGATGTCGGCGCGGCAGCGTGCCAGCTTCTCGGGATGGTCCCCGAACTCGGTGGCCGCGTGCAGGACCAGGGTGAGGCCGGGGATGTCGCGCTGCAGGTCGCGGCGCGCCCGGTCGACGGCGCTCGCGAGGTGGGTGTCCATCGTCACGATGACGATGCGCACCGGAGTGGGCTCAGCGACCGAAATGCGCTTTTGCATCGTACAACGTCTCGACGGTGATGAGGGGGAGCGCCTGCTCGCGGGCGAAACGCTCGGTGTTCGCGCGGGCCTTGCCCCGCACGAAGAACGGGATCTTCTTCAGTTCCTTCTCGGCGGCGGCGTCCCACAGGGAGACGACGACGGTGTCCTTGGCGGTCGGTTGGGATGGTGGCGGCGCGGGTTGGGCGAGGGCGGCCTGGGCCGCCTCGGGGACCGGTGCGGGGCTCGGCCCGCCGTGGCGGGTGTGGTGCGAGGGGGCCGCGCCGTCGTGGAACTCGGGATCCTCGCGGAACATCCCGAGCAGGTGCTCTTCCAGTCCCATCATCAGGGGGTGGACGAGGGTGTCGAACAGGACGTTGGCGCCCTCGAAGCCCATCTGCGGCGAATGCCGGGCGGGGAAATCCTGCACGTGGATCGGGGCCGAGATCACGGCGCAGGGCAGGCCCAGGCGCTTGGCGATATGGCGCTCCATCTGGGTGCCGAGCACCATCTCGGGCTGGGCCGCCTGGATGGCGGCCTCCACGTCGAGGTAGTCGTCGGTGATCGTCGCCTCGATGCCGTGGACCTCGGCCTCGGCCCGGACCTCGCGGGCGAACTCGCGGGCATAGGTGCCGAGCCCCACGACCCTGAAGCCGAGCTCCGTGGCCGCCACCCGCGCCATCGCCACCGCATGGGTGGCGTCGCCGAAGATGAAGACGCGCTTGCCGGTGAGGTAGGTCGAATCGACCGAGCGCGAGTACCAGGGCAGGCGCGAGGGCGCGCCGGCCAGCACCGGCGAGGGATCGATCCCCGTGAGCGCGGCGATCTCCTCGACGAAGCGGATGGTGGCCGCGACGCCGATCGGCACCGTCTCGACCATCGGCTGGCCGAAGGTCTTCTGGAGGTATTGCGCGGCGACCCTGGCCACCTCGGGGTAGAGCACGACGTTGAAGTCGGCCGCCCCGAGGCGCCCGAGGTCGGACGGGGTGGCGCCCATCGGGGCCACCACGTTGACGTCGATGCCGAGCCGGTCGAGCAGGCTCCTGATCTCGATGAGGTCGTCGCGGTGGCGGAAGCCCAGGGCGGTGGGGCCGAGGATGTTACAAAGGGGGCGCCGACCGTCTGCGCTCGCGCGTGCGGTCCCGGCGGCGGGCGGCGGTCCAGACAGCGCCCGCACCAGACGGTAGAAGGTCTCCGAGGCGCCCCAGTTCTCTTTCTTCTGATAGGCCGGCAGGTCCAGCGGGATCACCGGGATCGGCAGGGCCAGGGCCTTGGCCAACCCGCCCGGATCGTCCTGGATGAGCTCGGCGGTGCAGGAGGCGCCGACGATCATCGCCTCGGGCTTGAAGCGCTCGTAGGCGGCGGCCACCGCGTCCTTGAAGATCGCGGCGGTGTCCGAGCCGAGGTCGCGGGCCTGGAAGGTGGTGTAGGTGACCGGCGGGCGGGCATCGCGCCGCTCGATCATCGTGAAGAGCAGGTCGGCATAGGTGTCGCCCTGGGGGGCGTGCAGCACGTAGTGCAGGCCGCGCATGGCGGTGGCCACGCGCATGGCGCCGATGTGGGGCGGTCCCTCGTAGGTCCAGACGGTGAGCTGCATGGTCTCAGACCTCCAGCCGCGTGCGGCGGACCAGGGGGCGCGCGAACAGCTCGGCGAGGTCGCCGGCCTGGTCGTAGCCCTGGATCGGGGTGAACAGGAGTTCGATCGACCACTTGGTCGCCAGCCCCTCGGCCTCGAGGGGGTTGGCCAGACCGAGGCCGCACACCGTGAGGTCGGGGCATGCCGCCCGGCAGCGGTCCATCTGGTCGTCGAGGCTCTGGCCCTCCACCACCTGCGTGCCGGCGGGCAGCATCGCGATCTCGTCGGCGAGGTGGCCACGGTGGAGGTAGGGGGTGCCGACCTCCACGAGCTGCGTGCCCATCTCCCGCGACAGGAAGCGGGCGAGCGGGATCTCGAGCTGCGAATCGGGGAAGAAGAACACCCGCTTGCCCGCCAGCTGCTGGCGATAGGGGGCGAGCGCCGTGGCCGCCCTGGCGCGGCCGGGTGCCGTGGCCGCCTCGAACCGCTCGGGCGCGACGCCGAAGGCATCCGCGGCGGCCCGCAGCCAGGCGGTGGTACCCTCCGACCCCAGGGGGAACGGCGCGGCGATCCTGCCGGCGCCGCGCTCTTCGAGGGCGCGGGCGGTATCGGTGAGGAAGGGCTGGGCCAGGAGGTAGCGGGTCGACGGCCCGACGGCGGGAAGCTCGTCGGCCTTGCGGGCGGGCAGGAACGCCACCGGCGCGATGCCGAGTTCGGAAAACAGGCGCGAGAACTGGTCCTCGACCACGTCGGCCAGCGCCCCGACCACCAGGAGGGCGGGGGCCGCGTCGGCCTCGGCCCGCGGCATCTCGGGGACGAGGGCGGCCAGGCACGCGTCCTCGCCCTGCGTGAAGGTGGTCTCGATGCCGCTGCCCGAGTAGCTGAGCACCCGCACGTCCGGCGAGACCCGCCGCGACAGGCGCTGGGCGGCGCGGGTGAGGTCGAGCTTGATCACCTCGGACGGGCAGGAGCCCACGAGGAACAGGAGGCGGATGTCGGGGCGCCGCTCGATCAGGCGGCGCACCACCCGGTCGAGCTCGTCGTTCATGTCGGTGATGCCGGCCAGGTCGCGCTCGTCCATGATCGCGGTGGCAAAGCGCGGCTCGGCGAAGATCATCACGCCGGCGGCGGACTGGATCAGGTGGGCGCAGGTGCGCGAGCCGACCACGAGGAAGAACGCGTCCTGGATCTTGCGATGCAGCCACACGATGCCGGTGAGGCCGCAGAAGACGGCGCGCTGGCCGCGCTCCTGGCGGATCGTGACGCCGGTGTCGGTGCAGGCGGCGTCGAGGCTGGGGACGGGAGCGTGGGCGTTCATCGGGCGGCCTCCGCGAAGGAGGAGAGGTCCGACGGCGCCTGCAGCCGCGCGGCGCGCAGCTTGAGCAGGAACTGCGTCGCGTTGATCGCGTAGGTGGCGTAGGCCGCGAGCGCCAGGAGCATCAGCCCGGTGGTGTCGAGCCGGCCGGTCAGCAGGGCGGCGAGATAGGCGGTGTGCAGGGCCAGGACCGCCATGCTCACCATGTCCTCCCAGTAGAAGGCCGGGGCGAACAGGTAGCGGCCGAAGACGACCTTCTCCCAGATCGCGCCGGTGACCATGATCGCGTAGAGCACGACGGTCTTGATCACGACCGAGGCGTTGGCCGCCGCCTCGCCCTCGCCGGTGGCCAGGGTGCGCAGCACCAGCGCCAGGCTCACGAGAAACACGAAGAACTGCAGCGGCGCCAGGATGCCCTGGACCAGGGTCCAGACCGTGGCGTCGCGCCGGACCCGTTCGGCCGGCGTGTAGAGGGGTCGTCCCGTCTGGCCCTTGATGGGACCCATCGCGTCCGCCCCTGTCCTGCTGGCCGCCTCGGGAGGGCGTGCCGTTGAGGGAGAGGTTAGGAAGGCCCCGCCAGAGTGTCAAGCTGGCTTTACGTCAATCTCACTGGACATCCGCGTGCGAGCCGGGTTACAACTGGTGCGTTGCCAAAACCTCGGGGAGGCGTATCGTCGCTCGTCGGGAACCTGAACGCCACGGGTTTTCCGGGGCGCTCGTGCCCGGACACCATCATCCGATACGACGGTCGATGATATTTCAAGGGCGTCACAAGACGTCGCGCTCGACACGCAAGATCGAGGTCAACAAGAAGCCGTCATCAACATTGGGAGGGACCAATGGACGACTTGAGGCAGCATCGGGACCAGTATTCCTTTCACGACGGCGCGAACGGCTGCGATCTTCCGGGA
The DNA here is from genome assembly GCF_001425565.1 of Methylobacterium sp. Leaf466. Taxonomy (NCBI): domain Bacteria; kingdom Pseudomonadati; phylum Pseudomonadota; class Alphaproteobacteria; order Hyphomicrobiales; family Methylobacteriaceae; genus Methylobacterium; species Methylobacterium sp. Leaf466. Next base: position 60,882 of record NZ_LMRC01000003.1, on the reverse strand, counting down.
TCGGGCGAGGCGGACGCCCTGTCCGAACTCCTGCGTGTCGCGACCCCCACCCTTTGGCACGGCGACCTCGCCAGGATCGTGGAGGCCGAGATCATTCCACGTATGATGCTGGCCCTGCGCGACGACCCCTTCCCGGAGCCGGCCCGCCGCGCGACGCCGACGCCGGAGGAGATCGCGTCCTTCGCCGACCTGATGCTGGCGCCAGGCCGCGACGACGCCGAGCCGCGGGTCGCCGGCATGATGGCGGAGGGCCTCTCCCTGGAGAGTCTGCTGCTCGACCTGCTGGCTCCGACGGCGCGGCATCTCGGGGTTCTCTGGGAGGAGGACCTGTGCGATTTCACCGAGCTCACCATCGCGATGGGCCGGCTGCAGCGGATCACCCACGACCTGCGCCTCCGGTTCGACGAGCCGGTCCGGGTGTCGCGCGGACGCAGCGTCCTGCTGGCGACCTGCCCCGGCGAAACCCATTGCTTCGGCCTCAGCCTGCTCGAACGCTTCTTCCACGATGCCGGCTGGGACGTGACCTGCCTGACGCAGGCCGACGGCCCCGACGCGCTGCGGCGGGTGCGCCGGGAGTGGTTCGACATCGTCGGCCTCTCGCTCGGCAGCGAGACGCTGCTACCGGTCCTGGCCGAGACGGTGAGCGAGCTTCGGCAAACCTCACGCAACCCCGACCTACACATCATGGTCGGCGGTCCGATCTTCGTGGATAACCCCGGCCATCTCGTCCGAGTCGGAGCCGATGCGACCGCGAGCGATGCGCGTGACGCCATTGCCATCGCCGAGCGTTTGCTTGATCTGCATGCCCGAGCCTGCTGAAAGACCCGTCTGACGGCATCACACCTTGGTGATCTTTGACCAGTCTGGCGCTTCCTGCCGCAACCTCGTCGTTCGCGGCCCTTCATCAAACCCTCGGCCCCCTGGATGCGCAGGCGGCCGGGCTGCTCGTCGCGGCCGCGACGGACCTCTCCCTGGTGATCGACCGGGAGGGCGTGATCCGCGATGCGGCCTTCGGCAGTTCCGATCTCGCCGGCGAGGGCTGTGAGTCGTGGCTCGGCCGGCTGTGGGTCGACACCGTGACGGTGGAGAGCCGCCCCAAGATCGCGGCCCTGCTCAAGGATGCCGCCCCCGGTGCCGTGACGCGCTGGCGCCAGGTGAACCACCCCTCGGCCACCGGGATCGACCTCCCGATCCGCTATTCGGCCATGCGCCTGGAGGCGGACGGTCCGGTGATCGTGATCGGCCGCAACCTGCGGGCCATGGCCGCCCTCCAGCGCAAGCTCGCCGAGACGCAGCAGGCCCTCGAGCGCGACTACCTGCGCATGCGCGGGGCCGAGACCCGCTACCGCCTCCTGTTCCAGCTCGCCGGCGAGCCTGTGCTCGTGGTGGATGCCGCCACCCGGCGCGTCACCGAGGTCAACCCCGCCGCCGCGCGCCTGCTCGGCAAGCCCGAGAAGCGGGTGCTGGGCCAGGACGTGATCGAGTTGTTCGACTCCGCCAGCGCCCGCGAGCTCGAATCGCTGTTCGCGGGCCTGCGGGTGTCCGGCCAGGCCGACGACCTCCTCGTGCGCCTCGGGAACGGCCGCGGCGAGACGCGCCTCTCCGCCTCGCTGTTCCGGCAGGAGAACGCCGTCAGCGCGCTGCTGCGCCTCTCCGTCGACGGGCCAGTAGCCGGGGAAGCGGCGCCCGGCCGCGCCGGTACCGGCACCCTCGACGTGATCCAGAACCTGCCCGAGGGCTTCGTCGTCACCGATCCGGGCCGGCGCATCCTGGCCGCCAACGCCGCCTTCCTCGACCTCGTGCAACTCGCCACCGAGGAGCAGGTGCGCGGCGAGCTGTTCGACCGCTGGCTCGGGCGCGAGGAGACCGAGGCCGCGACCCTGTTCGCCACCCTGGGCCTGCACGGGTCGGTTCGTCATTTCGCCACCAGCATCCGCGGCACCTACGGCTCGGTGGAGGACGTGGAGATTGCGGCGGTGTCGGTGGCCGGCGGCGGCCATCCCTGTCTCGGCTTCACGATCCGGGGGACGCCGCGCCGGGCGGCCGCCCCCGCCCTGACCGGGCGCGACCTGCCGCGCTCGGTCGAGCAGATGACCGAGCTCGTCGGCCGCGTGACCATGAAGAACCTGGTGCGCGAATCGACCGACCTGATCGAGCGCCTGTGCATCGAGGCGGCCCTGCGCATCACCCGCGACAACCGCGCCTCGGCCGCCGAGATGCTGGGCCTGAGCCGCCAGGGGCTCTACGCCAAGCTGCGCCGCTACGGCATCGGCGACCTCGACGGCCCCGAACCCGCCGACGACCCCGACTGACCACCCTCCGGCCGGATCGAGCGAGGGGTGCAATCCAGGGTGGCGCAGGGCGGCGTTCGCCGCCTGCCGCCTCGCCAGCCCGATCGCGAAACGGGCCTGTCCAAACACGGGACCCTGCCGGACGAGGCCGGGAACGCATCGCGTCGAAGCCCGAGTGACAACTTCACTTGACGCTCAACGTGTAAATCAAACTTGACACAGGTCGCCCTAGGCTCCTAGCCTCCGGGCATGGCCAGTTCAGCACCCACCGCGTCCGGCTCGATCGGTGTCCCCAACGCAGCGCGCGCGTCGCGCGGACGCTCGGGCCTCGCGCGGCAGGATTCCCGGATCGCCGCCGGAGGCCGCCCATGACGGCTCCCCTCTCCTTCTCCTGGGCGGCTATCGCCCGCCTCGGCCTCGTGCAGACGGCGCTGGGGTCGGTGGTGGTCCTGATGACCTCGACCCTCAACCGCGTCATGGTGGTGGAGCTCGCCTTGCCGGCCATGGTGCCCGGCGGGCTCGTCGCCCTGCACTACGCGGTCCAGGTCCTGCGCCCGCGCTGGGGCTACGGCTCCGACGTTGGCGGCCGGCGCACCCCCTGGATCGTCGGCGGCATGGCCGCGCTCACCCTGGGCGGGTTCCTGGCGGCGGTCGCCACCGCCGTCATGGAGACCCACCCCGCCGCCGGCCTCGCCCTGGCGGTCTTCGCCTTCCTCGGCGTCGGCATGGGGGCGGGTGCCGCCGGCACCTCGTTGCTGGTGCTCCTGGCCACGGGCGTCGACGCCCGCCGACGCGGTGCGGCCGCGACCCTGGTCTGGATCATGATGATCGCGGGCTTTGCCATCACCGCGCCCCTGGCCGGCCATTTCCTCGATCCGTTCTCGGGGCTGCGCCTCGTGGCCGTCTCGGGCACGGTCTCGCTGATCGCCTTCTGCCTCGCGACCCTGGCGCTGCGCGGCATCGAACCGGCGCGGGCCGCCCCCTCCCCCGAGGAGCGGGCCGAGCGCAAGCCGTTCCTGCAGGTCCTGGCCCGGGTCTGGGCCGAGCCGGCCTCGCGGCGGTTCACCGTGTTCCTGTTCGTGGCGATGCTGGCCTACAGCGCCCAGGAGCTCATCCTCGAGCCCTTCGCCGGCCTCGTCTTCGCGATGACGCCGGGGGCCACCACCAAGCTTTCGGGCCTGCAGCACGGCGGCGTCCTCGCCGGGATGCTGCTGGTGGCGGGGACCACCATGGGCATCGGCGGGCCGGTCCTCGGCTCGCTCAAGGCCTGGACCGTCCTCGGCTGCCTCGGCTCGGCCCTCGCCCTCGTCGCGATCGCCGCCGGCGGCCTCGTCGGGCCGGAGTTTCCGCTGCGCGCCGCCGTGTTTGCCCTGGGTCTCTTCAACGGCATCTTCGCCGTCGCCGCCATCGGCTCGATGATGGGGCTGGCGGGCGCGGGCGGCGAGGCCGAGCGCGGCACCCGCATGGGCGTCTGGGGGGCGGCGCAGGGCGTCGCCTTCGGCGCCGGCGGTTTCCTCGGCACCGTGGCGGTCGATGTCGCCCGCCTGATCACGCCGCAGGTGGTCCACGCCTATGCCGCGGTCTTCACGGCCGAAGCCCTCCTGTTCGTGGTCGGCGCCGGCCTCGCCCTGCGTGTCGCCTATGCGCCGCCCAGCCGCATCCGCGCGCCGTCCAGGCGCCGATCGTTCCTGCCCGAGCCCCGTCTCTCCGCGAGGTAGCCCGATGTCCGAGACCGAAACCTTCGACGTGGTGGTAGTGGGCGGCGGCCCTGCCGGCGCCACGGCCGCCGCCGATCTCGCCCGCCTCGGCCGGCGCGTGCTCCTCCTCGACAAGCCGGGCAAGATCAAGCCCTGCGGCGGTGCGATCCCGCCCCGTTTGATCAAGGACTTCGCGATCCCCGACCATCTCATCGTGGCGCGCATCCGCTCGGCGCGGATGATCTCGCCCAAGGACGTGCGCGTCGACATGCCCGTCGGCGAAGGCTACGTCGGCATGGTCGACCGCGAGCATTTCGATCCCTGGCTGCGCAACCGCGCCGCCCTCGCCGGTGCCGATCACCGCCCCGGCCGGTTCGAGCGGATCGTCCACGATGCCGACGGGCTCGCCACCGTGCATTACACCCCCACGGGGGGCGAGCCGGCCACGGTCCGCACCCGGCTGGTGATCGGTGCCGACGGGGCCACCTCCGCCGTGGGCCGGGCCGAGATCCCCGGCCATGCCGCGATGAAGCAGGTGTTCGCCTACCACGAGATCGTCCGGCGCCCGGTCGACGGCAGCGGCGACGTCGAGGCCACCCGCTGCGACGTCTACTACCAGGGCAAGCTCTCGCCCGACTTCTACGCCTGGATCTTCCCGCACGGCGATACGATCAGCATCGGCACCGGCAGCGCCCGCAAGGGTTTCTCCCTGCGCAGCGCCATCCGCGACCTGCGCGCGTCGAGCGGGCTGGCCGCCGGCGAGACCGTGCGGCGCGAGGGCGCGCCGCTCCCGCTCAAGCCCCTCAAGAAATGGGACAACGGCCGTGACGTCCTCCTCACCGGGGACGCCGCCGGCATCGTCGCGCCGGCCTCCGGCGAGGGGATCTATTATGCCATGCTGGGCGGCCGCCTGGCGGCGGAGGCGGCGCAGGCCTTCCTCGTCACCGGCAAGGCCAGCGCCCTCGCCCTGGCCCGCCGCCGCTTCATGAAACTGCACGGGCGGGTGTTCCTGATCCTGCGGATCATGCAATGGTTCTGGTACCGCAACGATGCGCTGCGCGAGCGCTTCGTCTCCATCTGCAAGGACAAGGATGTCCAGCAACTCACCTGGGACGCCTACATGAACAAGGAACTGGTGAAGGCCAAGCCGGTGGCGCACGTGAGGATCTTCTTCAAGGATCTCGCCCATCTGTTCCGCTGGGTCTCCCCGTAGGTGAATCTCTCGGACTGGAATTGGGCGCCGATCGGGATCGCTGCCGCGGTCGCGGTCCTGTGCGCCCTCGCTGGCGGCCTGCTGACCACGATCGGCCCGTGGTACAAGGCCTTGCGCAAGCCGTCCTGGCAGCCGCCGGAATGGGTGTTCGGGCCCGTATGGACCACGATCTTCACCCTCGCGGCGATCTCCGGCGTCATGGCCTGGGAAGCCGACCCGCGTCCGGGTCCGCGCACGGCGCTGGTGGTCGCCTACGCCATCAACGTGGTCCTCAATATCGCCTGGAGCGGACTCTTCTTTCGCATGCGTCGGCCGGACTGGGCCTTCGTCGAGGTGCTGGTCCTCTGGGCCTCCGTCGTCTCCCTGATCGTGGTCACGGCGTCGATCGCCACCGTTCCTGCGCTGCTGCTGCTGCCCTATCTCGCCTGGGTCAGCGTCGCCTCCTACCTCAACCTGACGATCGTGCGCCTCAACGGGCCGTTCGGCCGGGCCTGAGCCGGGGCGTCACCCCATCGCCTCCACCGCGCCGCGGGATGTCATGACCGACCTGTTCGCGAGCGGCCGCATCATCGACGTCGTCCTCGGTCTGGTCGCCCTGGAGGCGGTGGTGCTGCTGCTCTGGTGCCGGCGGAAGGGGCCGGCGCCTTTCCCGCTGCTGTGCAACCTCGCGTCCGGTGCATCGCTGATGCTGGGCGTGCGGATGGCCCTCACCGATGCGCCGTGGCCGTTCGTCGCGGCCTGCCTCCTCGGCGCGCTGCTCGCCCACGCCTGCGAACTCGCCGTCAGGCTGCGGCAGCGCCAGACGGTGCCGATGCAACCTCTCGGCGATGAACCCGGCCGGACGCGTGGAACTGACGCGGAAACCGTCGCGTTTGCGCAGCGGCGCCGGGTGTGACGCGGGTTCCGCTTCGGGCGATTGAGCGAAGGAAATCGGCACGATGGTTCGTATCGACGCTGCGGCTGTGGGTGCCGTTGTCCTGACCCTCGGCATCACCGCCGCCGCCGCCCAGGGCGCCGATGCGGATCTGGTCAAACGGGGCCAATATCTCGTCACCGCCGGCGATTGCGTGGCCTGTCACACCGCACCGGGGGGCAAGCCCTTCGCCGGCAACTATGTGCTCAACACCCCCATCGGCAAGATCCGCACGCCCAACCTGACCCCCGACAAGGAAACCGGTCTCGGCAACTGGACGGAGGAGGACTTCGCCCGCGCCATGCACGAGGGCATCACCAAGGACGGGTCGTATCTCTACCCGGCCTTTCCGTTCGCCTGGTACACCAAGGTCACCCGCGAGGACGTGAAGGCGATCTTCGCCTATCTCCAGTCCCTCGATCCGGTGCGCGAGGTCCGTCAGGCGTCCGAGATCCCCTTCCCCTTCAACATCCGCACGGCGCTGATCACCTGGCGCACCGCCTTCTTCACGGCCGGCGAGTTCAAGCCCGACCCCAACGCCAGTGCCGAGGTCAATCGCGGCGCCTACCTCGTCGAAGGGCTCGGCCACTGCGGCATGTGCCACAACGAAAACAAGATCGTCGGGAACTCCGGGCTGGCCGGCAAGCTCGGCGGCGGCGTCATCGACGGCTGGTACGCCCCCAACATCACCCCCGACGGTCACCAGGGCATCGGCGGCTGGAGCGACGAGCAGGTCGTCACCTACCTCAAGTCCGGGGCCGCGCCCGGGAACCAGCCCGGCGTCGCCGCCGGCCCGATGCGCCAGACCATCGAGGAATCCCTCTCGAAGATGACCGATGCCGACCTGAAGGCGATGGTGGCCTACCTGCGCACGCAGAAGGCCAAGGAGACCTACAAGGTCAAGGACGTGCAGGCCTTCGACCAGGTCGGCGCTCCAGGAGCGGGCACGTACCTCAGCTATTGCTCCTCCTGCCACAAGCCGGACGGACAGGGCGTACCCGGCGCGATTCCCGCCCTGGCGGGCAACACCTCCGTCCAGGCCGAGGGACCCGAGACCGTGATCCGCGTGATTCTCGGCGGGCTCGGTGCCCAGGCCGGTTACGCGCCGATGCCGGCGGTGGGCGCGGGCATGACCGACAGCCAAGTGGCCGACGTCACCGACTACATCCGCAACAGCTGGGGCAACAGGGCGCCCGTGATCCAGGATCGCGGGGTCGTCTCGGCGGCGCGTGAGCAGACCCGGACGATGCTCGTGGGCAACGCGCCCTGCGGCGAGGTCTCGTCACCCGAACTGGCCAAGGCCTTCGACGGGGCCGGTGCCGCCGAGGCGCTCAAGGACCTGAAGCCCGAGGACTTCATCCCGAAGATCGACGAACTCCTGCCCAGGATCAAATCCGCGGCGGGCGGCCTCAAGGACGAGGAGATCGTCAACGGCCTGACCTCCCGCTTCTGCCAGATCGGACGTGACAACCCGCTCTACGAAAAGGTCGGCTGGCACTCGGTCATCGGAAGCTTCGGCAGCGTCGTCTACAGCCAGCTCAAGAACCCCGAGAAGCGGGCCGACACCGGCTTAAAGCCGGGCGCTCCCAAGCCGAACTGATTTGACGTTCCGATACGGTTTCCGCTCGATCCGAGCGGGAACCGTATTTGCAAGCGCGTGCGGCACTCGAGCGAAGCCTGTTTCCCGCATCGCGCAATGACCTGACCGGAGGTGGCATGACACGCCATCGGGACCGCACGGCTTTCGGGGGCTTGCGGTCCGTCGGTCAGGCCGAGGCTGCGAACGGCCAATCGCCGGCACCGGCGGTGTCGTCGTCGAACCGGTAGGTGTTCCGGCCGCCGGCCTTGGCCCGGTAGAGAGCGAAATCGGCCCGCCGATAAAGTCCGTCGCCGTCGACCCCCGCCTTCGGACCGAGGGCGATGCCGATGCTCAGGCCGACGCCGACGGTGATGCCTTCCACCGAAATCGGCTCGCGCACCGCCTTGATCAGCCGCTTGGCCAGGGACTCGCTGCTCTCGGGCTGTCGCGTCCGTGTCTGCAGCACCATGAACTCGTCACCGCCGAAACGGGCGATGGTGTCCTCGGTCCGCAGGAGCCTGCGCATCCGGTCCGCCACGGTCCGCAGCACGACATCCCCGGCCTGATGCCCCAGGGTGTCGTTCACGGACTTGAAGCGATCGAGGTCCAGGCAGAACACGGCGAAATGCTCGCCGTACCGGGTCGCGTGGGCGATCTCCTGGGCCAGTCGTTCCTGGAACAGCGTCCGGTTGGCGACATCCGTCAGTTCGTCGTGGCGGGCCATGTGGGCGATGCGGCGCTCGGCCTCCACCCGCTCGTCGATGTCGCGAACGGCCGCCACGTAGCCGTCGGGCCGGCCGTCGACGGGGTCGTGGGTGAGGTTGAAGGTGGCCTCGACCCAGACCCATTTCCCGTCCTTGCGCCGGTAGCGCTGACGGCTGACGGCACTCTTGACGCGGGCATGCCCGATGTCGTCGAGGACCCGCTGATAGCTGGCGGCGTCGTCGGGATGGACCCCGTCCATGGGACGGGTTCCGAGCAGTTCCGTCGGCTCGAACCCGAGCAGCGAATGGGCCGCCGGTGAGACGTAGCGGCGCGTGGTGTCGAGGTTCGACCAGACGATCATGTCGCTGGCGTTGTCGGCGAGCAGGCGATAGTGCGCCTCGCTCTCGCGCAGCTCGGCCTCGATCTTGGCTTGGCGCAACTGCGCCACGACGATCAGGGCGAGATCCTGGAGACGCTCCCGGTCCTCCTGGGTGAACGTGCGCGGTATCGTATCGATGACGCACATCGTCCCCACCCGGATGCCCGGCTGCAGGACGAGGGGGGCGCCCGCGTAGAAGCGGATGCCCTGTGGTCCCGTGACCAGCGGGTTGTCGACGAACCGCGGGTCGGCCGTGGCGTCCTCGATCACGAGGACGGCATCGTCGAGGATGGTGTGGGTGCAGAAGGAAATGTCGCGCGCGCTGCCCTCGGTCGCCACGCCGCATTTGGCCCTGAACCACTGCCGGTCGGCCTCGACGATGGTGATCGTGCACATGGGGACGTGGAACAGCGCCTTCGCCGTCCGGCAGATCGCGTCGAGCCGCGGATCGGGAGGGAGCGCCGACAGGTCGAGGTCGCGGATCGCCGCGAGCCTTTCGGCCTCGTTATCGGCCACGAGATGCATGCTCACTCTGCCAATCGGACATCGGCGACCGGCCTTCGCCGGCCGCTCGGGGAGGTCAGGCTATCCTTTGAGCGTTTAACAAACCGTGCGCCCGATCCTCGACTCCGTTACCCGCCCGGCCGCGGCGGGGGCTGGCAGGTCTCGCAGTAGAAGGTCGAGCGACCCGCCTGGACGAGGCGCGCGATCGTGCCGGTGCAGCGCTTGGCCGTGCAGGCCTCGCCGACGCGGTCGTAGACCCGGAACCGGTGCTGGAAGGCGCCGCTGCCGCCGTCGGGATGGGCGTAGTCGCGCAGGGTCGAGCCCCCGGCCGCCACCGCCTCGGTGAGGACGTCGCGGATCACCCGCGCCAGGAGCCGGGCCTTGGGCGTCGGCGACCCGTCCGCCTTGGCCAGGCTCCCGGCCGGCAGGGCGGGATGGAGTCCCGCCCGGTGCAGCGCCTCGCAGACGTAGATGTTGCCCAGGCCCGCGATCAGGCGCTGGTCGAGGAGCGCACTCTTGAGGGGCGTGATCCTGTGCCGGAACAGCCGGGCGATGGTCTCGCCGGTCAGGGCTTCGCCGAGCGGCTCGATCCCCATGCCGGCGAAGTGGCGGCTGGCGGCCAGCGTCGGGGTCGGGACGAGGTCCATGAAGCCGAAGCGGCGGGCGTCGTTGTAGGTGACGGTGGCGCCGCTCGACATCGCCATGACGACGTGGTCGTGCCGGGGCGTGCCCTGCGCCCCGTCGAGGTAGAACTCCCCCGGCGAGAGGTTGCCGCCGTCGGGCAGCGCCACGTCGAACCGCCCGCTCATGCCCAGGTGCAGGATCAGGGTCTCGCCGCTGTCGAGGCCGGCGGTGAGGTATTTCGCCCGGCGTCCGAGATCGAGGACGGTGGCACCCTGCAGACGCTCGGCGAAACGCTCGGGGAAGGGGAAGCGCAGGTTCGGCCGGCGCAAGGTCACCCGGGAGAAACGGGCGCCGACCATGGCGGGGGCGAGGCCGCGCCGCACGGTTTCGACTTCGGGCAGTTCCGGCATGGGGCTCCCTGGACAAGCAAGCGGGGCTTCGTCCGACGATCCGGCACATGGCGATCCCGCCGCCGTTTCGCTATGACGCTTGCCGCGAGGTGCGCGCTCCCGCCAGGGACGCGCATTCGCCCAGGGGTATGAGTGGCATGAGTTCGGACGACAAGACATCCGCCGACACGGGCTTTTCCGGGGAGGCGAACACGCATTTCGGGTTCGAGCGCGTGGCGCTCTCCGAGAAGCAGGCGCGGGTCGACGATGTCTTCCGCTCCGTGGCCAAGCGCTACGACCTGATGAACGACCTGATGTCCGGAGGGCTCCACCGGGCCTGGAAGTCGAACCTCGTGTCGATGCTGCGCCCCTCGCGCAGCCAGCCGTTCCGCCACCTCGACGTGGCCGGCGGCACCGGCGACGTCGCCTTCCGCGTCCTCGATGCGGGCGGGCGTGGCACCCACGTCACGGTGCTCGACATCAACGAGGCGATGCTGCGGGTGGGCGCCGAGCGGGCCGGCGACCGGTTCGACGGCCGGATCGACTTCGTGACCGCCAATGCCGAGGCCCTGCCGCTGCCGGGCAACGCCTTCGACGCCTACACCATCGCCTTCGGCATCCGTAACGTACCGCGGATCGACGTGGCGCTGGCGGAGGCCTACCGCGTGCTGGCGCCGGGCGGGCGCTTCCTCTGCCTCGAGTTCTCGAGCGTGGACATGCCGGTGCTGGACCGGATCTACGACGCCTATTCGTTCCATGTGATCCCACGGCTGGGCGCGCGGGTGGCGGGCGACGCGGAATCCTACCGCTACCTCGTGGAGTCGATCCGCAAGTTCCCCTCCCCCGGGCGGTTCGCCGGGATGATCGAGGCGGCGGGCTTCTCGCGCGTCAGCCACCGCGCGCTCACCGGGGGCATCGTGGCGATCCATTCGGGCTGGAAGATCGCATGACGGCGCAGGGTCGGGTTCGTATCCGGGCGCTCGGCGGGTGCTAGGCGCCCTCGTCCATCTCCTGCGCGGGGTCCGCGTCGGCTTCGTGCTGGCCCGCGAGGGCGGCCTCGCGGTCGTCGACGGCGAGGGCCTGCCGCCGCACCTGCGTCTGGCCCTGCGCCTCGGGCGGATGCTGGAGCGGCGCGGCCTCGGGCCGGGCTCCCTGCAGCGGGCACTGACCCGCCTGGGGCCGTCCTACGTCAAGGTCGGGCAGTTCCTCGCGACCCGGCCCGACATCGTCGGCATGGACGCCGCCCGCGACCTGGAGCAGCTGCAGGACCGGGTGCCACCCTTCCCCCAGGACGTCGCCGAGAGAGTGGTGGTGGCCGCCTTCGGCAAGCCGATCCGCGAACTCTTCGTCTCCTTCAGCGCCCCGATCGCGGCCGCCTCCATCGCCCAGGTCCACAAGGCGCATGTGCTCGACGCCGACGGGACGCAGCGCGCCGTCGCGGTCAAGATCATGCGGCCGGGCGTGCGCGAGGGCTTCCAGCGCGACCTCGACGTGATGCGCTTCATCGCGCGGGTGGTGCATGCGCTCTCGCCCAAGGCCGAGCGGCTCCGCCCGCGCGAGGTGGTGGAGATCCTCGCCCGCTCGGTGATGATGGAGATGGACTTCCGGCTCGAGGCCGCGGCCATGTCCGAACTCGCCGACAACACCAAGGGCGACCCCGACTTCCGCGTGCCCAGGCCCGATTGGGAGCTGACCGGGCGCGACGTCCTCACCAGCGAGTGGATCGAGGGCATCCGCCTCAACGACCGCGCCGCCATCGTCGCGGCCGGGCACGATCCCGCCGCCCTCGGGCGCACGGTGATCCAGAGCTTCCTGCGCCAGGCGATCCGCGACGGGTTCTTCCACGCCGACATGCATCCGGGGAACCTGTTCGTGGACCCGGACGGCGTCCTCGTGGCGGTGGATTTCGGCATCATGGGCCGGCTCGGTCAGCGCGAGCGGCGCTTCCTCGCCGAAATCCTGCTCGGCTTCATCCTGCGCGACTATCGCCGGGTCGCCCAGGTGCACTTCGAGGCCGGCTACGTGCCCTCCCACCACTCGGTGGACGATTTCGCGCAGGCGATCCGGGCGATCGGCGAGCCGATCCACCAGCGCAAGGCCGACGAGATCTCGATGGCCAAGGTGCTCACCCTGCTGTTCGACATCACGGCGCTTTTCGACATGCGCACCCGCACCGAACTCGTGATGCTGCAGAAGACCATGGTGGTGGTGGAGGGCGTCGCCCGCTCCCTGGACCCCAAGCTCGACATGTGGACCGGGGCCGAGCCGGTGGTGCGCTCCTGGGTCGCGCGCAACCTCGGCCCGATCGGCAAGGCGGAGGGGGCGGGCCGCGCCGTCCTGACGCTGGCCGATGTGGTCGCCGACATCCCCGACATCGCCCAGCGCCTGCGCCGCGTCCTGGTGCGCCTCGACGAGGGCGCCCCCGACGAGGCGCAGGCGGCCCGGATCGCCCGCAAGGAGCGGCGGCGGGCGACCTGGTCGACGGTGGCGCTCTGGGCGATCGCCGTCGGGGCGCTGGTCATGGCGTTCGGGTAGGCGCCCGATTGGCGTTCCCGCTCCGGGCGTCCTAAGAACGACAGGCCCGCGGCGCGCTAGAATGGCCGGCGGGATGTCAGCGGGAGAGCGCCGGATCGTGACGCGTCACAGCCTGATCGGATCGTGCCTTACGAGCGTCCTCGCCGGTGTTCTCGCCGGCTGCATGGCCTTCGCCGGACCGGCCCCGGCCCAGCCGGCCCCGACCACCGGGGGAGCCTTCGCCCATGCCATGACGCTGATGGGCGAGCCCAAGTATCCACCCGACTTCAAGCACTTCGAGTATGCCGACCCGGCGGCGCCCAAGGGCGGCCTGGTGCGGCTCGGCGCCCAGGGCGGATTCGACAACTTCAACTACGTGGTGTCGGGTCTCAAGGGCGACCTCGAAGGCGGCATCACCCTGATCTACGACACCTTGATGGTGGATTCCGGCGACGAGCCCTTCACCTCCTACGGCCTCGTCGCCGAGGGCGTCCGGGTCGCGGAGGATGCGTCCTCCGTGAGCTACCGCCTGCGCCCGGAGGCGCGCTGGCACGACGGCACGCCGATCACGCCCGAGGACGTGATCTGGTCGTTCGACGTCCTCAAGGCCAACAGCCCGTTCTACGCCAACTACTACCAGACCGTGACGAAGGCCGAGGCCACCGGCGAGCGCGAGGTCACCTTCCGCTTCGGCGAGACCGGCAACCGCGAACTGCCGCAGGTGCTCGGCCAGCTGCGCGTCCTGCCCAAGCACTGGTGGACGGCCAAGGACGCCCAGGGGCGCCAGCGCGACGCCACCCAGACCACCCTCGAGATTCCGCTGGGGTCGGGGCCCTATCGCCTGGCGAAGTTCGAGCCCGGCCGCAGCGCCACCTACGAGCGGGTGGCGGATTACTGGGCCAAGGATCTGCCGGTGAACGTCGGCCGCAACAACTTCGGCACCCTGCGCAACGAGTATTTTCGCGATTCCACGGTGCTGATCGAGGCGCTGAAGGGCGATCTCTACGACTTCCGCACCGAGAACGTCGCCCGCAACTGGGCCACCGCCTACGGCGACTTCCCGGCCGTGAAGGAGGGGCGCCTCGTCAAGGAGGAGTTCCCCGATCGCGGCAACGGCAACATGCAGGCCTTCGCCTTCAACCTGCGCAAGCCGAAGTTCGCGGACGCCCGGGTGCGGCGCGCCTTCAACCTCGCCATGAACTACGAGGAGATGAACCGGGCGCTGTTCTTCGGCCTCTACAAGCGGATCGACTCCTATTACTTCGGCTCCGAACTGGCCTCCTCCGGCATGCCCTCGCCCGAGGAACTGGCGCTCCTGGAGCCGCTCAAGGACAAGATCCCGGCCTCGGTGTTCACCACGCCCTACGCCAACCCGGTCAACGGTACGCCCGAGGCGGTGCGCGCCAACCTGCGCGAGGCGGTGCGCCTGCTCAAGGAGGCCGGCTACGAGCTGCGCAACGGCCAGATGACGAACGTCGCGTCGGGCGAGCCGCTCACCGTCGAGTTCCTCGAGTTCCAGAGCGTGTTCGAGCGGGTGATCCTACCCTTCGCGGCGCAGTTGAAGCTGATCGGCATCAACTCGACGCTTCGGGTGATCGACCAGGCCCAGTACCAGAACCGGCTGCGCGGGTTCGATTTCGACATCACCACCACGTCCTGGCCGGAATCCCTGTCGCCGGGCAACGAGCAGCGCGAGTACTGGGGCTCGCTGGCGGCCGACAAGCCGGGCTCGCGCAACATCGTCGGCATCAAGGACCCCGCCATCGACGCCCTCGTCGAGAAGGTGATCTTCGCGCCCGACCGGGCCGGCGTGGTCGCCGCCACGCGGGCCCTCGACCGGGTCCTGCTCGCCCACGACTACGTGGTGCCGCAATGGGCCTCGAACGTCTCGCGGACCCTGCGCTGGAACCGCTTCGCCCGGCCGGCGGTGCTGCCCCGCTACGGCGGCTCGGGCTTACCGACGACGTGGTGGTACGACGAGGCGCTAGCCACGAAGACCGGGGCACCGCGGTGACCGCGGGCGCGACCCGCCGCACGGTGATGGCGGGGGCCGCGGCCTTCGCCCTGCCCGCCGCACCGGCGGCCGTCGCCGGCACGCGGACCGTCCACGGCCTCTCGAGCTTCGGCGACCTCAAGTACCCCGCCGATTTCCGCAACTTCGACTACGTCGATCCGGCCGCGCCCAGCGGCGGCCGTTTCTCGGCGCAGCTGACCTCGACCATCGGCAACCAATCCTCCGAGACCTTCAACACCCTCAACGTCTACGTCCTGCGCGGCGACGGCGCGCCGGGCATGAACCTGACCTTCGATTCCCTGATGGTGCGGGCGCTGGACGAGCCGGATTCCCTCTACGGCCTCCTCGCCCGCTCGGTGGAGGTCTCCGAGGACGGGCTCACCTACCGCTTCGTCCTGCGGCCGCAGGCCCGCTTCCACGACGGCCAGCGGCTGACGGCCACCGACGTCGCGGTCTCCCTGCGGCTGCTCAAGGAGAAGGGCCACCCCGAGATCTCGCAGGTGGTGCGCGACATGACGGAGGCGGTGGCCGAGGACGAGGGCACCCTCGTCGTGCGCTTCGCTCCCGGCCGCAGCCGCGACCTGCCCCTGTTCGTGGCGACCCTGCCGGTGTTCTCGGCGGCCTATTACGAGGGCCGCGACTTCGAGGCCTCGTCTCTCGAACCGCCGCTGGGCTCGGGGCCCTACCAGGTCGGGCGCCTGGAGCCGGGGCGCTTCATCGAACTGGAGCGGGTGCGCGACTACTGGGGCGCCGACCTGCCGGTGAACGTCGGCCGGCACAATTTCGATTCGATCCGCTACGAGTGCTTCCGCGACCGCCAGGTCGCGTTCGAGGCCTTCAAGGGCGGGGCCTTCAGCTACCGCGAGGAGTTCACCGCGAAGGTCTGGGCCACCGGCTACGACTTCCCCGCGGTCAAGGAGGGCCGCGTCCGGCGCGAGACCCTGCCGGACGCTACGCCCTCGGGCACGCAGGGCTGGTGGATCAACACCCGCCGCCCCGCCTTCAAGGACGCCCGGGTGCGCGAGGCGATCGGCCTGTGCTTCGACTTCGCCTGGACCAACAAGACCCTGATGTACGACGCCTACAGGCGCACGGCATCCTATTTCGAGAACTCGGACCTCAAGGCCACCGGCCTGCCCTCCCCAGAGGAACTGGCGCTCCTCGAACCCCTGCGCGCCAGCCTGCCCGCCGAGGTGTTCGGGCAGCCGTGGAGCCCGCCGGAGTCGGACGGCTCGGGCCAGGACCGGGCCCTGCTCGGCCGCGCCGCCGGGCTGCTGCGCGAAGCCGGTTGCGTGCGCACCGACGGCGTCATGGCCCTGCCGGGCGGCCAGCCCCTGGAGATCGAGTTCCTCGACCTCGACCCCAGCCTGACGCCGCACACCCAGCCCTTCGTCCGCAACCTCGGGCTGATCGGGATCAAGGGCCGCATCCGCCAGGTCGACGCCTCGCAGTACCAGGCCCGCCTCAAGGACTTCGACTTCGACATGACGGTCCGGCGGTTCTCCAACGGCATGACGCCGGGGCCGGAACTGCGCGAGGCCTACGGCTCGCGCGCCGCGGCCACCTCGGGGTCGAACAACCTGGCCGGCATCGCCGACCCCGCTGTCGATACCCTCATCGCCGCCGTCACCGAGGCGACCTCCCGCCCCGCCCTCGTCACCGCCTGCCGTGCACTCGACCGCGTGCTGCGCGCGGGCCGGTACTGGGTGCCGATGTGGTACGGAGCGACCCACCGCATCGCGGTCTGGGACGTGTTCGGGCGCCCGGAGCGCACCCCCGCCTACGGCCTGGGCGTGCCCGCCACCTGGTGGTTCGATGCCGCCAGGGCCCGCCGCATCGGCCGGCTTTAAGGAAACCCGCGCGTGCTCGCCTACATCCTGCGCCGCATCGCCCTGATGGTGCCCACCATCTTCGGGATCATGCTGATCACCTTCGCGATCGTCCAGTTCGCCCCCGGCGGGCCGGTGGAGCGGGTGCTGGCCCAGCTCCAGGGCCAGAACGACGCCGGCCTGTCGCGGGTGACCGGCGGGGCCGGCGACCTCGGCGGCGCCGGCATGGCGGCGCGCACCGGCGGCGAGGCCAACTCCCGCTATCGCGGCGCCCAGGGGCTCGACCCGGCCTTCATCGCCAAGCTCGAAAAGCAGTTCGGCTTCGACAAGCCGGCGCCCGAGCGCTTCGCCAAGATGCTGTGGGACTACGTCCGGTTCGACTTCGGCAACAGCTACTTTCGCGACGTCTCGGTGCTGCAGCTGATCCGCGAGCGGTTGCCGGTCTCGATCTCGCTCGGCCTGTGGATGACGCTGATCTCCTACGCGATCTCGATTCCCCTGGGCATCCGCAAGGCGGTGCGGGAGGGCTCGCGCTTCGACCTGTGGACCTCGGGCGTCGTCATCGTCGGCTACGCGGTGCCGAGCTTCCTGTTCGGCATCCTGCTCATCATCCTTTTGGCCGGCGGCTCCTTCGTGCAGATCTTCCCGATCCGCGGGCTGACCAGCGAGGGCTTCGAGAGCCTGTCGCTGTGGGGCAAGGTCGTCGACTACGCCTGGCACATGACGCTGCCGCTCACCGCCCTTGTGCTCGGGGCCTTCGCCACCTCGACGCTGCTCACCAAGAACTCGTTCCTCGACGAGATCCGCAAGCAATACGTGCTCACCGCCCGCATGAAGGGCCTCAGCGAGCGCCGCGTGCTCTACGGCCACGTCTTCCGCAACGCCATGCTGATCGTGGTGGCGGGCTTTCCCGGCGCCTTCATCTCGGCCTTCTTCACCGGCTCGCTCCTGATCGAGACGATCTTCAGCCTCGACGGTCTCGGCCTCCTGTCCTTCACCGCCATCGTCGGGCGCGACTACCCGATCGTGTTCGCGACGCTCTACATCTTCTCCCTGCTGGGACTGGCCGTGAACCTGCTCTCGGACCTGATCTACACCTGGATCGACCCGCGCATCGATTTCTCGAACCGCGCCACCTGAGCGAGGGGGCGATGACCACCCTCCCCCTCCTGATCCGGCCGGAATCGGCGGAGGACGCGGCGGCCGTCGAGCGGCTCCACGCCCGCGCCTTCGGTCCCGGCCGCTTCGCCCGCACGCCCTACCGCCTGCGCGAGGGCGTGCCTCCCCTGCCCACGTTGTCCTTCACGGCGCTGGTCGGCACCTTCCTCGTCGGATCGGTGCGGGTCGGCCCCATCCGCATCGGCACCGACGACGCGCTGATGCTCGGCCCCCTCACCGTCGACCCGAGTTTCGAGAACCGCGGCATCGGCTCGGCCCTGATGAACCGCAGCCTCGATGCGGCGAGGCAGGGCGGCCATCCCCTGATGCTCCTCGTGGGGGACGCGCCGTACTACGCCCGTTTCGGCTTCACGCGCGTGCCGCACGGGGCGCTGACGCTCCCTGGACCGGTCGACCCCGCGCGGGTGCTGTGGCGCGCCCTGCAGCCGGATGCCGACATCACGGCCCGAGGCGAAGTCGCCAGCGTCCGGTCGCGGCCTGCCTGAGCAACGCCCCCTCCGCTCAGTCGGACAGATCGGCGGCGGCGAGAACGCGACGGGCCATGCCGAAGGCATCGTCAAGATACGCCCGACCCGATGGAGTGGGAACGACACTTCTCGCCAGGACGTCCTGCCCACGACGCGCCTGGAGTTCCAGCGATTCCCGCGTCCGTGCCAGGGCGTCGGGGACGTCCCTGGCGAGCGTCTGCGCAAGTCCGTCACGGGTCGCCGCGACGGCGGCGAGATCGAAGACGTCGCGCGCCGTGAGGCGTGCGGACCGGAAGCGGATCTTCTTGACGATCACCTCCTCGGGCGTCTCCACCGCGATCGGCCGACCGTCGATGTCCTTCCAGGCGAAGCCGGGCTCCGTCTAAAGGGCAGGCGAGAGAAAATCGATCTCTCCCTCCGGTCGCTCGAATTTGAGATGATGCCCTGGCCACTGGAAATGCGGCGCGATGCGGCTCGCGAACGGATTGTGAGCGGGCGTCAATTGCTTGAGCGGCACCCCGGGGACGAACAGATCCACATCGTAGCTGATGCGATGATCGATCCAGACGGCGATCGCCGTTCCCCCTCCGAGCGTCCAGGGCGGTCGTTCGCCACTGGCGAGGGGAGGCGGAAACACATGATCGAGGACAGGCAGGGCCAAGCCGAGGAGGAAGCGCCAGCGGCTTTCAGGCGCGGTCATCGAGCCATTGCTGCGTCTCGTGGCGAGGATCGAGGTAACGGCGTGCATGCCGGGCCAGCGTCGGATAGGTCACGCAGCCGGCGCGCACGAGATCACTCAGCGCCTCCACATCGGCCTCGTCGAGGAAATCCCGGACATGGCGTTCGTAGCGGGCCGGAACGATGTCTGCCCGCAGGGCCTCGAGCAGGTCGTTCTCGCCGATCGGATCGGCGGAGGACGCATTCAAATGACGGACGGCGAACAAGAGCGGGTGTCCCGGGGCGAGGCCCATTGCGGTTCTCCTTCTTGGCGCGGGCAAGTCTTGGCGCCTGCGAAACGTCGAGGCTGTGACCCCGATCGATCCGTCTCAACCTAACTCGAAATGCCGCGACCTGGGCATCCGTCACGCCACCCGTCCGCGCCGCCCCTCCACCAGCCACATCGCCAGGATCGCCGCCGCCAGGGCGGCCAGAGCCCAGAGACCGAGCGCCAGGGGATAGACTTCGACGCCGCGGATGTTGGCGCTGTCGCTCGGATGGAAGCCGATCCAGTCGGCCCCCGCCAGTCGGCCGCTGCGCACGCTTTGGAGCCGGGGCACGGTGACGCCGCCGTTCGCCTCGGCGAGGCGACGGATCGAACCGCCGGTGCCTTCGGCCAGCGGCCGCAGCCGGTCGGTGTCGCTGAAGACGTCGGCGAGTTCGCGCGGGTTGGGCGGCCCGACGCTGACGAAGGCGACGAGGGCACCCGAGCGCAGGGTGTGGAGCCCGAGTTCCGACGCCTCGAAGGTGGTGGAGAACAGGCCCGGCTTGGTTTCCTCCAGGGTGAGGCTGCGCTGCGCCCCGGTCGGCCCGGTGACGGTCACCGGCTCGGCGGTCTCGGCCATGGTCTGGCGCTCGACCCGGACCTCGCGGCCGCGCCCGGTGGTCTGGGCGCGCAGGGCCTCCTCCTCGAGGGCCGGCTCCTTCATCAGCCAGTGGCCGAGGCGGCGCAGCAGGTCGAGGTAGGGACCGCCTTCCTGGTAGCCGCGTGCCCACAGCCAGGCGTGGTCGGACAGCAGCAGCGCGACGCGGCCCTTGTCCTCGCGGGACAGGGCGAGCAGCGGCAGGGCGTTGGGGCCCTGCAGGATCGGCTGGACCCCGGGCTTCACCTGGGCCGAGACGATGCGCAGCCAGTCGCCCCAGGCCGGCGGCGAGGCTTCCGAACCCGGCAGCGCCCGGGTGACCGGGTGCCGGGTGCCGGTGCCGGTCAGTCCGGCCTTGTAGGGTTGCTCGACGACGCGACCGTTGGGTTCCCCCGGCAGGATCGCCGACAGCCGGGTACGCGACAGGCTCCCCGTCGAGGCGAACTCCGGCCCCGCCGCCACGAGCAGCGCGCCGCCGTCGCGGACGTAGCGCACGATGTTGTCGAAATAGGCCGAGGGCAGCACGCTCTGGTTGGCGTAGCGGTCGAAGATGATGAGGTCGAAGTCCTTGATCTTCTGGACGAACAGCTCGCGGGTCGGGAAGGCGATCAGCGAGAGTTCCGAGATCGGGGTGCCGTCCTGCTTCTCGGGCGGGCGCAGGATGGTGAAGTGGACGAGATCGACGTTGGCGTCGGACTTCAGCAGGTTGCGCCAGGTCCGCTCGCCCTGGTGCGGCTCGCCGGAGACCAGCAGCACCCGCAGCTTCTCGCGGATGCCCTCGATGGGCAGGACGGCGCGGTTGTTGATGGTGGTGAGTTCGCCCGGCAGCGCCTCGACTTCGATCTCGACGACGTTGGGGCCGCCGTGCTCGATCCGCGTGGTGAGGGCGAAGGGCCGGCCGGTGGACACGCTGCGCCGGTCGATCTCCTCGCCGTCGCGGCGCACCGTCACCACGGCGTTGCCGGTGCCGCCGCGCTCCATCACCTCGGCGCGGATCGTCAGCTCGCGCCCGACGATGCCGAAGCGTGGCGCCTCGATCAGCCTGATCTGGCGGTCGCGCTCGTCGGCATGGCCGGTGACGAGGACGTGCAGCGGCGCCTTGATGCCCAGCGCCGCCGCCGAGGCGGGGATGTCGTGGACGACCCCGTCGGTGAGCATGACGACGCCGGCGAGGCGCTCGGGCGCGACGTCGGCCAGCACCTGCCCCAGGGCGGTGAAGAGCTTGGTGCCCTCGTCACCCTCGCCGTCGGGAACGTCGACGAAGCGCGGCTCGATGTTGGCGAGCGAGCCGAACCGGCGCTGCAGTTCGGCCCGCACGGTGTCGGTCATGCCCTTGCGGTCGCCCAGCGCCTGCGACCCCGACCGGTCGACGACCACGGCGACGATGTCCTTGACCGGCTCGCGGTCCTCGCGGACCAGCGACGGGTTGGCGATCGCCAGGAGGACCAGCCCGAGGGCGATCGCGCGCAGGATCGCGCTGCGGCCCCGCGCCACGATGGCGAGGATGCAGAACAGCGCGACCACCACGCCGAAGCCGGCCAGCACCGGCCATGGCAGGAGCGGGGTGAAACTGAGGCTCAGCATGGGCGGTGGCCTCGGTGTTCGACGGTAGGACCAAAACACCCGCCCGACCCTCCCCCCGATGCGGGGGGAAGGCTCAGGACGTCGAGCCTGTTCGACACCGTCACTGCCCCAGCCTTTCCAAGAGCGCCGGAACGTGGACCTGGTCGGCCTTGTAGTTGCCCGTCAGCGTGTAGATCACGAAGTTGATGCCGCCGCGGAAGGCCATCTCGCGCTGGCGCTGGTCGCCGCCGACGATGGGGTAGAGCGGCTCGCCGCGCTTGCCCACCGCCCAGGCGGCGGCGAGGTCGTTGCCGGTGATGATGATCGGCGACACGCCGTCGCCGGCCCTGGCCGGGCGCCGCTCGCTGCCCTCGCCGGCCGGCGGCAGGGTCTCGACCCAGGTCTGGCCGGTGCTGTAACGGCCGGGGAAGCTGTCGACGAGGTAGAACGCCTTGGTGAGGACGTGGTCGGCCGGCACCGGCTCGAGTTCCGGCACCTCGAGGGTGCTCAGCATCTTGCGCAGGTACAGCGCCTCGGCGGTGGCCGGTCCGCCCGGCCGCGCGGTGAGTGCGTCGCGGGTGTCGAACAGCACCGTGCCGCCGTTGCGCATGAAGGCGTCGATCCGCCGGATCGCGGCCTCGCCGGGCTGCGGCCGGTTCGGGACGATCGGCCAGTAGATGATTGGATAGAACGCGAGCTCGTCCCGGAACGGGTCGATCCCGATCGGTTCGCCGGGCTCCAGGGCGGTGCGGGCGGCGAGCATCTGGGTCAGGCCCGAGAGGCCGGCCTTGCTCGCGGTATCGATCGCCTCGTCACCGGTCACCACGAAGGCGAGACGCGTCGCCAGCGCCGATTCGAAGCCGGCCGGGCGCCCGGCCGCGTCCGCCTGGGCATGACCGGGCGAGGGGATCGTCAGGATCGCCAGTCCCCCCGCGACGGCCAGCGCGGCCGCGGCGGCGCGGGCCGTGCGCCGGCCCGGCAGGCGGGCGGTAAAGCCCCCGAGCCAGAGCCCGGCCAGGGTGTCGAGGACGAGGAGCAGCAGCGCCAGGCTGAACAGCGGTGCGCGCAGGTCCCGGGTCTCGGCCCCGCCCAGCGCCTCGAACCGGGCGCCGGCGAGGCTCGCCACGTCCAAGGGCTTCAGCCGGTCGTCCGGCAGCAGTGCGTTCACGGCGATGCCGGCGTCGGCGGGGCCGTAGAAGCCGGCGGGATGCTCGTAGCTCGCCCGTTCCGACTGGTCGGCCGCCACCGCGGTGGCCCCGGCCGGCGGGCTGCCGAGCGCCCCGAAGCCGTCGAGGGCGAGGCGCGGCGCCAGGATCGCGGCGGCGGGGGCCTGCCCCTCGGCGGCCACCGGGGCCGATCCGGTTCCCGCCAAGCCGACGACCCGGCGCAGCATGTCGATGAAGAGGCCCGAGAGCGGCAGGTTGGACCAGGTGGTGTCGGCGGTGACGTGGAACAGCACCACGAGGCCCTGCCCTCGCTTCTCGGCGGTGACGATGGGCGTGCCGTCCTGCAGCGAGGCCCAGGTGCGGCCTGGCAGGTCGGCGTCCGGTTCGGCCAGGATCTGGCGGCGCACGCCGATATCGGCGGGCGGGGTGAGGCCGGCGAAGGGGCTTTCGGGAGCGAAGGCGGCCAGCGTCTTCGGGCTGTCCCAGGACAGGGTGCCCCCGAGCGTCCGGCCGCCGCGGCGCAGGCGCACCGGCACCAGGGTGTCGTTGCCGGAGGCGAGGCGCGGCCCGGCAAAGCGCAGGAGCAGGCCACCCGCCTCCACGAAGCTCGTCACCCGGGCGGAGGCCTGGGCATCGAGGGCGCCGACATCGGCCAGCACCAGCACCGAGACCTGCGCGTCGATCATCCGGGCGATAGAATCGGAGACCCCGGTGGCGCCGCGCGGCTCCTGCACGTCGGCGAAGGGCACGAGGGCGCGCGACAGGTAGTAGGTGGGGGCCAGCAGCGGCTGGGCCTGGTCGCTGGTGCCGCCGAAGACGAGCCCGACCCGGCGGCGCCGGCCGCGCTCGTCCATCAGCCTGACGGCGGCGGCGGACCGTTCGCCGGCGATTTCGACGCGGGCGATGGCGTTGCGCAGTTCCACCGGCATGTCGAACGCCACCTCGGTCTCGGTCGCACCCTGGGCGAAGGCGAAATCGTGCTCGGCCAGCGGCAGGCCCTTTTGGTCGAGGGCCCGCACCGCCCCGCCGTCGCGGCCGTTGGCCGCCGCCCTGAGGACATGGGCGCTCAGCCGCCCGCCGGCCTCCGTGGTGGTGAGGGCGAGCGCCGGAGGCACCTCGGCGCGGCGGATGGTCAGGCTCGCTCCGGCCTTGGCGATCAGGTCGCCGAGACCGGCGGCGAAGCCGTCCCCGCCGACATCGGCGATTCCGTCGCTGATCCAGACGACGGCTGTGCCGGGCATCCGCTCGAGGAATGCCGCGATGGTCGGCAGATGGACCGGGCGGGCGGCCAGGTGCGGCCGGGGCGCGACCGCCCGCAGGCGGTCGAGGGCGGCGGCCGGCGTCCGGGTCTCGAGGGCGGCGGCGGGTTCGGCCATCGCCACGACGCCCACCGGGCGGCCGTCGCGGGCGGCGGCCTCGATCTCGTCGGTGGCCGCCTGCAGGCGCTCGCGCCAGTCGTGGGCGGCGGTGGCGCCGTTGTCGATCATCACGAGAAGCGGCGTGCGCCCGGCCGCGGCGCCGATGCCGGCGGCGTTCCAGACCGGTCCGGACACGGCCAGGATCAGGCAGGCGGCAGCCAGGATGCGCAGGATCAGGAGCCAGGGCGGCGTGCGCGCCGGCGTCTCGCGGGCCGGCATCAGGTCGGCCATGATCCGCAGGGGCGGAAAGTCGATGCGCTGGGGCCGCGGCGGCGTCACCCGCAGCAGGAACCACAGGGCCGGCAGTGCGACGAGGGCGGCGAGCGCCAGGGGGGCGGCGAAGGTCAGCGGCAATCCCAGCATCGGTTCAGCCTGTCCCGCGGGAGGCGGCGACCAGCGTCAGGAGGCGGAGGGCGGCCTCGCTCGCCGGGCGGTCGGTCCGGTGGGTCGTCACCGTCCAGCCCTGGCCGCGGGCGATCTCGGCGAGGCCGGCCCGGTGCTCGGCGATGCGGGTGCGGTAGGCCTCACCCCAGGCGCCGGCATCGCCGATATGGGCGATCCGGTCGCTTTCGAGATCGTGGAGGACGGCCTGGCCCGTGAAGGGAAAGCTCTCCTCCACCGGGTCCACCACCACCACGAGGTGGCCGCGGGTGCCCCCGCCCGCGATGTGATCGACCGCCGCCTTCACTTCGGGCAGCGGCGAGAGGAAGTCGCTGACCAGGACGACCTCGTCGAAGCGGCCGGGAACGGCGCGGGGCGGGCCGTCGCGGTCGAGCCCGGCGCGGTCCTCGACCAGGACCTGCGCCATGGTCTCGACGACCTTTCGCGAGGCGGTGGCGCGGGTGAGGCCCAGCAGGCCGGTGCGCTCGCCGCCCTCCACCAGCACGTCGGCCAGGGCGAACCCGAGCACCAGGGCACGCTCGACCTTGGAGGCCTGGGCGAGCCGGGAGGCGAAGCCCATGGAGGCGGAACGGTCGATCCAGAACCAGATGTTGTGCACCGCCTCCCACTCGCGCTCGCGTACGTAGAGCCGGTCGTCGCGGGCCGAGCGGCGCCAGTCGATGCGCGCGGCGGCCTCGCCGGCGACGAAGGGCCGGAACTGCCAGAAGCTCTCGCCGGGCCCGGCCCGGCGCCGGCCGTGGAGGCCGTGGGCGAGGGTCGTCGAGACCCGGCGCGACTCCAGGATCAGGCGCGGCATCCGCTCGGCCAGCGACAGGGCGTGCTCGGTCTCGCGCCGACCCGGAGCACGCGCGCTCGCCGGGAGTACCTGGGTCGCGGCCACCGGCGCGACCTAGATCTTGGCCGCGAGCTGGGCGATCAGCCTCGGGATGGTCTCGCCGTCCGCCCGCGCCCCGAAACTCAGCGCCATGCGGTGCTTGAGCACCGGCTCGGCTAGGGCCTTGACGTCGGCCAGCGAGGGCGCGACGCGGCCCTCGATGAGGGCGCGGGCGCGCACCGCCAGCGTCAGCGCCTGGCTGGCGCGGGGGCCGGGCCCCCACAGCAGCTTGCCCTTGAGCGACGGGTCGCCGCCCTCGGGCCGGGCCGAGCGCACGAGGTCGAGGATCGCGTCCACCACAGCGTCGCCCACCGGCAGGCGCCGCACCAGCCGCTGGGCCGTGAGCAGCGCCTCGGTCGACATCACTGCCTGCGGCGCGTGGTCGGCGATCCCGGTGGTCTCGATCAGGATGCGGCGCTCGGCGGCGCGGTCGGGATAGCCGACGTCGATCTCCAGCAGGAACCGGTCGAGCTGCGCCTCGGGCAGCGGATAGGTGCCCTCCTGCTCGATCGGGTTCTGGGTGGCGAGCACGTGGAACGGGCGCGGCAGGTCGTGGCGCTCGCCCGCCACCGACACGAAATTCTCCTGCATCGCCTGCAGCAGGGCCGATTGGGTGCGCGGGCTCGCCCGGTTGATCTCGTCGGCCATCAGGAGCTGGGTGAAGACCGGGCCCTTCACGAAGCGGAACGAGCGGTGCCGGTCGGCGTCCTCGTCCAGGATCTCGGTGCCGAGGATGTCCGACGGCATCAGGTCGGGGGTGAACTGGACGCGGCGCGCATCGAGGCCGAGCACGGTGCCCAGGGTCTCCACGAGCTTGGTCTTGGCGAGCCCTGGCAGGCCCACCAGCAGCCCGTGGCCGCCGGCGAGGATGGTGATGAGCGCCAGGTCGACCACCGTCTCCTGACCGAAGATGACCTTGTGGATCGCATCGCGGGCCGCGCTCACCGACCCGAGACAGGCCTCGGCCGTGGCGACGATGCCGTCATCGAGGGTCGTGGCCGGCGAAGCACCTTGGCTCATGCGTGGTCGTCCCGTGTCGCGCCGCGGCGCTCGAAGGGCGGGAGTGTGGCGCCGTTCGAGGCGTGATGGCAAGGTCGGCGCGACGCCGCAGGAGGGATGGAGGGGCGGCGCGCGCCGGGCCGTCGACCTCGGTACGCCGGTCGTCGGCGTCGTCGGCCGCTCCAGGGCCCGCCCTTGCGAAGACGGGTGCGCCTCGGCGCGACGCGGGGATCCCACCGGCGGATCGGCTTGACCAAAGGGCTGGCAGCGCTCGACACATCAACCGCCACGCTCCATGACCCACGCTCGGTCGAACGGTTCCGCCGGGCGCTCATCATGTCCACGACAACCCGGCATTCGATTCAGCTCGCGGACGGCGACGCCGGCTATCGGCAGGCCGCCTGGCGGGAGGTGATGAGCCCGTCGGGCGAGGTCCTGATGAGCCCGGAGGAAGCGGAGCGCTTCACGACGGAGGGCCGTTGGCGGCAGATCGGGCCGTTGCTGGTCGGACATGTCACCGCCGGCGATTTCCGCCTGGTCCGGACCAAGGCGGCGGCCGAGCGCATCGGCCTCGATCACGTCTTCATCAACGTCTTCCTGGCCGGCCGGGGCGAAGGCGTCTGCGGTCGGCGGCGCATGCGTTTCGAGCCCGGCGCGATGTCGATCACCAAGCTGTCGAGCCCGGCCGACTATCGGCTCGAAGGCATCACGCTCACGGCCCTCGTCGTTCCGCGCCGGCTTCTCGAGGCGGCCATGGGGCCGATCGGTCCCTTCGACGGGCGGGTATACCCGCCGAACTCGGTGGAGGCGCTGCTCGTGGGGGCGCACATCGAGGGGCTTCTCGCGATGCCCGATCCGCTGCCGCCCGCCAAGGTGTCCATCGCCAGTCGCAGCAGCCTCACGCTGCTCGCCGCCTGCCTGTCCAAGTCATCCCTGCAGAACATCGCGAACACGGCCGCGGCCGCGGACGACGAGGCCGAACTCGCCAAGGCCGTGCGGCGCTACATCAAGGAACGCCTCGCCGACCCGGACCTCGGGCCGGACCTGATCTGCCGGCAGTTCGCCTTGTCTCGCGCACGCCTCTACCGTCTCATGCGCGATGGCGGGAACATCGCGGCGACGATCCGGCGGCTGCGCCTGGCCCGCGCGCACGGAGAGATCACGGCGGGGCGACACGCGGACCTCACCTCGGCCGCGGTGGCCGCGCGGTTCGGTTTCCGGCAGGAGCGCAGTTTCCGGCGTGCCTTCGTGCAGGAATTTTCCGTCTCGCCGGCTGCGCTCCGCTCCCAGGCCCGCACCGGACTGCGCGTCCCGCTCCCCGAAGCGGGCCTGGTGATCGTGGGGTGGTTCAACGAACTCTGACGGCAGTCAGGGGGAACGCGAGAGCGCAACCGGCACGGGTTCCGCGGCGATCCGCTCGACGCCGAGGAACCGGTCAGCCGGCGAGTCCTGCCTGGCGGTACGAGCCCGGCGGCATTCCGAAAGCCTTGTGGAAGCTGCGGCTGGCATGGGTCACGCTGCGAAAGCCGCTGGCATGGGCGATCGTCTTGATGGAGCGCGCATCGCCCCGGTGGGCCAGGGCGCCGCGCATCAGGTGCAGGCGCTGCCGCTGCACGCAGGTCGCCACGCCGCCGAGCGGCTCGAGGATGCGATAGAGCACCGTGCGCGAGACGCCGGTGCGGCGCGCGATCCGCTCGGGCGTGAGGTCCGGGCAGGTCGCCTGCGCCGCGATGAAAGCGAGGATCTCGTCGCGCTTGGTGGCCGCCCGCCGCGAAGATGTCGAGCGATCCGCGGACGATGGCGTGATGCACGAGACAATTCCGGCCGCGTCGTGCGGGTCCCTGGAAACCGCCCTCGCCGTTTTCGCTGGTAGCGGCCGTGTCGTCGTAAGCCCACGATGGAGGACGAGCCCTTCATCGACGCTCGCGGTCCAGGTCGGGGATGGCGTTAGACTGTCCTGGACGCGGCTTGTGTCGAACATCACGGCGTTCCTGCTTGGAATTCCAGCCATGAGCGGGAGACAAACGGACGTCAACGCGGTGGAGCGGAAGCGGACAATCTGCTGCGTCGAGCCTGTGCGATTGGCACGAATCGTCCGCCCGCTGGTCGTTCGAGAGGCCAGGGCCCGCCAGGGCGAGGCAGCGACGGACGGCAGGTCCTTTCCTCGGGTCCATTGCGGCGTCCGACACGCGCAGTCGTCCCCCGATTCGACCAGGGACGCCGCGAACCGACGCGTGAGCGGTCGTCGGAAGGCCCACGGCGTGCCCGTCGCCTCTGTCCCCACGCCGGTCCAACCGCTATCGTTCCCCTCATGCCCGAGATCCCCTCCCCCGATCCCGTCCTCGCCCGCCTCACCGCGGCCCTCGGCGCCGAGGCAAAGCGTGGCCTGCCGCCGGTGGAGCGATGGAACCCGGCCCATTGCGGCACGATCGACATGCGCATCGCCGCCGACGGCACCTGGTTCCACGAGGGGGCGCCGATCCGGCGGCCGGCGATGGTCAAGCTGTTCGCCTCGATCCTGCGGTGCGAGGAGGACGGCGGCATCGTGCTGGTGACCCCGGCGGAGCGTGTCGCCATCGCCGTGGAGGATGCGCCGTTCGTGGCCGTCGACATGGCCGTGGAGGGCGAGGGCGACGACAGGCGGATCGTGGTGCGCACCAACGTCGACGACGTCGTGTCCGTCGATGCCGAGCACCGCCTGCGGTTCGAGGAGGTCGCAGGCGGCGGCCTCAAGCCCTATGTGCATGTGCGCCGCGGCTTGTGGGCGCGGGTGACGCGGGCGCTGACCTACGACCTCGTCGCCCTGGGTGAGGAGCGCGAGGTCGACGGCGCGCCGTGGTTCGGCATCGCGGCCGGCGGCGTCTTCCATCCCATCGCACCCGCGGCCGCCGCTTGAACGGCGCGCGCCCCGACAGCCTGGCGGCGTTTCTGGAACGGGCCGCCGCCGGCCTCTCGGCCGATGCCCCCCGCCCCGGCGATCCCACCTCCAATCCGCGCGGCGACCACGACCTCGACGCGGACGGGATCGCCGTCGCCCCGCCCGGCCCGCATCGCCACGCGGCGGTGCTGGTGCCGGTGGTGGCCCGCCACACCGGCCTCTCCGTGCTCTTCACCCAGCGCAGCGCGGGCCTGCGCGACCATTCCGGCCAGATCTCGTTTCCCGGCGGCAAGATCGACCCGGCCGATCCCGGCCCGGCCGGCACCGCCCTGCGGGAGGCGTGGGAAGAGATCGGCCTCGCATCCGAGCGGGTCGGGGTGCTCGGCTACCTCGACCCCTACCTTTCGGCCACCGGCTTCCTCGTGGTGCCGGTGGTCGGGCTGGTGGAGGAGCCCCTCACCCTCGCCCTCAACCCGGAGGAGGTGGCGGAGGTGTTCGAGGTGCCCCTCGACGTGCTCATGGACCCGGCCGGCCACAGCCTCGGTTCCGGCGCCTGGCGCGGCCGGACCCGGCGCTACTACGCCATCACCCACGCGGATCGCCTGATCTGGGGCGTGACGGCGGGCATCGTGCGCAACCTCTACGAACGCCTCTGGGCGCCCGGGGACACCCGTGCTTCGTCACGCCGCGCGAGGCCGTCTGTCGAAACCGGGTAGACGGGACCACCTGAGTCCGTAGGGTTCCGGTCGGCCGCCGGACCGGCCTGCGGGAGCCTCGGACCGGAACCCTCCCCGTATCGAGAGTCCTCGAAGGCATCATGATCGCCAGGATCGTCCAAGAAGCCCTGCTGTTCCTGCTGCCGTGGGCGCTGTTCTACGGCTACCTCGCGCTCAAGGGCCGCAACCCGCACCAGGGCTACCATTGGGAGGGGCAGGTGTTCCGCCTGTTCATGGCCGGCATCGGCCTCGTGGTGGTGTCGCTCGTCCTCACCGGTTTGTTCGGCGAGAGCCATCGCGGAGGCTACGTGCCGCCGCGCCTCGAGAACGGACAGGTGGTGCCGGGCACGTTCCGGTGACCGGGCGGCGCCTCGCATACGACGCTCCGGCCGCCCTCCTGCGTCGCCGGGATGTCGGCCGCGTCCTGCGGGCCCTGGCGGTGCCCGGCGAGGAGACCCGGCCGGTGGGAGGCTGCGTCCGCGACGCCCTCCTCGGCGGGTCGGCCGACGACCTCGATCTCGCCACCACCATCGCGCCCGCCGCCGTGATGGCGCTCGCCGCGGATGCGGGTCTTCGTGCCATCCCCACCGGGATCGACCACGGCACCGTGACCCTGCTCGCCGACGGCACCGCCTTCGAGGTGACGACCCTGCGCGAGGACGTCGAGACGGACGGGCGTCACGCGGTGGTGCGCTTCGGCCGCGATTTCGGGCGCGATGCCGAGCGGCGCGACTTCACCATCAACGCCCTCTCCCTCGACGCCAAGGGCCGCCTGCACGACACCACCGGCGGCATCGCCGACCTCGCGGCGGGGCGGGTGCGGTTCATCGGCGACGCGCCGACGCGCATCCGCGAGGACGCCCTGCGGATCCTGCGCTTCTTCCGGTTCCACGCCCGCTACGGCCTCGGGCCGCCGGACGGGGAGGGTCTGACCGCCTGCATCGCCGCGCGGGACGCCGTCGACGGTCTGTCGCGCGAGCGCATCCGGGCGGAACTGCTCAAGCTCTTGGTCGCCCCCGGTGCGCTGCCGGCGCTGGGCGTGATGGCGCGACACGGTATCCTGGAGCGCCTGCTCGCGAGCCCCGGCGATCTCGATCGTCTCGGGCGCCTGCTCGCGGCACTGCCGCAGGCGGACGGGCTGTCCCGCCTCGCGGCCCTGGCGGTGCGCGAGGCCGGCGACGTCGAGCGCCTGGAGAATGGCCTGCGCCTGTCCCGGGCCGAGGTCCGGCACCTGTCGGCCTACGCCGGCGCCCTGGCCGCCCTCGGAGGGACGCGCGCACGCGATCGTGCGGCCATGCGCGCGCTTCTGGCCGACAACGACGGTCGGGCGCTATCGGAGGCCTCGTCGGTCCTCGACGGCGAGGAAGCGGAGCCGATGATGACCGAGGAGGGCCGGGCCGCCCTGGCGGCGGTCCTCGACGGGACGGAGGCGCGACCGGTGTTTCCCGTCGCTGGCGCCGACCTCGTCGGGCGGGGCGTGCCGGCCGGGCCGGCGGTGGGCCGCGGCCTGAAGGCGGCGCGACGACGATGGCTCGAGGCGGGCTGCCCGACCGAGGCGGCCGCAATCGACGACCTGGTCGCCGTCGCCGTGGAGGCCGCCGGCCGGCCGGATTGAATGAGGGCCGCCTTCCTCAGAAGCTGAGGGCGACCTTGGCGTCCTTCAACTGGACGATCTGGCCGTCGATCTCCTCGCGCTTGGCGAAGTCCTCGGTGGCGTCGCGCTGGAGCTGGAGGGCGGCGATGTCGGCGTCGATGGAGGTCGGGGTGATCTCCTCGAAGGGGTTCGCCCGCTCGGCGATCACCGTCACGCCGGTGGGCCCGATGTCGGCGAAGCCACCGCGAACCAGCACGCGCTTGCCGGCATGGCCGGTCTCGTTGATGACGATCACGCCGACCTTCAGCGCGGTGAGTACCGGGGCATGGCCCGGCAACACCGTCATCTCGCCCTCGACGCCGGGAAGCTGCACGGCTTCGACCTGGCCCGAGTACAGGGTCCGCTCGGGGCCGACGAAGTCGAACTGGAAGGTGGCCATGGCGTCAGGATTCCTGGGGTCGGACATCGTGGAGGACCGCGCCCGGCCGGTGGACCGGGCGCGGTCGAAAATGAGGTCAGCCGCGGCGGCGGTCGGCGACGAAGCCGGCGCCCAGACCGAGGACGGCGCCGATCACCGCGTACAGCCCGATATGCTGGACCTGGCCGCTGGTGAGGTCGCCGCCGCCCGCGCCGGCCGAGGACTTGTTGTCCTGGATCTCGACGCTGAGCGGGCCGATCTTGATCTCTGCCGCCTGCGGGCGGGTGAGGTAGCCCACCAGCCCGCCGGCCACGAGGCCGACGAGCAGAAGCATGGTCTTGGCGTTCATGCGCTCAGGCCGAGGCCGCGAGCTTCTTGGCCTTTTCCTTGGCGTCCTCGATGGTGCCGACCATGTAGAAGGCGGCCTCCGGCAGGTCGTCGTAATCGCCGTTCACGAGGCCCTTGAAGCCCTTGATGGTGTCGGCCAGCGGCACCTGGATGCCCGGCGAGCCGGTGAAGATCTCGGCCACCGAGAAGGGCTGCGAGAAGAAGCGCTCGATCTTGCGGGCGCGCGCCACGGTGAGCTTGTCCTCTTCCGAGAGCTCGTCCATGCCCAGGATCGCGATGATGTCCTGGAGCGCCTTGTAGCGCTGCAGGGTCTGCTGCACGCGGCGGGCGACGTCGTAGTGCTCCTCGCCGAGGACGGTCGGGTTGAGCATGCGCGAGGTCGAGTCGAGCGGATCCACGGCCGGGTAGATGCCCTTCTCGGCGATGGAGCGCGAGAGCACCGTGGTGGCGTCCAAGTGGGCGAAGGAGGTGGCGGGCGCCGGGTCGGTCAGATCGTCGGCCGGCACGTAGATCGCCTGCACCGAGGTGATCGACCCCTTGGTGGTGGTGGTGATGCGCTCCTGCAGGGCGCCCATGTCGGTGGCCAGCGTCGGCTGGTAGCCCACCGCGGAGGGGATGCGGCCGAGCAGCGCCGACACTTCCGAGCCGGCCTGGGTGAAGCGGAAGATGTTGTCCACGAAGAACAGCACGTCCTGGCCCTGATCGCGGAAATCCTCGGCGATGGTGAGGCCGGTGAGCGCGACGCGCGAGCGTGCGCCGGGGGACTCGTTCATCTGGCCGTAGACCAGCGCGCACTTGGAGCCCTCGGCCGAGCCGTTGTGCTCCTTGGGGTCCATGTTGACCTTGGACTCGATCATCTCGTGGTAGAGATCGTTGCCTTCGCGGGTACGCTCACCCACGCCGGCGAACACCGAGTAGCCCGAGTGCACCTTGGCGATGTTGTTGATGAGCTCCATGATCAGCACGGTCTTGCCGACGCCGGCGCCGCCGAACAGGCCGATCTTGCCGCCCTTGGCGTAGGGGGCCAGCAGGTCGACCACCTTGATGCCGGTCACCAGGATCTGCGACTCGGTCGACTGCTCGGAATAGGCCGGCGCGGGCTGGTGGATGGCGCGCAGGGTGTCGGACTGGATCGGGCCGGCCTCGTCGATCGGCTCGCCGATGACGTTCATGATGCGGCCCAGGGTGTTGAAGCCCACCGGCACCATGATCGCCTCGCCGGTGTCGGTGACCTCCTGGCCGCGCACGAGGCCTTCCGAGGTGTCCATCGAGATGCAGCGCACGGTGCTCTCGCCGAGCTGCATGGCGACTTCGAGAACGAGGCGGTTGCCGTTGTTCTTGGTCTCCAGCGCGTTCAGGATCTCGGGCAGGTGGCCGTCGAAATGCACGTCGACCACGGGGCCGATGACCTGGGTGATGCGGCCGACCTTGTTGGAGCCGGCGCCGGGGGTAGCGGTGTTCGCCATGATGAGGTCCTTACGATGCGGTGGCGCCGGGGCGCCCGAATGGGTGTTAGAGGGCTTCGGCGCCCGAGATGATTTCGATCAGTTCCTTGGTGATCATGGCCTGACGCGTGCGGTTGTAGATCTGCGTCTGCTTCTTGATCATCTCGCCCGCGTTGCGCGTGGCGGAATCCATGGCGCCCATGCGCGCGCCCTGCTCGGAGGCCGCGTTCTCCAGGAGCGCGCGGTAGACCTGAACGGTGAGGTTGCGCGGCAGCAGCGTGTCGAGGATGGCCTCCTCGTTCGGCTCGAACTCGAGGGCCGCGTCGGGGGCGGTGGCGCCGGTCGCAGGCAGTTCGGCCGGGATCAGCTTCTGGGCGGTGGGGATCTGCGAGATCACCGAGCGGAAGCGCGAGTAGAACAGGGTCGCCACGTCGAATTCGCCCGCCTCGAAACGGGCGATGATCGACTCGGCGATCTCGGCGGCGAACTCGTAGTCCACCGGCCGGGTGCCGCGAATGTCGCGCGCCTCGATGATCTGGTCCTTGAAGATCCGGCGCAGGAGGTCGTTGCCCTTCTTGCCGACGGTGAGGATCTTCACCGTCTTGCCCTCGGCCATCAGCCTGCGGGCGTGGTCGCGGGCCATGCGGCCGATCGACGAGTTGAAGGCGCCGCACAATCCGCGGTCGGCGGTGCAGACCACGAGCAGATGGGTCTGGTCCGAGCCGGTGCCCGAAAGGAGCTTCGGCCCCTGCACGCCGCCGACGAGGTTGGCCGCAAGGTTGCCGAGCACCTGGGACATCTTCTCGGCGTAGGGCCGGCCGTTCTCGGCAGCGTTCTGAGCGCGCCGCAGCTTGGCGGCGGCGACCATCTGCATCGCCTTGGTGATCTTCTGCGTGCCCTTCACCGAGGTGATGCGGTTGCGCAGATCCTTCAAACTCGGCATCGGCTGACTTTCAGATCCGTCTCGGTTCGACCCTGGGGCGGCTCTCCTCCCCCTTGCGGGGAGGAGTCGGAGGTGGGGGTGGTGCCGAAAGGGTCACGCCGTCTCCGGCATCGCCCCCACCCCTGACCCCTCCCCGCGGGGGGAGGGAAAAAGCGCCTTACTTCATCGCCTTGATGACGCCCTCGATGGCGCCCTTCAGGGTGCCGGCGCTGGCGTCCGACAGGTCCTTCGAGTCGCGGATCGTGCCCAGGAGGTCGGCGTGCTTGGTACGCAGGGTCGAGAGCAGCGCGTCCTCAAACGCACGGATCTTGTTGACCGGGATCGCGTCGAGGTAGCCGTTGACGCCGGCGTAGATCACCGCGACCTGCTCTTCCATCTTCAGCGGCGAGAACTGCGGCTGCTTCAGGAGTTCGGTCAGGCGCGAGCCGCGATTGAGCAGCTTCTGGGTCGATGCGTCGAGGTCGGAGCCGAACTGGGCGAAGGCGGCCATCTCGCGGTACTGCGCGAGCTCGCCCTTGATCTTGCCGGCGACCTTCTTCATCGCCTTGGTCTGGGCCGAGGAGCCCACGCGAGACACCGAGAGGCCGACGTTCACCGCCGGGCGAATGCCCTGGTAGAACAGGTCGGTCTCGAGGAAGATCTGGCCGTCGGTGATCGAGATCACGTTGGTGGGGATGTAGGCCGAGACGTCGTTGGCCTGGGTCTCGATGACCGGCAGCGCGGTCAGCGAGCCGTTGCCGGCGGCGTCGCCCATCTTGGCGGCACGCTCGAGCAGGCGGCTGTGGAGGTAGAACACGTCGCCGGGATAGGCCTCGCGGCCCGGCGGGCGGCGCAGCAGCAGCGACATCTGGCGGTAGGCGACGGCCTGCTTGGAGAGATCGTCGTACACGATCACGGCGTGCATGCCGTTGTCACGGAAGTACTCGCCCATGGCGCAGCCGGCGAAGGGCGCGATGAACTGCATCGGCGCGGCATCGGAGGCGGTGGCGGCGATGATGATCGAATATTCGAGGGCGCCGTTGTCCTCCAGCACCTTCACGAACTGGGCCACCGTCGAGCGCTTCTGGCCGATGGCGACGTAGACGCAATAGAGCTTGGCGTTCTCGTCGGTGCCGGCGTGGGCGGCCTTCTGGTTGAGGATGGTGTCCAGCGCGATGGCGGTCTTGCCGGTCTGGCGATCGCCGATGATCAGCTCGCGCTGGCCGCGGCCGACGGGGATGAGCGCGTCGATGGCCTTGAGGCCCGTGGCCATCGGCTCGTGCACCGACTTGCGCGGGATGATGCCCGGGGCCTTCACGTCGACGCGGCGACGCTCGGTGGTGGCGATGGGGCCCTTGCCGTCGATGGGGTTGCCGAGGCCGTCGACCACGCGGCCGAGGAGCGCCTTGCCGACCGGCACGTCGACGATGGCGCCGGTGCGCTTGACGGTCTGGCCTTCCTTGATGTCCCGGTCCGAGCCGAAGATCACGATGCCGACGTTGTCCTGCTCGAGGTTCAGCGCCATGCCGCGCACCCCCGATTCGAACTCCACCATCTCGCCGGCCTGGACGCTGTCGAGGCCGTAGGCGCGGGCGATGCCGTCACCGACCGAGAGGACCTGGCCCACCTCGGTGACCGCGGCTTCCTCGCCGAAGTTCTTGATCTGCTCTTTCAGGATCGCGGAGATCTCGGCAGCGCGGATGTCCATCGTTCGGCCTCTTCGAAAACTTGAAAAACACTGGGTGTGGGACAGGATGACGGGATGGACCGGGCCGCGAGAGCCGCGGTCCTCAGGCTTCCCGCATCGCCAGACGAATACCGTTGAGCTTCGTCCGCAGGGACGCATCGACCATGCGGCTGCCGATCTTGACCACGAGGCCGCCGATCAGGCTCGGGTCGACGTGGAGGTCGAGGTCGATCTCCGCGCGGGCGACGTCGCGCAGGGACGCCTTGATCTCCTCGACCACCGCCTCGGACGGCCTCTCGGCGACACGCACCTCGGCGCGCACGATGCCCTTCGACTCCCGCACCAGCACCCGGAAGGCGCGGATCATGTCGGGCAGCGCGAACAGGCGGCGGTTGGCGGCCGAGAGCCTGATGAAGTTGGCGCCGAGCCCGGTGATGCCGGCCTTGTCGAGAATGGCGCCGATGGCGGCGGCCTGTTCGGCACCCGTGAAGATCGGGCTGCGCACCAGGCGCATCAGGTCGGGGCTCTCCTTGAGCATGGCGTCGAAACGCTCGAGCCCCTGGGCCACCGCATCGACTTGGCGCTCCTCGCGGGCCAACTCGAACAGGGCCGAGGCGTAGCGCGCGGCTACGCCTGCGACCGGGGAACCCGCCTCGGAACTGGTCTGCGCCACGCGGCCGCTCTCTCTTCTAATCCAGCCTGCACGTTCCGACCCAGAAGTCGCCATCATGTGGCGTCGGCTCAGGAAACGTCGGCGATGGGAATGTCTCGGACCTAAGAGGGCGCAAACCCCCTCTACCGAAGCGGCGTCGCCCTACCATGCGGTCTCTGGACGCGCAAGGCGAGGCTTGGAGGCGGAGGCCTGACGGCGAGGTCCCGGCGAGGCGGCTAGATCGACCCGGCCATGCGCGCCGGATGAAGGCCGGCGTCGCAAACGTGTCGGCATGGTGGCTGGATCGCGAAAACCGTGTCCTCGCCGGGACGGCGGTCGGGCTTTCTGTGGACTTTCCGGTCAGCAGGCGATGCGGTCGCAGCGGCGCTGGGCGGCGATCATCCGCGCCAGGGCCTTGGGGCCGGGATGGCCGAGCAGCGCGGTGTTCCCGAGCACGTAGGAGGGGGTGGTCGACAGGCCGAGGTCGGCCGCGATCCGCATCTGGCTGTTGAGTGCGAGCCGAACCTCCTCGCTGTCGCCGATGCCCTCGATCTCCGCCGCCGGGAGGCCGAGCTTTGCCGCCGCCGCCAGGGCGGAGAGCCCGTCGATCCGGCCGGGCCTGGCGAGCAGGCCCTGGTAGAGGCTCCATGCGGCGGCCGAGCCGAGGCGCTTCTGGACGGCCAGCGACACCTTCGCCGCTTGGGCCGATTGGACCGACAGGATTGGGTTGTTGATGAGCCCGATCCGCAGGGCCGGATCGCTGGCTGCGAGGGAGACCAGGTCGGCCGCCGCCTTGCGGCAGTAGGGACAATTGTAGTCGAAGAACTCGTAGAGCGTGACGCCTGCGTCGCGGGGCCCGATATAGGTGACGCCGCGCAAGCCCTCGATCTCCCCGACGATCTCGCCCGGCAGCCGGGTGTTGGCGACCGGCCGGCCCTCGTCGTTGTCCACCTTGAACGCCTGTCCATACCCTTGTGCGCGGGCGAGGCCGGCCAGACCCGTCGTCGCCACGAGGCCGGCGGAGCCGGCGAGGATGCGCCTGCGCGAAACAATCATCGGGTGCCACGGGTTCGCCAGCCGGGGAGGTTCGGCCGGCGGGGTTTTAGCGACGGTCATCGGAGCGGGATAGGGGTGATCCGCCAGCCCGTCCGCCTCGTGAGGGTCGACCCGCGATCCCTGGCCCCATGCCTCGCGGATCGGCCGTACGGATCGATGCGCGATCGCGTCCTCTCCTTTCGCGATGAGGAGAGGACGCCGGAAGAGATCAGTCCTTGAGATCGGCCGGCACCTTGCCGCCGTTCTCCTCGAGCTTCTTGATCACCTGCTTGTGCAGCCAGACGTTCATGGAGGCCGAATCGTCCTTGTCGCCGGTGTAGTGGAGCTCGTCGGCGAGCGCCTTACGGGCGGTGAGGCTCGAATCGATGTCGAGGAGCTTCATCAGGTCGACGATCGAGGTGCGCCAGTTGAGGGTCTGCCCGTTCTTGGCGGCCATTCCGTTGAGCACGGCTTCCACGTCCACCGGTTCGCCGGAGGCAGTGGCCGGTGCCGCGCCGCCCGCGGGGGCCGCGGTGCCGGTGGTGGCGTCGGCCGGCTTGGCCTCCGCCGTCGCGCCGCCGCCGAAGGGATGGAGGATCTTGCTGACGATGCTGCCGAGAAAGCTCATGGCGGTAGTCCTTGTGATTAGGAATCGGCCGCGAGGGGGGTGCCGCCGATGTCCTGTCTTAACGGTATCGGACCGAGGCCGTTCCGGAGCGCCGTCTCCGCCTGGCGAAGAAAGCCGGCGCGGCCGGGCCCGGAGGGAGAAGGCCCTTCCCGATCGATCGTCCCAAGCCGAGCCGGACGCACGCGGGTGTTTGAGGAATCCCCCGGCTGTGGCATGGCCGGGCTCGGTCCTTCGCGGGCCAGCCTCGCCCAACCTTGCCTCGCCTCGACCTCGCCTCGAAAGCCGGACTTCCCGATGCGCCCTGCCCTCCCCGTCCTCGCGACGATCCTGACCGCCTTTGCCGGGCTTCTGCTCGCCGCGCCGGCCAGTGCCCAGACGGCGCCGATCCCGGTACGCATCGGCGTCATCCCCATCGTCGGCGCGGCGCCGATCTTCGTGGCCGACGGCGAGGGCTGGTTGAAGGAGGCCGGCTTGAAGCCGACCTTCACCACTTTCGAATCCGGCCCCAACATGATCCAGGCGCTGGCCTCGGGCACCATCGACGTCTACGTCGCCGGCATCGCGCCGCTGGCGGTGGCCCGTACCAAGGGCATCGACGTGCGGGTGGTGGCCGCCACGGCCATCGAGGAGATGGTGGTCGTGGCCGGCCCCAAGCTCGCCCCGTATTTCGCTGGAAACGCCGACAAGGCGCAGGCCTTCGCGCAGTTCAAGGCCAAGGAGGGCCGGGCCGCCCGGCTGGCCACGCAGCCGCCGGGCTCGGTGCCGCACACCACCCTTCAGCATTGGCTCTGGCAGGTCGCCAAGGCGGCGAAATCGGATGCCGAGGTGGTGCCGATGGGCATCGACGCCACCCAGCAGGCGATGCTGGCCGGTGCCGTCGACGGCGCCGCCCTGCGCGAGCCGGCGCTCACCATCGTCCAGAACCGCAACCCGGCGATCACCCTCGTCGCTACCGGCGGCGAGATGTTCCCCAACCAGCCCGGTACGGTGGTCGGGGTCTACGGCGCCTTCGCCGACAAGAATCCCGCCGCCATCGAGGGGCTGGTGAAGGCCCTGGTCAAGGCCACCGACCTCCTGAAGTCCGACCCCGCCCGTGCCGCGGTGCCGG
The DNA here is from genome assembly GCF_001425565.1 of Methylobacterium sp. Leaf466. Taxonomy (NCBI): domain Bacteria; kingdom Pseudomonadati; phylum Pseudomonadota; class Alphaproteobacteria; order Hyphomicrobiales; family Methylobacteriaceae; genus Methylobacterium; species Methylobacterium sp. Leaf466. Next base: position 21,152 of record NZ_LMRC01000003.1, on the reverse strand, counting down.
TGGAGGCCGCCCTCGGCAAGGGCATCACCGATCTCGCCACCATCCAGAAGGCGATCACCTCGCCGGCGGCGAAGTTCACCGCCGATCCGCGCGCGATCATCGACGCGACGAAGGCGATGCAGGCCTATCAGGTCTCGATCGGGACGCTGGAGAAGGACATCCCCACCGAGGGGCTGTTCGATGCGCGCTACTACGAGAAGGCGGTCGCCCGCTGACGCCGATGGCCCGCCTCACCCCGACGCTGCTGGCGGCCGCCGGCCTCCTCGCCTTCCTGGCGTTCTGGGAGGCGATGCCGCGGCTGGGCCTCATCAACCCGGCCTTCCTGCCGCCGCCGAGCACGATTCCGGCCGCCTTCCTCAAGGAGATCCGGCTCGGGGTCTGGTCGGAGGCGGTGGTCTCGAGCCTCAGCCACTACGTCGCCGGCCTCGGCGTCGGCGCCGCCGCCGGGGTGGCGCTCGGCATCCTGGTGGGGATGTCGCGCGGCGTCGAGGCCGCCACCGCCTGGGTGGTGCGGCTGCTGCGGCCGATCCCCGGCCTCGCCTGGGTCCCCTTCGCGATCATCTGGTTCGGGGTGCAGCCGGAGGCGGCGGTGTTCATCATCGCCATCGGCGTGTTCTGGATCGTGTTCTTCGCGACGCAAGGCGCGGTGCGCGGGGTCGACCGCGACCTCATCGAGGTGGCGCAGGCCTTCGGTTTTCGGTCTCCGTTGTCGCGGCTCACCAAGATCGTGCTGCCGGCCGCCACACCGGGCATCCTCGTCGGCCTGCGCACCGCGCTCGGCCAGGCCTGGATGGCGGTGGTGGCCGCCGAGATCTTCGGCGTGCCCGGCGTCGGTGCGCGCATGATGCAGGCCTCCAGCCTCCTCTCCACCGATATCGTGGTCGTCTACATGCTCACCATGGCCGGCCTCTACGGCCTGTTCGACACCGCCTTCGTCGCCCTGCAGGGCTGGCTGCTGCGGTGGCGCCCATGACCGTTAACGCCATCACCTCCGACGCCATCGTCACCATCACGTCCCTGAGCCTCGCCTACGAGCGCGAGGGCCGGCGCAACGTCATCCTCGAAGGTCTCGACCTCACGGTCCGGCGCGGCGAGTTCGTGGTCATCGTCGGCGAGTCCGGGGTCGGCAAGTCCACGGTCCTGCGCGTGCTGATCGGTCTCGCCCGCCCCAGCGGCGGCAGCGTCCGCCTCGACACCCGGCCCGACTGCCGCACGCCGATGGCGCTGGTGTTCCAGGACGCCCGGCTGCTGCCGTGGCGGCGGGTGGCGTCCAACGTCGCCTTCGGCCTCGAGGGCTCCGGCCTGTCGGGCGCTCAGCGTCTGGAGAAGGCGCGCGAGATGCTGGCCCTGGTCGGATTGTCCGATTTCGCCGACCGCTGGCCGCACCAGCTCTCCGGCGGCCAGCGCCAGCGGGTGGCCATCGCCCGGGCGCTCGCCGTCGACCCCGACGTGCTCCTCATGGACGAGCCGTTCTCGGCGCTCGACAGCTTCACCCGCGAGGGCCTGCAGGAGGAACTGCAGCGCATCCAGGCGCGGACGGCCAAGACCATCCTGTTCGTCACCCACGACATCGACGAGGCGGTGACCCTCGCCGACCGGGTGGTGGTGCTCGCCGGCTCGCCCGGCCGGGTCGCGGCCGACATGACCATCGCCGTACCGCGCCCGCGCCGCCGCCGCGACGGCGCGCTGCTCGAAGCCGCCCGCCAACTGCGGGCGGAGTTGTCGGGCCGGTCGGCCGAACTCTGATCCACCGTCGAAGACCGCGATCGGGCGAGACGATCACCCGGCCGCGGTCGAAGATCCGTCAGTCGTCCAAGTCGCGACGCTGCCGGCGCGGACGATCGTCGTCCTCGTAGGAGCGACGGCGCGGCTCGTCGTCGTACCGGCGGCGCGGCTCGTCGTCATAGGAGCGCGCGCGCGGACGTTCGTCGTCCCTGTCGCGCCGGTCGCGATAATCGCCGCCGCGGTCGTCGCGGTCGCGGCTGCGATACCCGTCGCCGTCGTCGCCACGATCACGCCCGCCCCGGCGACCCTCGGCGACCTTCGGCGCGTACCAGCACATCTTGTTGGCGACGCCCGGCGCCGGATCGCCGAAGGAGCCGACGTTGCAGGGCACCGTTCCACCCTGCGGGAACGGGCGGCCGTTCGTCTTGCCCTTGATGCCGTAATAGACGTTGGTGGGATGCGGCATCCGGCAGACCTCGCCGTCCTGCGCGCAGGGAACCAGGTTCTGGGTATCGAGCTGGGCCGAGGCCGGGGCGTAGCCGCCGAGGGCCGGTCCGAGAAGCGTCGCCGCGAATGCAAAGGCGGCTGTCTTGAAATGCACGATCGTGGTCCTCCCGAGGTCGCTGGCGCCGGTGCCGCCTGTTCCGTCCGCGCCTGGGGTGGCGAGACGGCGAAGCGATAGCACGGACGCGCCGGTTCGCGCGCCCGGGTCGTAGACCCGTTCCGGAGGTCTTGGCCGCGCCTCTCAGGTGCGCTGCGCGCCCTCGGCTTCGCGCGCCGGGGCGCAGATCTGCGGCGAGACCTTGTCGAGGTGGACGCAGGCGTTCTGGAGGTACCAGGTCCGCAGCCCGGGCTGGGTCGGGGCGACATACATGGCCACCAGGACGAAGCCGGCGACGGCGATGATGATCAGGAGAAGGAGATTGCGCATGGGGTCGGTTCCGGCAGGCGGGACCCGCGCTGCGTGCGGCTCGCCCGCCCCGCATACCCGATTCCCTAAGATCGATGGTCCTTCCGGCGACGGCCGGTCTCGGCCCCATCAACGCGCCACGCCCGAAAACGACGCAGGTCCCCGCCGCGAAATTCCCGCCACGCCGGCCGGACGGGCTCAGGCTGCCTCGAACAGCGGCACGATCCGCATGCCGGGCACCAGCACGAGGCCCTTGTCGGTGATGCGGATCTCCGGGATGACCGAAAGCGGGATGAGGTTGAAGCCCATGTAGGGAATGCTGCAGCCGGCCGCCTGCCAGGCCTCCTTGAGCACCCGCACCTCCTCGGCCACGATCCCAACCCGCTTGTCGGACAGGAGCCCCGCCACCGGCAGCGGCACCGAGGCGACGACCCTGCCGCCGGCCACCACGCAGACGCCGCCCTGAGTCGCGGTCACCGTGTCGAGGGCAAGGCGCATGTCGGCTTGGTCGAGGCCGGCGACGATGAGATTGTGCGAATCGTGGCCGACGCTGCTCGCCACCGCGCCCGCCTTCAGCCCAAAGGCGCGCAGGAGCCCGTGCGCCACGTTGCCGGCGCCGCCGTGACGCTCGATCACGGTGACGAAGGTGCAGTCGTTCTGAGCGAGGGTCGACGCCCAGTCGGGTCCGGGCTGCAGCGTGAAGCGCTCGTGGACGAGCTCGATGCCCGGCAGGGTCGTGCGGATGGCGTTGACGAGGCAGGGCGCCGCCGGCAGTGCGGGGACGAGGCTCGGCAGCGGATCGGGCAGGTGGATCGTCGCATAGGCGGGCGCCGGATAGCGGTAGGGTCGTGACAGGGCCTCGTCGAGCACGGGCGTGATCCGGCGGTTCTCGACCACGCATTCCCCGCCGTACCAGGTCGATTGCGGAACGAGGTCGTCGTCGAGGAGCACGAGGTCGGCCCGGCGCCCGCCGCCGAACCCTCCGATCTCGCCGTCGAGGCCGTAACGGGTGGCCGGGTGGAGCGAGCCCATCGACCAGGCCTGGACCGGCGGAATGCCCATGCGCACCGCCTCGCGCACCACCCAGTCGAGCCCGAAGGCGAGGAGGTCCTGCGCGTCGCGGTCGTCGGTGCAGACGCAGACGCGCTTGGCCGCCGCCTTGAGCGCGGTGATCGTGCCGATCGCCTCGGGCAGGCTGTGCCAGGGGGTCGTCGGCGGGCCGCCGCGCAGGAAGATCCAGAGACCGGCCTCCAGGAGGTCGTCGGCGATGTCCTGGTCGATGGCCTCGTGGGTGTCGGTGACGCCACTGGCCGCATAGGGCGCGACGAAGCTGCGCCCGTAGATGTGGCCCGAGACCGGCCGTCCCCGCTCCAGCGCGGCGGCGATGATGGCGTGCGCCCGCGCGTCGCCCTCGGCCACCGCCACGAAATCCATCTTCTCGCCGAGCCCGACCGCCTCCGGCCAGGCGTCGAACAGGGCCGCGATCTTGGCCGCCGTGAGGTCGCCCCCGGCGGTCTCGAGCTCGGCCGAGGTCGCCGGCACCGTACTCGGCACCGTGAGGTAGATGTTGAGCGGGGCCTCGCGGGCGTCCTCCAGCATCCAGGCGATCCCGTCGGCATCGCACACGTTGCCGATCTCGTGGCTGTCGCAGACGATCGTGGTGGTGCCGTTGAGGAGGGCGGCCTCGGCGTAGGCGCAGGCCGTCACCATGCTGCTCTCGATGTGCAGGTGCGGATCGACGAGGCCCGGCGCCAGGAGGCCGCCGGCCACATCCCGGCGCGGGGCGGCCCCGCGGTGGCTCCCGGCGGGATGCACGGCGGCGATGCGCCCACCGGCGATCCAGACCTCGCGGTCGGGCAGGATGCGCTCGGAATAGGTGGAGAGAAGCCGCGCGCCGGTGATGACCAGGTCCGGGTCCGCGCGGCCCGCCGCGACGTCGGCGAGCCGCCGCGTCATCCGGCTCAGGGGCTCCACGGAGAATCGGGTCAGCGCGCGTGGTCGGGTCATCGGGACTCCCGGGTCTGGTGACGTCGCGGATGGCGCACGCATCGTGCCATGCGCGGCGTCGCAGAACGGCAACGCCGGCCAGCGAAACGCCGCATGGAATTGCAAAATCGGCGCGCCGTCACCATCTGCCTGCTATGCCGATCGCGACCACAGTCGCTCGATCGGTGACGGCCACGAGACCGGGTGGCATCGGGTGACGCCGGATGTACGCGCACCCCCCGCCCGACATCCGTGGCCGTCGGCGTTTCTCCTCATTCTCCACACGTATCGTCCGAGTATCCGCCATGGCCAAACGCACGAAATCCAAGCCGCAGGAGCGGGGCTCCGTCCTGTTCGACGTCCTGTACGAAGACGAGTCCCGCGCCTCCAACCGGCGGGTGCCGATGGAGATTCTCGGCGGACTCGACGGCGACGAGCCGGCCCGCGAGATCATCGAGGAGCAGGACCGGGTCATCGCCGAGAAGTCCGGCCGGCCCAAGCGTGAGATCAGGAGCCTGACGCGCTCGCCGCCCCGGGCGCCGACCGCCGTCTCCGACGACTGATCCCGTCTTCGACGCGCGTCGAGCGGGATCGCGAAGCGACGACACGGACCTTGGACGATCCCCTCAGGCCTTCTTCAGGAACTCGGCGCGCAGGACGAGACCCTTCACCTTGTCGGTGCTGCCTTCGATTTCGGCGACGTTGCCGGTGAGGCGGATGCCCTTGACGAGGGTCCCGCGCTTCAGGGTCGTCGAGGTGCCTTTCACCTTGAGGTCCTTGACCAGCGTGACGGAATCGCCCTCGGCGAGGCGGGTGCCGTTGGCGTCCCGGGTCTCTTCACTCACACAGGGTCTCCTCGCTCACAGGTCGGCTTCGGTCTGCGGCGACATGTAGGGGCGACCGGCCTCCGCCAGGGCCCGGTCCACCGCCTCGATGGCGAGCAGGATCCGCATGAAATCCTCGGCGGCCGAGGCGGCCGCCAGCTCGCTGGATCCGATGCGCTTGGCGAGCGCGCTGCGCTGGCGGGCGAGGCTGGCGCGTGCCCGCTTCATGTCGGCGACCTCGTCGGATGTCATGGGGTACCCGTTTTGAATGCGTCGCCGCTGTGCCTGCGGCATGCTCGTGTCCGGCCCGCGAAGGCCGAGACGATCCCGCTGCTATGGCACGGCGTCCGCCCCGTCGGCGAGCAGGAAGATCACGGCCTTCTCGACGACGGTGGGATCGTAGGCATGGGGCCCGTCGTATTCGACGTAGGTGAGGTCGTAGCCCGCCTGTTCCAGCTTGGACTTGTGGAAGCGGGCGCTGCGATCGATCGGGATCTGGGTGTCCTGCGTGCCGTGGGAGAGGAAGATGCGCGGCGCGCCCGTCTGGAGATGGACCGAAAGGAAGCCCGCCGAGGAGGCGACGAGCCGGGTCACCAGATCGCCGTTGGCCAGCCCCATCGACAGGGCGTAGCTGCCGCCGTCCGAATGACCGGCGAAGGCCAGGCGGGTCGGATCGAGTAGGTAGCGCGACGCCACTGCGGCCAGCGCCGTGTCGAGCCGCTCGCGGTCGGGGCCGTGGCCGCCGATCACCAGGTCCCAGGTCGGGAACAGGGATTGCGGCGCCAGCAGCAGGAAGCCCTTCGCCAGGGCGTGGGCCTCGAGCATCGGCAGGATCTTCTCGGCGCTGCCGCCGCCGCCGTGGAACAGCACCACCAGGGGCGTCAGTCGGCGCGGATCGACGCCGGGCGGGACCACCAGGACGGCGTCCCGCGTCTCGAACAGGCCGAGGGCATAGCGCCCCGGGGGCAGCGCCGGCTCTGTCGGGAGCCGGTGGACGAAGGTGAGGCGTCCGGTGAGCGTCGGCGCGATCATGCGGCCCTCACGCCTTGTCGCCGCCCGGCATCGGCTTGATCTTCAACTGATCGATCACCCATCGCCAGCCGCCCCCCTCCTGCTCGCGGGCCGTCTCCACCGAGAGGGTCCCGTTGGGAAGCCGCGCGAAGGTCATGGCGATCGGTCCGTTGCGCAGGGCCGGCAGGGCCTCCGCGCTCGGGAAATGCGAGCGCCGCGACAGGAGGTCGGTGTAGAAGCGCCGGATCTCGTCGTGGCCGGTGGCCACGACCGCGCCGGCGGCGAGCAGAGCGCCGGGCTCGTAGAGTGCCACCAGCCCCTCGACGTCGCCCGCGTTGGCGCGCTCGTTAAAGAGCCTAGCCAAGTCCTCGGGGGCCTGCGCCGGCGAACGGTCGGTGGTGCTCATGTGTCGGTCCTGGGATGTCGGGAATGACGTCGGCGAAATGGTCACTTGAGCCGCTGGCCGGCGGCATCGTCCACCGCGACGCTGACGGGGATGCCGGCCTTCACGCTCTCGGACACGGTGCAGAACCGTTCGAACTGCTCCAGGACCTTGCCGATCCGCGGGACCGCCTCGGCGGTGGCGCCGAGCCGGATCGTCACGGCGATCCCGGCGATCCGCAGCCGTCCCTCGGCGTTGCGCTCCATTTGGCACTCGGCCTGGGCCTCGATTCCGTTGAGGTCCTGCCCGAATTTGCCCGAGGCGAACATCAGGCTGGCGCACAGGCAGTTGGTGACGCCCGCGACCATGATCTGCTCGGGGAACGGACCGTGCCCGCCGCCGAACGGCTCGGCCTCGTCCACGAGCAGGCCGGGATGCGCCTCGCCGAAATCGACCATGAAGCGATAGCCGTCGATCTGCTTGATCCTGATCCTGGGGCCGTCCGCCATCCGGGCGCTCCTCGATGGGTCAGACGGGCCGTTCCCGACATCGGTCTCGGTTGACAACCCGTCATTGCTGGCATACCAAATACCAGCAACGGAAGGACATGACAATCAACGCGGCGACGATGTGCCGGCAGCGACGGTCATGGCCCGGCAACTGGAGGAGACGACACGCATGCTGACCATCGGCATCTGTTTTCATCGTCCCGGAAGACGGCCTTCCCCGCCGTCCGCAGCGACCCTCGACCGATAGGGACGCGTCGGGCGAGGCCATGGCACAGGCGATCGATTTCGAACAACTGGTGACGGCGACGGGCGACGCCGTTGTGGTGTCGGATGCCAACGGGGCCATCGTCGTCTGGAACCCCGCCGCCGAGCGCATCTTCGGGTTCACCCCGGAGGAGGCGATCGGTCGGTCCCTCGACCTCATCACCCCGGAGCGCCAACGCCAGCGCCACTGGGACGGCTACGCCAAGACCATGCGGACCGGCGTCACCCGCTACGGCGCCGACGTCCTGCGGGTTCCCGCCCTGCACAAGGACGGCCACACCCTCTCGATCGCCTTCACGGTCGGGATGCTGCGCGGCCCCGACGGGGTCGTCACCGGGATCGCCGCGATCATCCGCGACGAGACCAAGCGCTGGACCGACGAACGCCAGATGCGCCAGCGCCTGGCCGAGCTCGAAGCCCGCGTCACCTGAGACCATCCGGGCGAGGCCGGCCCATCCGCCGATCCTCGGCCAACATCACGACCCGGACCGAACCGGGCGCGACACCACCCGACCGACCCGAACAGAATTGACAGGGAGAACGCCGACATGACCCAGCCGCTCGAAGGGATCAAGATCATCGATTTCACCCACGTCCAGGCGGGTCCGGCCTGCACGCAGTTGCTGGCCTGGTTCGGCGCCGACGTGATCAAGGTCGAGCGCCCGGGTTCCGGCGATGTCACCCGCACGCAGCTTCGGCACGTCGAGGACGCCGACGCCCTGTATTTCACGATGCTCAACTCGAACAAGCGTTCGTTGACCCTCGACACCAAGACGGCCCAGGGCAAGGAAGTCCTGGAGAAGCTGATCAAGGACTCCGACGTGATGGTCGAGAACTTCGGCCCCGGCGCGCTCGACCGCATGGGCTTCTCGTGGGCCCGCATCCAGGAGCTCAACCCGGGCATGATCCTCGCCTCGGTGAAGGGGTTCTCGGACGGCCACCATTACGAGGACCTCAAGGTCTACGAGAACGTGGCGCAGTGCGCCGGTGGCGCCGCCTCCACCACCGGTTTCTGGGACGGCCCGCCCACCGTCAGCGCCGCCGCACTCGGTGATTCAAACACCGGCATGCACCTGGCTATCGGCATCCTCACCGCGCTCCACCAGAAGAACAAGACCGGCAAGGGCCAGAAGGTCGCCGTGTCGATGCAGGACTCCGTGCTCAACCTCTGCCGCGTGAAGCTGCGCGACCAGCAGCGCCTCGACGCGCTGGGCTACCTCGAGGAGTATCCCCAGTACCCCCACGGCGAGTTCTCGGACGTGGTGCCGCGCGGCGGCAACGCCGGCGGCGGCGGACAGCCGGGCTGGGTGCTCAAGTGCAAGGGCTGGGAGACCGACCCGAACGCCTACATCTACTTCACCATCCAGGGCCATGCCTGGGCGCCGATCTGCAAGGCGATCGGCAAGCCGGAGTGGGAGAAGGATCCGGCCTACAACACCGCCCGTGCCCGCCAGGACAAGATCATGGACATCTTCGGCACGATCGAGGAGTGGCTGGCCGACAAGACCAAGTTCGAGGCGGTCGACATCCTGCGCAAGTTCGACATCCCGTGCTCGCCGGTGCTGTCGATGAAGGAGCTCTCGGTGGACCCGTCCCTGCGCGCCAGCGGCACGGTGGTCGAGGTCCAGCACCCTAAGCTCGGCTCGTACCTGACCGTCGGCAGCCCGATCAAGTTCTCGGACATGAAGGTCGACATCAAGGCCTCGCCGCTCTTGGGTGAGCACACCGACGAGGTCCTGCGCGACCTCGGCTACACCGAGCAGCAGATCGAGATGCTTCACCAGGAGCACGCTGTCTGAGGCCGCTGCGAGGCTGAGGGCTCTACGCCGCCGGGCCGCCGGCCCGGCCGGCGGACAGGCCTGATCGCACGAGACGATTGACGCGGCGCGCCTTTACCGAGGCGCGCCGTCGTCGTTTCTGCAACTGTCGCGCACGGCCGCCGTCGTCGCTGCGCGGCCGGACGCCGAATCGACACCCCGCCCAGACAACCGAGGTCCATCCCGCCGATGCACCCGTTCCTGCGCCACCTCATCCCGGATGCGAGCCCGCTGAGCCGGCGCGAACGGATCCGCTCGGCCGCCGGCGCCCTCGTCGGCATCCTCGTGACCGGACTGGCGAGCCGGGCGGCGCTCGGGCCCGGAACGGCGCTGCCGGCCCTGATCGCGCCGATGGGCGCCTCGGCCGTTCTGCTGTTCGCTGTCCCGTCGAGCCCGCTCGCCCAGCCGTGGTCGATCCTGGGCGGCAACCTCGTCGCCGCGTTGGTGGGCGTGACCGCCGCCCGGACCGTATCCGATCCGACCCTGGCCGCGGCCCTGGCGATCGGCTGCGCCATCGCGGTGATGATGGCCCTGCGTTGCCTGCATCCGCCCAGCGGCGCCGTGGCCCTCACCGCGGTGCTCGGCGGCCAGCAGATCCACGACCTCGGCTACGGCTTCGTGCTGTGGCCGGTGGGCGCGAACTCGCTTCTGCTCCTGACCGTCGCGCTCCTGTTCAACAACCTCACCGGCCGTGCCTATCCTCAGGGCCCGGCCAAGGCGCCGCGCGTCCAGGCCGCCACCGCCGCATCGCCCTCGGGCCGCGCCGGCATCACCGCCGCCGACCTCGACGCGGTCCTCAGGGACTACGACCGGCTGCTCGATGTCGGCCGCGCCGACCTGGAGGCGATCCTGCTGCGCGCCCAGATCCTGGCGCACCGGCGCCGGCCCGGCCAGGCCACCTGCGCCGACCTGATGACCCGGGACGTGATCGGGGTGGCGCCCGAAGCGCCCCTGGCCGAGGCCCTCGACCTCCTGCGCCGCCACCACGTCAAGGCGCTGCCGGTGACGGACGAGGCCGCGCGCATCCTCGGCATCGTCACGCAGACGGACCTCCTCGACAAGGCCGTGTGGGAGCGCGCCGGACCCCGGCTCGGCCTCGCGCGCCGGATCCGCCTGACGCTGATGCGGGGCCGAGCGCCCCACGGCTGCGTCGAGGACATCATGACCGCCCCGGTCAGGACGGCGCGGATGGAGACGCCGGTCTCGGACCTTGTCCTGTGGATGTCGCAGGGTGGCCTCCACCACCTGCCCGTGGTCGGCGCGGACGGGAGGCTCGTCGGGATCGTCTCCCAGACCGACCTCGTCACCGAACTGCTCGCCGACGCCGGCCAGCGGGCCCGCCCCGCGAGCGCCGAGGACGCGCCCGTCGCCATGCCGGCCTACGCCGGGGCCTGACCCGACGAGTCCGGCAGAAGGGCTCGCGCCCGAGCCTTCGGCGACGATCGCGGCATTGCAGCATAGTGCCGTCTCGGGCGCAACGCGGGATCGATCGACGGTCGGGCACCATCACGGCTCGTCGGGCCTTCGGTCGCAACCCGAGCCGACTTCACGGCGACCGGAGAAATAACGCCACCCCGAGGATTGACAGGCGATAACTGGTATACCAGTCTTTTCGCGACCAAGAAGAAGAACGGGAGGCGGACATCGTGGGTGCGAGCCTACAGGCCGGCGGTGCGGCACCTCGCATGCGTTACTTGCGCATGGATCGCTCGGTGCGGGACGCGGTCTCGCTCCTGGCGCAGCCCGATGTCGATGCCATCGTCGTGATCGACGGGGGGCGCCCGGAGGACGGGTCCATCGTCGGGATCGTCACCGAGCGCGACATCTTCCGGGCCATGGCGACCGGCGGCCTCGAAATCCTCGACGGACTGGTCTGGATGATCACCAAGACCGATTTCGTGTCCGTGGACGTGACGATGCCGCGCGCCGAGCGGTTGGCCCAGTTCTGCACGCATCGGACCGACCAGATCGCGATCATGGACGGTTTCGCACTCAAGTCCGTGCAGAGCATCTGGGACTGCGTCGCGGCGCCGTGCCCGGATCCCGGCCCGGCATGACCTGCCATGCGATGGCGCTTCCCACCGACGCCGTTGTCCTTTCGGGCTGGTCGACTTAATTCATGCATAGGCTTGCGAGAGAGCGGAGCGCCGCCGGGTCCGCGCGCGACGCGCCGCCAAAGACATGCCGCCAAAACGTGCTGCCGAAGACGTGCCGCCAGAAAAGGGATGCCCAGCGATGAGCTATCTGACGATCCTCGAATGTCCGGTCACGTACAACGACGCCGACAGCTACGAACAGTCGAGCATCGACATGTGCCCGACCGTGGGCATCACGCAGGGCCTGGTGAGCCGCCACGTCAAGGTTCAGGATTCCAGGCTCCTCGTGGTCTGCATCTGGAAGGACCGCGCGGACAGCGAGCTGGTCTTCGACACCGAGTGGTACGCCAAGGCTGAGGAACGGTGGGGAAGCGATTACCAGCTTCGCCTCGAAACGCTTGGCGCCACCAGCGCCGCTTGAGACCTGCGCACGGGGAAGGCGCCGCCGTGTCCGTCCCCGGACAGGAACGCGCGAAGCCGCGTCCGCCACGTCGTTCCTGAATGCGAGACCCCGTGCCTGGTCGGCATCGGTGGATCCGGCGAGGGGTGCCGCCTCGGCGCCACGAGGGCTGCAGTCTTGCGGAGACGACAGCCGGCGTTTCGGGGAGGCGGCCGATCCTGACGCGGGCATGGGCCCCTCTGCGCGGCGAGGCCCCCTCGTCCCGGCGATCACTTTGAGAGCGATACGATGTCGTCTTCCTACAACACGTTGGTTCTGTACGGTTTCCTCCTGATCGTCGGAGGCTTGCTCCTGGCTCTGAGGGCGCGGCGCGCAGTCGACGGCCCGGCGAAGAGCAAGTCCCTTTCCCTCGCGGGCGTCATCGTCGTCAGCGGTCTCGGCTTCTGGGCCGCCAGCATCCTGATGGACACGTAGTCGCCCGGGTTCGTCCTCGGCGGCCCCGCGCGGGCGTCGGCGAGCCCCTGGCCGTCACGAGCACCACCGGAAACGACAAAGGCCATCCGAAGATGGCCTATTGATCGCTGTCGATTGTCGAGATGAATTGGAGCGGGCGAAGGGATTCGAACCCTCGACCCCAACCTTGGCAAGGTTGTGCTCTACCCCTGAGCTACACCCGCTCACAAACCGCGCCGCCGAGAGAGTGTCGCCCGGCGGCCCCGGACGGCGTCTCTAAACACCATTCCGACGGCCGTGGCAAGCGCCGAAATCGCCCGGATCGTAGCCGGCGCGTTTTCTCCTGACGTTTCGCCCACGATCACCAGACCGCGGCCGGAGGCAGGCCGTGACGGATCTCGTCGAGACGATCGCGGGTGGCGCGGGTGGTCTCGGCGGGAAGGGCATCGAGCGGGAAGAAGCCGCAAGCGGCGATCTCCCGGTCCGGCGCCTTGTCCCTCAGGACGGTGAAGACCGGCGCCACGAAGAGCGCGACGTGGTCGCGGCCGGCGCTGGCGCGGTTGTGGTGGAAGCCGTGCAGCCGCAGGGGCACGGCCGGGTCCACCGCGATCTCCGCCTCCTCCCGGAACTCCCGTGCCATGGCGGTGGGCGCGTCCTCGCCGGGCTCGATGCCCCCGCCCGGCAGGTGCCAGCCGGAGACGTAGGTGTGGCGAACGAGGCAGACGCGGCCCCGGTCGTCGATGGCCGCACCGCGGACCCCCAGCGTCATGCCGCGCTGGACGAGGGCACCGAGGTGGAACAGCCTCCGAAAGAGGGGACGATCGAGGAGCGGGGGCACCGGGCGCTCAGGTCACGACGAGGCTGATGGCGCCCAGCCCCGCCACGGCCGCCGTCATGGTCTGGCCGCGCGCGACCGGGCCGACGCCGGAGGGCGTGCCCGTGAAGACGAGATCGCCCGGCGCCAGGGCGAAATAGGTGGAGAGCAGAGCGATCTGCTCGGGCAGCGACCAGATCATGTCGGAGAGGTCGCCGGTCTGGCGCCGCTGGCCGTCGAGATCGAGGGTGATCGCCCCGGCCGAGGGATGCCCGACCGCCTCGGCCCGGTGCAGCGGGCCGATCGGTGCCGACAGGTCGGAGGCCTTGCCGAGGTCCCAGGGGCGCGCCAGTTTCTTGGCGTCGTCCTGGAGGTCGCGCCGGGTCATGTCGAGGCCGATGGCGTAGCCGTAGACATGGGCCAGGGCCCGCTCCGCCGGGATGTCGCTGCCGCCCTCCCCCAGGGCCGCCACCAACTCCACCTCGAAATGGTAGTTGTCGGTGCGCGGCGGATAGGGGTGCTCGGCGGTCGCCCCGGGCGAGACCACCTGCAGGGTGTCGGCCGGCTTCATGAAGAAGAACGGCGGCTCGCGGTCGGGGTCGGACCCCATTTCGCGGGCGTGCGCAGCGTAGTTGCGGCCGATGCAATAGACCCGGCGCACCGGAAAGAGGTCGTCGCTGCCGACGATCGGCAGGACCACCCGAGGCGGGTTGGGGATGACGGACAGCATGGGATGGCCTCACGGCGGGAGATCGCGGCGATCCGCGACCGGATGGGATGATCGGCCCGCCTGCAAAGGCACGGCCATCGGGCTATCATAGGCCTCGCGCATCGAGGCGTCAGCGCCGGTCTTCGTAACCGGTCGATCCCGCTCCGGAGACGGAAAAAAGCCCATGACTTCACCCGCGACGCTGCTGGCGACCCTGTCCGAGCGACTGGGAGGCCGCCACGTCCTCACCGAGGCAGACACCATGGCCCCGGCCATGGTCGAGTCGCGGGGGCTCTACCGGGGCCACGCCCTCGCCGTGGTGCGCCCTGCCGATACCGCCGAGGTCGCCTTCGTCGTCGCGGCCTGCGCCGAGGCGCGGGTGCCGGTGGTGGCGCAGGGGGGCAACACCGGCCTCGTCGGCGGTGGCGTGCCGGAGGGCGGCATCGTGCTGTCGCTGGTGCGGCTCGACCGGGTCCGGGCCCTCGATCCCGTCGGCTCCACGATCACGGTGGAGGCCGGGGTGACGCTGGCCGACGTGCAGGCCGCCGCCGACGGCGCAGGGCTGCTGTTCCCGCTCTCGCTCGCCTCGGAGGGGTCGTGCCGGATCGGCGGCAACCTCGCCACCAACGCCGGCGGCACCGCCGTGCTCGCCTACGGCAACACCCGCGACCTGACCCTCGGGCTCGAGGTGGTGCTGGCCGACGGCAGGGTCTGGAACGGGCTCAAGGCCCTGCGCAAGAACAACGCCGGCTACGACCTCAAGCACCTCTTCGTGGGCTCCGAGGGAACGTTGGGCATCGTCACCGCCGCGGTCCTCAAGCTGTTCCCGAAGCCGCATGCGAGGGCGGTCGCCTTCGTCGGCCTCGCGTCGCCGCAGGCGGCCCTCGCCCTGTTCGAGCGCCTGCGGGGCGCAGCCGGGGCTGACCTGACCGCCTTCGAATACATTCCCCGGTTCGGGCTCGAGATCGTGCTCAAGCACCTGGCGGGCGCCCGCCGGCCCCTCGACGGCGAGCACGCCGCCTATGCGCTCATCGAACTCTCGGCCACGCGCCCCGACGCCGCCCCCGACGACGAGCTCACGGCGTTGCTGTCGGGCGCCATCGAGGAGGGGCTCGTCGACGATGCGACCATCGCGTCGAGCGGGACGCAGGCCGAGGCGCTCTGGGCCCTGCGCGAAAACCTCTCGGAGGTGCAGGGCCGGGAGGGTGGCTCGATCAAGCACGACGTGTCGGTGCCGCTCGGGCGCCTCGCCGATTTCCTGGACGAGGCCACCGCCGCCTGCGAGGCCGCGATGCCGGGCCTGCGCGTCTGCGCCTTTGGCCATTTCGGCGACGGCAACATCCACTTCAACCTCAGCCAGCCGGTGGGCATGGACAAGGCCGCCTATCTCGCCGAATGGGGTCGCTTCAATCGCATCGTTCACGACATCGTGCAGGCCATGGACGGCTCCATCGCCGCCGAGCACGGCATCGGCCGGATCAAGCGCGACGAACTGGCACGCTACGGCGATCCCGTCGGCCTGGATCTCATGCGTTGTCTCAAGAAGGCGTTGGACCCCAACGGCATTCTCAACCCCGGGAAGGTCATTCCCTCCGAGGGAGCGTCCGGGTGTTAGGCGGCGGACCACCCCGAGACGGCCTCATTCTCTACCCAGACTTGAGGCCGGACCAAAAACTTTCCACGCCGACGAGGGATTGTGCGTCGCACAAATCCGGGTGACACTATCATATGCATTGCAGCGGAAGGCGGGGGATTGCGGCGGGTCCGTTAGCCCCCCGTTAACCGGCGGGACACCATTTTCGAAGGCGTGACCCCGCCCTGGATGTCCGGTTTTCGGATCCGCTGCACCGCCGTTGTCCGGACCGATCCGGATCGCGGCCTGACCGTTAGGAGACGACGTGATGCCGACTTCCCAGGCCCGTGTGCCCACCGCCGAGGCCACCCGCTACCTCAAGCAGCTGTGCCGGCACTGGAGCCACAAGTTCCCCGTGGAGACGACGGACGCCCATGGCACTGTGCCGTTCGGCGAGGACCGGGTCTGCACCTTCGAGGCCGAAGCCGACGCCCTGCTGATGCGGGTGGTGACCCCTGACCCGGCCGGATTGACCCGCCTCGAGAACGTGGTCTCGGACCACCTGCTGCGCTTCGCCTTCCGCGAGAACCTCGGCGAGATCCGCTGGTCTCGCGCTGCTTGACCTGTCGCCCGGCCCGCTGATCTTCTAGGGCATCGGACCGAAAGGTGGTTGCCGGCGCTCGGAAGACCTCCGATTCGCCGGACCCATCTTCATCCCCGTCGAGGGGAAGCCAAGCGGCAAGGTTGAGCGATGACGAACGAAGCGGGGTTTGCCGTGGCGAACGGGCTCAGCCACGAGGAGCGCCTCGCGCGCCTGGCCCGGGTAGCGGTCAACGTCGGGCTGGGCCTCAGGGCGGGCCAGGAGCTGGTGATCACCGCTCCGCTGGAGACGGTGCCCCTCGTGCGGGCCATCACCGAGGAGGCCTACAGGGCCGGTGCGTCCCTCGTCACGACCTTCTATTCCGACGATGCCGCCACCCTGGCACGCTTTGCCCATGCCCCCGACGCGGCCTTCGACGTCGCCGCGGGCTGGCTCTACGCCGGCATGGCCGAGGCCTATCGCAACGGTGCGGCGCGGCTCGCCATCGCGGGTGACGACCCGTCGCTCCTGTCGGGGCAGGACGCGGCCAAGGTGTCGCGCGCCAACCGCGCCCGCTCGAAGGCCTACGTTCCCGCCCTCGAACTCATCGCCAACTTCTCGATCAATTGGACCATCGTATCGGCGGCCACCCTGCCCTGGGCGCGGACGGTGTTCCCGCACGATCCGGATACGATGGCCCTGGCCAAGCTGTGGGACGCGATCTTCGCCGCTTCGCGCATCGACGGTGACGATCCGGTCGCCGCCTGGGAGGCCCACAACGCGGCCCTGCGCGCCCGCACCGAGACCCTGAACCGGCACCGCTTCGCCGCCCTGCGCTTCAAGGGGCCTGGCACCGACCTGACGGTGGGTCTCGCCGACGACCACGAATGGTGCGGCGGCGCCTCGACCGCCCGCAACGGCGTCGTCTGCAACGCCAACATCCCCACCGAGGAGGTCTTCACGACGCCTCACAAGGCGCGGGTGGACGGGTTCGTGACCAGCACCAAGCCGCTGTCCTACCAGGGCACTCTGATCGAGGGCATCACGGTGCATTTCGCGCAAGGGCGGATCGTCGAAGCCTCGGCCCGCACCGGCGGCGACGTCCTCGCCAAGGTGCTCGACACCGACGAGGGCGCCAGGCGGCTCGGCGAGGTCGCCCTGGTGCCGGCGTCCTCCGCGATCTCGGCCTCCGGCCTCCTGTTCTACAACACCCTCTACGACGAGAACGCGGCCAGCCACATCGCGCTCGGCCAAGCCTACAGCAAGTGCTTCCGCAACGGCGGCGAAGGCATGAGCGAAGAGGATCTGGCAGCCCGCGGCGCCAACCGCAGCCTGATCCATATCGACTGGATGATCGGCTCCTCGGAGGTCGATGTCGACGGCCTCACCCTGGAGGGCCGCGCCGTGCCGGTGATGCGCGCGGGCGAGTGGATCGACTAGCGGACGGCGCGTTATCGCAGCCCAGCCCCGGGTGTTGGTCGCCTTCGACGAAGCCGATGGCGTTAGCGCCGATTCATCTGAAGGATGTCGAAGGTGGAGCGGGTACCGGGAATCGAACCCGGGTATTCAGCTTGGAAGGCTGCTGCTCTACCATTGAGCTACACCCGCATCTTTGGCGCACCCGACACGATTCGAACGTGTGACCTTTGCCTTCGGAGGGCAACGCTCTATCCAGCTGAGCTACGGGTGCTGACCGGGGGCAGGCATAGCCCATGACGTGGGCCTGTGCAACGCCGATTGCCCTGGTCGACCATGACGGCGACGACGCCCGTTGCTTCGAGGCTGGAACACACGAAAACGCCCGGCCGCAGGGCCGGGCGTTGACGAACGTCTCGAACGGCGATCCCGGCGTACCGGGACGCCGGTTCCCGGTCAGGCGCCGAGCACGCTCGCCGGCTCGACCTTGACGCCGGGGCCCATCGAGGAGGTCACGGCGACGCGCTGGATGTAGGTGCCCTTGGCGCCGGCGGGCTTCGCCTTGGCCACGGCATCCGCGAACGCCTTGATGTTCTCGACGAGCTTGTCGGCATCGAACGAGACCTTGCCGATGCCGGCGTGCACGATGCCGGCCTTCTCGACGCGGAACTCCACCGAGCCGCCCTTGGCGCCGGCGACGGCACCCTTGACGTCCATGGTGACGGTGCCGACCTTCGGGTTCGGCATCAGGCCGCGCGGGCCCAGAACCTTACCGAGGCGCCCGACGAGGGGCATCATGTCCGGGGTCGCGATGCAGCGGTCGAACTCGATCTTGCCGCTCTGGACGATCTCGAGGAGATCCTCCGCTCCGACGATGTCGGCGCCGGCGGCGCGGGCGTCATCGGCCTTGGCGCCGCGGGCGAACACAGCCACCCGCACCGTCCGGCCGGAGCCGTTGGGGAGGTTGCAGACGCCGCGGACCATCTGGTCGGCGTGGCGAGGGTCGACGCCGAGGTTCATCGAGACCTCGACGGTCTCGTCGAACTTGGCGCTGGCCTTGTCCTTCACGAGCTTGATCGCTTCGTCGATGGTGTAGAGCTTGAGCGCGTCGATGCCCTCGCGGGCGGCGCGGATACGCTTGCCTTCGTGTGCCATGGTACCCTCCCCCTCAGGCGACGATGTCGAGGCCCATGGCTCGCGCGGAGCCACGGATCATCGCGACGGCGGCATCAACCGAGTCGCAGTTCAGGTCGGGCATCTTCTTCTCGGCGATCTCGCGAAGCTGGGCTTCGGAGACCTTGCCCACCGTCGGGCCCTTGCCCGGGGTCTTGGAGCCGGAGGCCGGCTTCTTGCCGATCTTCAGGCCGGCGGCCTTCTTGAGGAAGAAGGTGACCGGCGGCTGCTTCATCTCGAAGGTGAAGCTGCGGTCCTGGTAGGCCGTGATCACGACCGGGATCGGCGTGCCCTTCTCGATCTGCGCGGTCTTCGCATTGAAGGCCTTGCAGAATTCCATGATGTTGAGGCCGCGCTGACCGAGCGCGGGACCGATCGGCGGCGACGGATTGGCGGCGCCGGCCGGGACCTGAAGCTTCACGTAACCCGTGATCTTCTTCGCCATGGGGACTGCTCCCAAAGAAATGTCCGCCGCCCGGCTGCCTGGAGCACGGTCGGTTCGGACGGTTGCAGGTCGCGGTGCGGACCGTGGACCCCGGCGGCGAACCGGGCGGACCTCCCGCGTGTGATGGGGCGAGTAGAGAATGGCGAGTAGCGAGTAGAGGGCGCGCGGCCGTCCCTATTCGCTATTCGCTACTCCCTATTCGCTCCTTACGATCAGGCCTTCTCGACCTGGGCGTATTCCAGTTCCACCGGAGTGGCGCGACCGAAGATCGAGACGGCGACCTTGAGGCGCGAGCGGCTCTCGTCGATTTCCTCGACGGTACCGTTGAAGGAGGCAAAGGGACCGTCGGCGACGCGGACGATCTCGCCGATCTCGAAGGAGATCGAGGGCTTGGGCCGATCGACGCCTTCGGCGACCTGGCCCTTGATCCGCTCGGCCTCGGCGTCGGGGATCGGCACCGGCTTCGACTTGTCGGCACCGAGGAAGCCGGTGACCTTGGGGGTGTTCTTGATGAGGTGGTAAACCTCGTCGGTGAGGTCGCATTTCACGAGGACGTAGCCGGGGAAGAACTTGCGCTCGGCATCGACCTTGCGGCCGCGGCGAACCTCCACGACCTTCTCGGTCGGCACCATCACCTCGTCGAACAGCTCGAGCAGGCCACGCTGGGCCGCCTGGTCCTTGATGGACTGCGCGACCTTGTTCTCGAAATTCGAGTAGGCGTGGACGATGTACCAGCGCTTCGACACGGTTCTCACCAAATCCTGACGTCGGTCGGCCCGGGCACCAAGCGCCGGACGGGCCGAGGAATGCGTTAGGCCCCGACCCCGAGGATCAGGGTCACGAGGTAGCGCAGAACCTGATCCACCGCCGTGAAGAACAGGCTCGCGGCGACGACCATCACGAAGACCATGATCGTCGTGACGACGGTCTCCTTGCGGCTCGGCCAAGTGACCTTGCGGCCCTCGTCCCGGACCTGGCCGAAGAACTCGAACGGCCCGACGCGCTTGGGTGCGGGCCGCACCGGGGGCGTCGCCCGGGGGGGCGTCGGAGACGACGGACCACGCGCGTTGCCGCGCGCCGCCTCGATTTTCTTCGTCGCTTCGTTCGATGCCATGGCGCTAACAGCAGAGGGGATCGGGCCGGGACCGAAGGGACGCGCCGTCCACGGCACTGGGGGAGCCAGCAGCGGCAGCATCCATCGCTCTCGGAATGGAACCGCTCTATCGCAAGTTTAAAGGCTTGTCGACTGGGCGGGTTCGTCGAACGCACCGGAGCCGGGATCTGGTCGGATCATCCCGTGTGGTGGTCGACGCGGCACGTGACGGTGCCGAACTGGCAGGAGTGGAGGGACTCGAACCCGCAACCTCCGGTTTTGGAGACCGGCGCTCTGACCAGTTGAGCTACACTCCTACGCGGCACGCTCCATGCCCCAACATCGCGCCCGACGCAAGGGAGCCGGGCCCCGCTCGTGCAGATTCACCGCCCGATGCGCGTTCGAGTTTGCGCCTGGCGATCCGCTCGACGGTCGCAGGATGGCGGCGTGGCGCTGTGCATCCTTCAGACCGGCGACGCTCCGGCGGATGTTGCCGAGGAGGGCCGCGAACCGACCGAGGACGATGTGCTCGGGATCGTCATCGTCGAATGTGACGGCGGCGGCCGGTACGTCGCTGCACAGGATCGAGAGGACGTCCTCCCGAAACGCCGGAACGGTCGCGCGACCCTGGGACCAGCGCGCGTTGCCCGATGAGCTTTGCGCGCCCGCCGGTGCTGCCAGGGTCGATAAGGCTGCCGCCGGGATGGCGCGCCCGGAGGGCCCATCGGCCACCGGTCGCGACGAGATCGACGCCATGAGACGGCCTCGCGGCCTGCAATCCAGGGTCCGAGAACAACGACGCCGACGACCCGTCAAGGCGGGTCGCCGGCGCGATCGTGGACAACCGAAGGTGGATCCGGTTGGCTCCGGCCTCAGTCGTTGATGGCGGCGACGACGCCGGCGCCGACGGTGCGACCGCCCTCGCGGATGGCGAAGCGCAGCTTCTCTTCCATGGCCACCGGCACGATCAGG